>JBFMFT010000265.1:0-7441 GCA_040751925.1 Chloroflexota bacterium
GTTCACTTTTTTGGCCCCCTTTCTTTTTTATGTTAACACGCCAGCCACTAGGACGTTCTTGCGATGGCGATGCAGGTGTTGGAGGCCGGCCGCCAGGTCATGGTCGCTCACGAACACGCCCTGGAAATAGACTAACTTGTCGCCCAGGATGGCGGCAAAGTCGCCCTTGCCGGCCAGAAACTCAGCCTGCGAGTGGAGCCGGCCGCTGGCCGTCCTGGCTTCACGAGCGTCGGCAACGCGGCCGACGACGCGGGCTGGCAACAGGGTTTTGAAGGTGTGACCCAGAACAGCGGCTGTCGGCCGGCTGGTGCTGAGGACTAAATGGATACCCACTGCCGCCCCTCGTTGCAACAGTTGGCTTAAGGCTTGGCCGGCCTCTTCGCCGCCGGCCGGCCACAGGTCAGCCACGTCGTCAATCAAAGTGATAATGGCCGGCGTGGTCAGGTTCTGCTCGCGCCGGTAGGCCATTTCGCTGACCAGGAAGCGCAGGGCCTCCATCGCCTCGGAAGGGTCGCTAATCGCCGGGGCCAGTAAGTGCGGCAAATCGTTCAGATCGGCCAAGGCCGGCCCTCGCCTGGCGGCCGGGCCTCTTACACCGGCCAGTTCAAGTAGAAGCATCTGCAACTGGGCTTGGGGGTTGCTCAGGGCCAGGGATAGGGCGATGGCTCGCAGCAGGGTCGTTTTACCGGCCGCCGGCCCACCGGCCACTAACAGGTGCGGGGATGGGTCGGAACGAAGGTCAAGCAAAACAGGTTGCCCATCGTCAGCCTGACCCAGCGCGGCCGTCAGGGGCGGCAAACTGGGCAGGTCATTCAGCAGGGTCAAGAGCGACAGACCGGCCGGCGCAGACGGCCGCTGCCACTCCAACCGCCAACGGCCGTCCTGCCGGTGCAGTCGAACGTCTTGCACCCGTAAGGTAGTCATCAACTCTTGTTTCAGTCCTTGCATGAGAGACATAATCTTCACCTGCCAGGCCTGACAGGTTTCCAAAAACCCGTCAGGTTTGGCTCAAGTTATTCGGCGGCAGATTAGTAAAGAACAAGTGTTCTATTCCGTTGGGTTAAAAAAGGCGACCGGACGGCCGCCCACAACATATTTCAACCTACATTATGCGACAATCATAGGGCTTTCAGGCGGTCTGGCGGAACACCATCATCACCTTGCCCTGGATACGCACGTTGGCCGGAGCCACATAGATCGGCCCCATGGTTGGGTTAGCCGGTTGCAGCCGGATGCGGTCACCCTCGTGATGGAAATACTTGAGGGTGGTCGTATCGCCAGGGGTCAACCAGACAGCCACCATATCGCCGTTGCGGGCGGTCTCCTGCCGACGCATGATGACGATGTCGCCGTCATTGACCATCGCGTCAATCATTGAGTCACCACGCACCCGCAAGGCAAACAGGTCATCGGTTTTGCCGGGGAGCATGGCCGAACTGAGATCAATGGCGTCTTCCTCGTCGTACCGCGAAAAGGGGGTGTCGTGGCCGACTTCGATGGGCTGGCTGGCAACGATGTCGCCGAGCAAGGGGACGCGCACCAGGCCGCGCACAGTGTTCCGTACTGCCTCATAAATCTGCGTAGCCTTGTCGGTGAGGCGCAAGCCCCGCGAAACGTCGGCGTCGCGGGCCAGGTAGCCCTTCTCCTTGAGCTTGGTCAGGTTGTAATTGACAACCGAGGTGGAACTGATCTTGACTTCCTGCCCGATCTCGCGGATGGTGGGCGGCCGGCCCCTCTCTTGCGTATAACGCCAGATGTAGTTTAATATGCCCTGCTGACGGTCAGATAGGGCTTCTTTGTCGGCCATACTTCTGCCTCCTGGGACTAATAGCCCCACAGCCGGTTGCCCGGCAATAATACATCGCTCATTTGTTCTGAGTATACCACGAACAGGCGTTCGATGTCAAGGTGCAAATCATGTTTTTAGGCAAGAAATTTCTCATTCTATGCGCGCTAGTGGGGTTGGGCAGCCTGGTCGGTTGCCGGTGGCAACCAGCGCCCTATGCAACTACACCGTCGGCGGGTACCGTCGTCACGACAGAGTCTCAGCCGACGGCTGCTCCGACACCACTCCCAGACAGCGCGGCCGGTTTCCAGGCCTTTCTCGCCGAAGTCGAAGGCAGCAAACAGGCGGATCGGCAATACCTGGTCAACCGCTACCTGGCCCAGCTACCGGCCGCCCCCATCACCAACGGCAACCAGGCCATCTTCTTGTGGCAAGGCGTCGGTCAAAAAGCCCAGGTGGTGGGCGACATGACCGGCTGGGACGCCGGTCACTCGCCCACCATGACCCACCTTGCCGGCACAGACCTGTGGTATCTGGCGGCCGAATACGAGGCCGATGCCCGCCTGGACTATAAATTCGTTATAGACGGGCAGAATTGGCAATTAGACCCCCTGAATCCGCAAACGATCATGGGCGGCTTCGGCCCAAACTCGGAACTGGTCATGCCCGCCTACCAAACGCCGCCAGGGGTCGTGGCGGCCGGTGAGACGGGGCAAGTTCCGGCCGGAACGCTCACCCAGCACACCCTGGACAGCGTTAGCTTGGGCCAAACACGCACGTTCTACGTCTATACGCCACCTGGTCAATTGGTCGGGGCCAGGCTGCCCACCGTCGTCTTCCACGACGGCGGCGACTATGTTACGCTGATTGACACTCCGGCGATTCTCGACCGGCTCATTGCCGAACGGTTCATTCCCCCTCTGTTGGCTGTATTTGTGCCGCCCATTCAGCGCGACCTGGAATACAACCGGAATGACGCCTACGTGGCCTTTCTGGCCGACGAAATAGTTCCCTTCGTGCAGGACACCTATGACACAGACCCTAGCCCAGCGCGCACTGGCACGGCCGGGGCCTCAATGGGCGGCCTGGCGGCGGTCTATGCCGCAGTCAGCCGGCCGGATGCCTTTGGCCTGGCCCTGGGACAATCGGGGGCCTACTCATTAGATGATGACGCGGTAATCAACCGGCTGCGCCAGCAAGATACCTTGCCCGTGCGTTTGTATCTGGCAGTCGGAACGTATGAGACGGCCGTCGGCGGCGATAGCCAGGTGGGGAATTTACTGGCGGCCAACCGGCGGTTGGTGGAGTTGTTACAGGGTCGTTTCTACGATTTCCGCTACGAGGAGCGGCCGGAGGGTCATAGCTGGGGTTTGTGGCGGGGAACGCTCGGCCGGGGGCTGGCTTATTTGTATAGCGGGGATTAGGGGATTGGGGGATAATTCCGTTCGATCTGTTCCGGGCAATTCGTGGACAGTAATCCGTTCCGTTGATTCCTGGAAGCGAACCGTGCCAAGTTCACATTTCACCCATTCACTAGCCATCAGGAGACAATTGCCATGAGAAAACGGATACCTGCGCTCTGCCTGTTACTGTTTCTGCTCTCGCTGATTCCGGTTGCTACGACCCTGGCCGGTGAGCGGCCGGGCGGCCGGGGCGAACTGTTCCCCGAAGTGGCCCAGCCGGCCAGCTTGCCCATCTACCCGCCTGGTTTTTCCGAGACGACCA
Organism: Chloroflexota bacterium; assembly: GCA_040751925.1. Lineage (GTDB taxonomy): Bacteria > Chloroflexota > Anaerolineae > Promineifilales > Promineifilaceae > JBFMFT01. The sequence continues at coordinate 3,512 of JBFMFT010000265.1, forward strand.
TCTTTAGCGGCCTGTCTTCACCCACCGTGTTAGCCTTCGCCCCCAATGGTCAGGTCTTCGTCGGCGAAAAAAGCGGTCTGGTGAAGGTCTACGATGGCCTCAACGACCCCACCGCCACCATCTTCGCCGATTTGCGAACCAACGTCCACGACTATTGGGATCGCGGCCTGCTGGGGCTGGCCGTAGACCCCAATTACCCGGCCAATCCTTACATCTACGTTCTCTACACCCTCGACGCGCCTATTGGCCATCCCCCACCCGTTTTCAACGACGATTGCGCCGACCCCCTGGGTAATGGCTGTACCGTCGGCGGCCGCCTATCCCGGGTGCAACAGGGTGGTGTCGAAGAGGTGTTGATTGAGGATTGGTGCCAGCAATTCCCCAGCCATTCCATCGGCACGCTGACCTTCGGCGCGGATGGGGCGTTGTACGTGGGCGGCGGTGATGGGGCCAGCTTCGGCGAAGTGGATTATGGTCAGCTTGGTGGGAATCCTTGCGCTGACCCATTGGGGTCTAACCCACCCGCTACGGCCGAAGGCGGGGCCTTACGAAGCCAGGATTTGCGGACGGCCGCCGACGCTACCGCACTGAACGGGGCCATCTTGCGGGTAGACCCAGCTACCGGCGAAGCCCTAGCCGATAATCCCCTTTACGGCGGCGACGTTGCCGACGATGACCGGGTCATCGCCTATGGCATGAGGAATCCCTATCGCTTCGCCTTGCGGCCGGCCACCGACCAGCTATGGATTGGCGACGTGGGCTGGAGCGACTGGGAGGAAATCAACCGATTGAATGATGCCAACGATAGTGTGGTGGAGAACTTTGGCTGGCCCTGCTATGAGGGGAGCGGCCGCCAGACTAGCTACGACAGCACCAACATCACCATCTGCGAAACGCTCTACGGTGAGCCAAACGCAGTGACACCGCCGCGCTACGCCTACCACCACCTGGAACACGTAGTGGCCGGCGACGGCTGCCCGGTGGGTAGTTCGGTCATTTCAGGGCTGGTTTTCTACGAGAGCGGCGACTATCCGGCCCAACTGCGGGGAGCCTTGTTCTTTGCTGACTTGAGCCGGCGTTGCATTTGGCTGATGGCTCGTGGCGGAAACGGTGAACCGAACCCGAACCGACGGCGCCTCTTCGTCCGCGAAATCAATGTTGTAGACTTGAAGACTGGCCCGGCCGGCGACCTGTTCTACGTGGACTTTTACGAGGGGGCGGTACGGCGGATTGAGTATACTCCCGCCCGGCCGCCTGCCTACCACCGATAGTCGGGAACATTTCAGACCTGACAGGTTTCTGAAAACCTGTCAGGTCTTTTCCAAAGCGGCCAGGCGGGCGGCTAATTCGGCCGCCCGTCGTTCAGCTTCCTGTAGGGCTGCTTCCGCTTCCGTGGGTCGCAGATAACGGCGGCCGGTTGCCGCGTCGAGAACACGAACCTGGTCATCCCACTCAATGATCAGTCGAAAACCAAGTTGGCTGGTCACACCGCCATCCTCGTCCTGCTCGTCTTGCCAGACCGGACGGTCATGAGCGTCCTGTTGGCCGGGCCGTAAGCGTTTAAGCAGCAACCGCTCCGGCAGAAACTCTCCGCTTACGTCGACCAGGATGTACTCTTGCACGCCCATCCTCCCGTAGATCACAGGCTTGCCGGTGGGACTCAGGTCTTGCTGTTGGTACGTTCGCTCCGACAAAACTTCAATTACCAGGACCGGGGCCGGCCCGTCTTCTCCAACCCGGTAGGCGCCAAGCTCCGCATCAGGTGGCAAAGCAGCCACAATGACCAGAATATCTGGTGAAACGTAGGCTTTTTTGTCGAGGGGGTGGTAATGAACATTCAGGTTAGCGTGGACGTGATGGTTAAACAACCTGGCCAGGTGACTTCTCAACCCATTGTAGAGAAAGTTGATGGTTTTCGTGTGTCGGCTGTGGTCGCCCATTTCTTCTAGCCCCTCATCCTCGTAGAGCACCGGCAGGTCAATCGCAATCACCGGCCAGTCGCGCCAGCGAAGGCGGCCGTTGGCCGGTGCGACATCCCAGGCGGCGGCCGGTGGAGGTATCACTTGAGTTTCTAGAGTAGTCATCGCTTGAGCCTCCTAACTACCTTCATTATACACCATTCTCTACTTATACCGTGGCCCGCCAGCCGGCGGCTTGCGCTACACGATTGCCTACCGGCCGGAGTGCATGGGCATAATAACGTGGGTAAAGTCGTCCTTGCCCACCGGCCGCAGCACACCCGGCTCCACCGGCGAATTGGAAGCCAGGACGACCTGGGGGGTATCAATGACGTTCAGCACGTCAGATAAAAACTTCACGTTGAAGGCCACTTCCACCGCCCCACCCTCCACGGCCGCGTCCAACTGCACCTCATTGTCCCCTGTTTCCACACTGGTGGCGGCAATGGTTGCGTAACCCGTTTCCAGCGCGCTGCTGCCCGGCTCGATCACGATGCGCGCCGAGTGGTTCGATTCGCGGGCGAAAATGTCCACCGTTTTGCAAGCCTTACGAAAGTCGGCCGTTGTCAGGGTCGCCTGGGTATTGAAGCGGCGAGGGATGATGGCCTGGAAATCGGGGAAAGCTCCCTCAATCAACTGGGAGACCAGCACAACGTTGTTCATTTCAAAGATGATCTGGTTGCGCCCTTCGGGCAGGCTCACGTAGACCGCCTCATTGTCATCACCCATAATACGCGACAACTCGCTGAGGGCGCGAGCCGGCACAATGACGGCCGCCGGCCGGCTCACCGGCTCTGGCAGGTCGGCCGAGCGCATAGAGAGGCGGAAGCCATCGGTGGCGACCATGCTGATCTGCTGCCCCTCGAAGCGAGTGGAGACGCCGGTGAGGGTCGGCCGCGTGTCGTCGGCAGCGGCGGCAAAGGCCACCTGGTTAATCATGCTCCGAAAAGTCCCTGTATCCAGGCGCACCCGGTTGTCTCCTCCACTCTGGGGGGCAATGGGGAACTCCTGGGCGTCAATCCCCTTGACATTGGCGACGGTACGGCCGCAGGCCAGGCGAAGGGTCTGCGTGCGCTCGGTTAGGCTCATCATCACCTGCTCGGGCGGCAGGGCAGCTACCAGATCGTTAATCGTGCGGGCCGGTACAGTAACCGCCCCTTCCGTTTCCACCTTCGCCCCAATCCAGCAGGTAATGGCAATTTCCAGATTGGTGGCCGAGAGCTTGAGGCGGCTGTCGTCGGTCGCCATCAGCACGTTCGCCAGGACAGGCAGGGTGGAGCGAGTGCTAACGGCCCGGCCGACGATGCCCAGCCCTTTTGCCAGGTTATCTTGCAAACAGGATACTTTCATGGTCATCCTCCTAGAGTATTGTTGTAATATCCCACATGAACAGACCAGTGTAGTATAACAGCAAAACGCAGCTTGCCAACCCTTCTGGCGTTAAGGTACAATAGTTAAGAAAGGACAGCAAGCTATAGTCGCCAACGATTTAGGACTGGATACTGAACGCACGACCGAGCAAGAACGCGATTCTCTCGTAGACCGGGCCGACGGGCAAAAGGCCAGGGTCATTGTGCATAACGACGACGTCACCCCTTACGACTTCGTCATTCTCATCCTGCTCAACGTCTTCCAACTCCCTCACCTGATGGCCGAACACGTAACCTGGACGGCCCACACATGGGGCATGGCCTACGTCGCCAGCCTGCCCCTGCCCGAAGCGAAACGCCGGGTGGGTAAGGCCCACTTCGCCGCCGGACTAGAAGGCTTCCCCCTACACTTCTCTATCGAACCGGAGTAACGACGGCCGGTTGGTCTAGTGGGGATCAACCGGCCTTTTTATACCAACGAACAGTGAACAGGTGTTGTTCATCGTTCATTGTTCATCGTTCATTGTTCATTGTTCATTGTTCATTGTCCATTGTTCATTGTTCATTGTTCCTGGAGGTAACTATGGTATTGCAAGTGGACG
>JBFMFT010000266.1:0-7402 GCA_040751925.1 Chloroflexota bacterium
GAGGTCGTCAACATCTTCACTTACGGCGGCAGTGAGATGATGTCCTACCCCATGAGCATCTACCAGGGGTGGCTGCGCCGCTTCTTTACCTTCGTCGTGCCGGCCATCTTTCTCAACTACTACCCGGCCCTCTATTTTCTGGACAAGCCGGATCCGTTGGGATTACCGGCCGTCGCCCCCTTCCTGGCCCCGGTAGTTGGCCTGGGTGTTCTCACTCTGGCCCTCCTGTTCTGGCGTTTTGGCGTCCGGCACTACCAGAGTACCGGCACGTAAGAGAGTAATTGGTTATTGGTTATTGGTAATTGAAGGTCGGCTGAATTACCAATTACCAATTCCCAATTACCAATTACCAACCATGTCCATTATCACCGTCACCAATCTGCAGAAGCACTTCAAGGTCTACAGACACCACCGGGGCGGCCTGGGCGCGCTGCGGAATCTGGTCACGCGGGAGTACCGCCTGGTGCGGGCGGTGGATGGGATTAGTTTCGCGGTGCGGCCGGGTGAACTGGTCGGCTACCTGGGACCGAATGGGGCGGGCAAATCCACCACCCTCAAGATGCTGACCGGGCTGCTGGTGCCATCGGGTGGGGAGCTACGGGTGAACGGCCGTGTCCCCTGGCGCGAGCGGCGGCCATACGTGGCCCAGATTGGGGCGGTCTTCGGCCAACGCACCACCTTGTGGTGGGATTTGCCGGTCATCGAGTCGCTAGACCTCTTGCAGCACATTTATCGGATTCCGGCCGGCCGCTTCCAGCAAAACCTGGCCGAGTTCCGCGAGTTACTGAGTCTGGACGACTTCTTGCAGACGCCGGTGCGCTCCCTCTCCCTAGGCCAACGGATGCGGGCGGACTTATGCGCCGCCCTGCTGCACGACCCGCTGTTGCTTTTTCTGGACGAGCCGACGATTGGCCTGGACGTGGTGGCGAAAGAGCGCATCCGCCAGTTCATCCGCCACGTCAACCAGGAGCGCGGGACGACCATCATCCTGACCACGCACGATTTGTCAGACGTGGAGAAGCTGTGCGAGCGGGTGATGATCATTGATCACGGCCGCCTGCTTTATGACGGCCGGCTAGACAGTCTGCGCGATCGTTTTGAGGACACGCGGGAACTGGTTGTGGATTTGGCCCAGGAGTACGAGGAGGTGGGAGTGGAAGGAGCGGAGGTGATTGGGCGGGAGGGGTCGCGTGTCACTTACCAATTTCGGCGGGAGATGGTGACAGCCTCAGAGTTGATCGGCCGTCTCTCCGGCCGTTACCGCATCCGCGACCTGGCCGTGCGCGAGCCGGACATCGAGGTGACGATCCGGCGCATCTACGAGGAGAGGTTATTGGAGTAATTGGTAATAGGTAATTCGTAATTGCCGATTACTTGGCCTAACTGACGACTGACCGGTCAGCGCCGGACGAGGGGCATGAAGCGGAAATCGGTCATGCGACGGGCGGCGTAGACGCCCGTGCCTTCCGCGTCCCAGGCCACCAGGTTGCCCCACACGGCCGGCCAACCCTCGTTGATGGGGCTATCTGTTACCTGCTCCTCCTGGCTGGTAGCCAGATCGTAGGCATAAACATCCCATTGGCCGCCGTTGCGGTCATCCATCCACACCACCAGGTCGCCGGAGACGGCCGGCCAGGTTTGCGTGCCGGCCGCCTGGGTAATGGTTAAGCGTCGGCCGGTGTCCAGATCGTAACCGTAGATGTCCCCATTCCAGTCCCAGACAACGACGGAACCGTCAATGCGAGGATAGAGTTCATTGCCCGGCTGGGCACTGATGGTAAAGACACCCTGACTGGTCAGGTCATAGCCTACGATGTCAAAATCCAGGGTAGCGGTAGGTGCTTGCTGCCAGACCACCGTTTGACTATAAACGTCAGGGTAGTTGACGTAGTAATCCAGGCTCACGGTAATTGTCATAAACTGCTGGCTTATCAGATCATAGACGACTATCTTTTCAGCCAGGTTATAATGAGGTGGCAGCACAGCGAAATCTCGATAGACAACCAGGGGGCCGTGAATGTTAGGTGTGTCTGGTTGTGGAACAATCGGATCGCGAGGGAGAGTTATCTCCTGACCTGTCACCAGATTCTTGGCGAGAACAGAACGTGACTTAAACCCTCGGCGCCAGACCAGCCAATCTCCGTCCAGGCGTGGCCACTGGTTCATATTACCGGAACTCATAGTATCGGTCATTTCGCTGGTCTGTGTGTCGTAAAGGCAGATGTCCCAGTCCAGTTCGGGCAAGGTGGTCTCGGTCTGCGTGCATGGTGGAGGCAGACCTGACCAAGCGCCTTGTGACCAGGTGACCGTCTGTTCGTAAACATCCACGTGTGCGATCTGGCCTTGTATGATAGGGAACTCGATCCACTCTGGTGGCAAGTCTTTCGGTGGCTCCTGGCCGGCCCAAGTCGGCACAGACAGGCAGATCACTAGGAAGAGTAAACTGATGAACACCGCCGTCATACAGAATACAACTCGTAATGGTTTTTTCTGTGCATCAGCACTCATTTTTTCACTGCCTATCACTGCTTTACCAAGGGCATATAAATGAAGGTGGTGGGCCAGGGTAACGGAATAGTAGATGCTGGCTCAATCTGCGAATAATAATCGCCCAATACCGATCGGACAAGTGACGGGTCAATGCTGGAATACAAAAAAGTGTCATCGAAGTACGTGTTTTCATTCCAGTCAGTATACCAGGCATAGCGATCAACCCACCGACCCTCATTATTGAACCAACCAGTGAGCGCGCCTGTGTAATCGAACATAAAGCCAGCTTGCCCACAGTTGGTAACGTCTCCGGGCAGGCAACCTGTCTCGGTTACCCAAATTTCATCAGTCGGCGCGCCATAAGCCCACACAAACCCCAATATATTCAGGGCATCTTGACGCCAGTTGTCGAAACTCAAACGCTCGCTGTTAACAGCCCAATGGGTGTCGCAGCCATTTTCAGGATCATTGGGATCGGGCCATCCCACTGGGACTATTTCTGGATAGATGTGGAAGTGCCAACCAGTGCGAGGAGGGTCATAGGCTGTGCCTAACCGATCCTCTGTTATGTCCCGATAAGCCTCCACAAAATCAACCAGCTACGTTGGTAGGATATGGGTTAGGCACAACGATATGCCAATAGTACCCCCAGCTACCGAAATTATGCCTGTCTGAAAGTGAAGCGTTATCCATTGCCGCGGCTACACCCTGTCGGGGGCCATCTGGTGGAGGAAATGAGTGAGGTGTAGGAGATGGCCATGGTGTAGCCTCTCCTTGACCGGGGGTGGGTTGCCAGACAATCGTTTCAGCCATACTGGGTGGCGGATATGGGCCGGGGTAGGCTAGAGAAGTGATGGGCGTGCCAATCCCTAGCATAGTCATCCACACCACCGAGACCAACAAGCCGATGGACACTGGAAATGCAAGTGACAATTGTCACGACTTCGTAATGACGTTCGTCACAATCAACAGGGTTAATCGGATGTTTACGATGCGGGGGTTATTACGCTATACTGAGCGGGCTGTGACTATCGTCTATTTGTCTCTGGCCTGGTTAGCGGGGATATGGCTGGCCGGACAGTTCAGTAGTGTAGGCCATGCCGCCTGGCTTGGCAGCGCGGCCGTCTGCTTGCTGGCGGCTGTCATCTTTCGCCAGCGGCCGCGCCTGCGCCTGGGTCTGGTTTGCGCGGGTTGCCTGGCTTTGGGCGCGGCCCGTTTTCAGGCGGCCCTGCCCCCGGCTGCGCCCTCCCAAATTGGCTATTACAACGGCCACGATGAGGTGGTGATAACTGGAATGGTGGCGGCCGAGCCACAGGTCAGCGACCGTTCAGTGACGCTGCGCCTGCGGGTGGAGCAGGTAACGCGGCCGGGCGGCCAGGGGCGGCCGGTGACCGGCGACGTGCGGGTCACGACGCCTCGTTTTCCGGTCATTCCCTATGGGGCGAGGGTGCGGGTCGTGGGCCGTTTGAGCGAACCGGCCGACGATAACCCTTTCTGCCCGCGTTACTTTTATTGGCAAGGGTATCAAAGTTGCCTGGGTTTCACGCGGCCGGTCGTCTTGTCGGAGGGTAACGGCCATCCCTTTCTCCACGCCCTGTATGACCTCAAGGCCCGCGCCCTGGCGACGCTGAATCGCTTGCTGCCAGACCCCCAGGCGGCCGTCTTGAGCGGCATCCTGCTAGGCACAGAGCGGGCAATTCCCATAGACCTGCTCGGCGAGTTCAGGCGAACGGGTACCAGCCACCTGCTGGTCGTGTCGGGCTATAACGTGGCGGTGTTGGTGGCGGCCGTGACTGTTCTGGCTGAACCGTTGCTGGGTCGGCGTTGGGCGGTCGTGGGCGCGTTGGTGGCTATCGCCCCATTTGTGGTAATAGTGGGCAACGACGCCAGCGCGCTGCGGGCGGCTTTCCTGGCTGCTTTTTATCTGATCCCCACGCGCTTACTCGGCCGGCCGACCTTTACCCTGGCTTCCCTGATGACAGCCGCCTGGCTGATGACCCTATTACAACCCTTCATCCTGTGGAGTATTAGCTTTCAACTCAGTTTTGCCGCCACCCTGGGTCTGATTCTGCACGCCGGGCGTTTGAGTGAGTGGGCGCAAGCCCACCGGCCGGCCTGGGCGCGCGCCGGCTCAACCAGCGTGACCTGGGGCTTATTGGTGGGTGGTTTGGCCGTAACCCTGGTGGCTCAGGTGTGGGCCACGCCGTTGCTCATGGCCTACTCCGGCCAGTTCTCGGTTGACAGCCTGCTGGTCAATGCCCTGATTCTACCGGCCCAGCCGGCGATCATGGCGACGGGTGGATTGGCTGTCCTGGGCGGGCTGGTGGCCCTGCCGGTGGGCCAGCTTTTCGGCCGCCTGGCCTGGCTGGGTCTCACCTACACGATTGGCCTGGTTCACCTGTTCGCCCAACTACCCTTTGTCAGTGTGGCGGCCCGCCTCGGCCCGGCCGGGGTGGTCGCCGCATACATTCTGCTGCTGGCTTGGCCCTGGCTGATCCACCAGGGGCCGGCCATAAGATCGGAGTGGGGGAGTATGCTCAAGCAACCGCGCCGCCAATGGGCGTTGTGGTTGAGTGGGGCGGCCGTCACGGTCATTGTGCTGGCCTGGGGGCTAACTCAACCCGACGGCCGCCTGCACGTGGTTTTTCTGGACGTAGGACAAGGGGACGCCATCTTCATCCAGACACCGGGCGGCCGGCAACTGTTGGTGGATGGCGGCCTTTATCCGACCTTGCTTAACGCCCACCTCGGCCGCCAGATGCCCTTTTGGGACAGGGCGATTGACCTGGTGGTGGCGACGCACGGGGACGCGGATCACGCGGCTGGGCTGCCAGGGGTTTTGGAACGGTATCAGGTGGGGCAGCTTATTACCAATGGGGAATCCGGTTTGGAAGAGCCGATGGCGACCCTGCTGAACGAAGCGGCCGAGACGCACGCGCCGGTCCACGTGGCCCTGGCCGGTGAAGTGATGGAAATGGGCGATGGGGTGCGGATAGAAGTGCTTCACCCGGCCGCTTCTTTTGACGCTGACAACCGCAACGACCATTCGATTGTTTTGCGGCTGGTGTATGGCCGTTTTAGCCTGCTCTTGACTGGCGACGCCGAAGAAGCGGCTGAAGCCGCCCTGTTAGCCAGTGGCCGCCCCCTGACGGCCGTTGTTCTCAAGGCCGGCCATCATGGCTCGAACTCCTCCAGCGGCGCGCCTTTTCTGGCGGCGGTGCGGCCGCAGTTTGTGGTTATTTCGGTTGGGGCGGAGAATGAGTATGGTCATCCCCACCCAGAGATGTTACAGAGGGTGGAGGCGATGGGAGCGGCCGTCCTCCGCACGGACGAACTGGGGGCGATTGAAATCATCAGCGATGGTGAGCAGATGTGGTGGCGAACCACGTTGCCATAGGGAAAGTTTACTCAGCCACTACCGGCCGGCCGCCTGGCGTACACCTGCTCATAATCCACCTGCCAGGGGGTAGTCATCACCTCCACCAACCCCACCCTTTGCAAGAGGGCTGTAAAGCCGGCCGCCGAGCGGTAACGCCCCACGAAGGCCCTGGCCGGCCGGCCGCGCCGCCGGGTCACCAACAGCAGGCCGCCCGGCCGCAGTACCCGCACCATCTCCCGCAAGGCTGCCTCATCCGAAGGGAAAAACTCCAGGGCTTCCAGGCAGGTCACGCAGTCAAAGGAAGCGTTGGCAAAGGGTAGAGGCGCGGCCGGGTGCAATACCAGGCTGGCCCGCCGGCCAAACGGCCGCAGCTTGCCCAGGGCCACCCCCAACATACGCCGCGAAGCGTCCAGCCCCACGATCCGGCCGTTGAACGTTGGCTCATGCAAGAGGCAAAGGGGCAGGCGACCCGTGCCGGTGGCTACGTCCAGGAGGCGGGGGGCAGGCCGGCCGACCAGGGCTTGCAGCAGCGGCCGGGCCAGGAAGTACCGCTCCTCCTCCTCGTCAAACTGCTTGATCCGGTCGTAGCGGGCGGCCGTCAGGTCATAGAGCCACACCACCACCCGCCGGCCGAGGTAGACCCCCTCCGTCGTCACCAGCAGCCAATACAGCCCGGCCGCCAAAAGGCTCAAACCCAAGACCCAGATCAAACTCCTCTAACCTCGTTCACTCGGCGAGAAGGAACTTAGGGAACTGAGGGAACTCAAGGAACTTGCCCCAGTTCCCCCCAGTTCCCTCAGTTCCCTTGCTCCCCAATCCCCCTCCTCTACAGATAGCCCTGCTCGCGCAGCCATCGTTCGGCCAGGGCCATTCCTTCGGCCAGACTCACGCGCGGCCGGTAGCCCAACAACTGTTCAGCCTTGCCGGTGGGATAGACGGCCTTCATCGTGTAATAATTGAGCAACTCCTGGCCGCTCTCCTGCCGGCCGCTCACCAGCTTGTAGACCGCCAGCCCTACCCGCGCCAACCACAAAGGCAGGCGGACGGACTTCCGGCCGGCCATCGCCCCATAATAGTCAAAGAAGGCCCGCCAGGTAATCGCCGCATCCACGAAGTTAAAAGCCTGGCCGATGGCCTCCGGCCGCGTGGCCGCCAGCAGCAGCCCATCCACCAGGTTGTCAATGAAAACGGGGTGGGCGTGGCCGTCGCCCTCGCCAAAGACCACCGGCGTGCGCGACTGCACCAGCTTGAGCATCCGCACCGTCCAGCCGGGCGAGCGCGGCCCATAGACCATGCCCGGCCGGATGACCGTCAAGGGCAACCCAACTTCGGCCGCCACCTGGAAGGCCCGTAACTCCCCTTCGGCTTTGGTGCGGCCGTAGGTGGAGCTTTGCTGGGGGTCAACCGGATGGCTCTCGTCCATGAGCAGGCGGTCAGGTGGGCCGTAGGCGGCGATGGTACTGACGTGGACGAAGCGGGACACGCCAGCGACGGCCGCCTGGCGCACCAGTTCTTCCGTCACTTCCACGTTCA
>JBFMFT010000267.1:0-7399 GCA_040751925.1 Chloroflexota bacterium
CGGCTGGTGGTGGTGGCCGCCGCCAGGGCCAATTCCAACTCGTTCGTCGGCAGATAGCGCATCATCGCCTGCACCAGCTTGGGATCCACACCCTCGCCACCGAAGTCGCCCAGGGCCAACAGGCGGGAGAAGCCATAATACTGCATCATCATATTCTCGGCGATCTTGCTATAAGCCAATCGCCGGTGGGGAGTCTTGAAGGAGGACGAGATGGCCCAGGTAGCCAATGTGCCGTTGAAGAGGGCGGCTTGCACCCCCTGGGAAAACACCGGATCCACGAAGGCCCCAGCGTCGCCAATGCAGTAGAAGTTTTCCCCGGTCACTTTCTCGGAGTAGAAGGAGTAGTCCGGCCGGAAGAACATCGAGCCTTCGATAAACTCACCGGGGGCCAACAGTTCGCCAAGATAGGGCAAGTTTCCACAGGTTTCCCGCAGGTAACGTTCCTGGGCCTGCTTGCCCATCCCCTTCAGTTGTCCCCGATTGACCACCAGGCCGACGCTAGTCGTTTCGCGCAAGATGATGTGCCAAATCCAGCCATCCTCAAAGGAGTTGATGAAGGTGACGGGCTTGACTTTGTAGCAATCCTCCGGTGGGTGGGCCTGACGGTCTACGCCCAGGTACCACACACCGCGATAGTAACCCCACAGCCCCAGGTAGTTGACTTCTTCGCTCACCAGCTTGCGCGTGCCAAACTGCCGCGCCAGAACCGAAGCGTGTCCACTGGCGTCAATCACGTAACGGCAGGCGATCCCCCCTTGCCGGAAGGTTCCACCGCGCCGGTCGTTGTAATAAACCACCGGCCACTCCGAGTCGGAGAAATCCACCCGGCTGACCATCACTTCCTCAAAGACCTGCGCCCCGCTCTCGGCCGAGTGCTTGAGCAAAATGTCGTCGAAAACGTCCCGCTCCACGTGTAGCCCCAGGCGGTCGGGGTCGTTGTAGCCGAAGCTGGTGAAGCGAATTTGGTTGATTTTGCCATCCCAGACGATGATGCCGCCCGATTTCGCCAGGAAGCGTTCGCGCATCATCTTCTCGCTGACACCCAGCAGGTCAAAGAACTTCCAGATCTGGGGCAGGATGCTCTCACCGACCTGGGGGCGGGGGAACTTCTCTTTCTCAAAGACGACGACGTCAAAGCCTTCTCTAGCCAGAAGGGTAGCGGCCGCGCTGCCGGCCGGCCCGCCGCCAATGATCGCCACGTCACAACGATTCGGAATCAAGCCAGCGTCCGTGCTGCGCTGGCTCGTTCCATTTACTTCTGCCATATCATTAGCCTCCTAAACAACCTTGATGTCTGTGCAACGACACACCCTTAATCACTCCACTATAACAGTTTTTGCTTACAAAGATGATTAAAAAGCGCACCGGCAATTATCCACGATTAGTCAATTCGTCCTAATTATAGCTCAAAAACCCCGCCGGTCGCCACGACCGGCGGGGTTTAACTTTGCTGCCAGCTAGACCGGACAGGTTGCCGAAAACCTGTCCGGTCTCCATCAATCCTAAATTTGCTCTAGTGTCCGGCCGTGCGTCTCCACCCGCAACGTAACTAGGAAAACGGCCGCCAGGACCAGGATGACGGCCAAAGCGATTTCCAATACGCTAATGGCCCCACTGCGCTGAATCCAAATGCTAACGGTAAAAGGACCACTCAAAGCCCCCACGCGCCCCAGCGCGGCTACCAAACCCGACAAGCGCGCCCGCAACCCGGTCGGGAAGATCTCCACGCCATAGAGGGAGAGAACGCCGCCAATAGAGGTCATAAAGAAGAAAATGGTGCTGACCACCGCAATGAGGAAGAACGTACTCATGTTGCCCCGCCCAGTTCCCAAGCCCAAGAAGAACATAGCTATCCCCGCCCCCAGCGCGTAGGTGATGAGCGTGCGGCGCGTCCCCAGCCGGTGCAAAATGGGGATCGTCAGGATCAAGGCCGGAATGGCAATGAGGGAGGAAGCAGCCAGATTGGCTGAGGCGACTGTAGTCTTAATCTGGAGATTCTGCAGGATAGTCGGCAGCCAGATGACAAAGCCGAAGTTAGCGAAGCCCACCAACAGCGAGAAGAGGCCCAGGAGAATGGCGCGCCAGTGCAAACGGGAATGGGGAACACTCAAACTCATGCCCGTCGCGTCGGTAGCTTCCCCACCGGCATCCTCGGCCGGGCCGTTGAGCAGGTGATCAACCTTGATGGGGCCCACAATGGATTCGGCTGCCTGGAGGGCCTCATCCACCTTACCCTTGTGCAACAAGAAGCGAGCCGATTCGGGCAGAATCCGGCGGCGCATGATGACCACCAGGATACCAGGGATAATGTTGACCAGCCAGATAAGACGCCAGGCATAAGTGGGCTCCAGAAAGGTATTGAACAAGGCTGACAGACTGGCGGTAATGGCGTAACCACCTAACCAACCAATAATGCCCAGGAATAGCAAGGCGCGCGCCCGGTAACGGGCTGGAATATATTCGGCGGCTAAGACGGCCGGCACTTCCGCCCCTACCCCAAAACCCATAATAAAGCAGGCCAAAAGGGACTGCCAGTAAGCCTGCGTCAAGCCGCACAAAGAGGCGACGGAGAAGATCGCCACCGTCCACAAGAGGGTGACACGCCGGCCGACTCGGTCACTCATCCACCCCCAGAAGATGGCCCCGATGGTGGTGCCGGTCAAACCAAACAAGGGCAAAAGCGAACCCTGAACGGGGGTCAGGCCAAACGTCTCCCGCATTCCGGGAATGACAAACGACAAGGCGATAGGCTTGCCGTAATCGAAGAACAGAGAGGCCAAAATGGCGGCCGTAAAGATGATATGCCGCCTGGTAAAAGCCGACTGGTCGAGGGCCTTGATAATGGCCCGTTCGACGTTCCTCTGCGATCCCGATAGGGGCGGGGCGGTAATGGCTGTCATACTCGAGTTACCTCCTAATGCTGTAGCGCAATCGGCTCGATTGCGCGCCCTGCACTACAGGGCTAATGAGTTTGTTTCTAAAAACTCGAAGGGCTAAATGAGCCCTTCAAGTAAAATCACTGACCAGATTCTACGCAACTTTATGCCAACTTTATGCCAACTTCATCATTATAGCAACGGTACTTTGGGTACCATTGCGATTACATTCCAACTTCATTTCAACTTCATTTCACGCTGCACTTACAGACCCAGCCAACGGGCAATAACCATCCGCTGGATGTCCGACGTGCCGGAGTAGATGGTACCGCCCAGGGCGTCGCGCAGTTCACGCTCCACCTCAAACTCCGTCATGTACCCATAACCGCCGTGAATGGCAATGGCGTCCAGGCTGTTCTGCACGAAGCACTCACTCAGGTACAATTTCGCCAGGGCCGCCTCCATGATCGCTGTTTTGTTGACCTTCCGCAGCCAGGCTACCTTGTATAGAATCAAGCGGGCCGTTTCCAGGCGCATTTTCATGTTAGCGATACGATTGGACACAGCCTGGAATTTGCCGATGGGCTGGTCGAATTGGCGACGTTCGCGGGCGTAGCGGACACAGTTTTCCAGTTGCCGCTCCATCGCCCCCACGTGGCTACCCAGGATGCAGGCCCTTTCCCACTCCATCGAACTATTGAAGATGTTGACCCCTGCCCCTTCTGGCCCCAGGCGGTTTGCCAGAGCTACGAAGCAATCTTGCAGGACGATTTCGCCCATCGGCGACGTTCGCAGCCCCATTTTCTCGATGTCCCGGCCGGTGCTGAGGCCGGCCGTTCCCTTATCCACCAGGAAAGCGGTGATACCCCGCATCTTCTTGGCCGGATCAACGGTGGCAAAGACCAGAGATACATCGGCAATGGGCGCGCTGGTCACAAACATCTTCGTCCCATTCAGAACGTAACCCCCATCTACTCGTTCGGCTCTGGTCGTCAGACTGTAAGCGTCTGAGCCGGAGCCTGGCTCAGTCATGCCATGCGCGCCAATGATTTCGCCACTAATCAGACCCGGCAGGTACTTCTCTTTCTGTTCTTCCGTGCCAAAGGTCAGGATGGGCGACTGGACGGCCCACATTTGGGCGTGCAGGGCAAAGATGAGACCATTGTCGCGGCAGCCATAACCCAGGCCCTCCATCACCAACATCGTAGTAATGATGTCGGCTTCTCCCCCACCGTACTTTTCGGGCATAGGCAGACCCTGGATGCCGAACTGGGCGCACTTTTTCCAATTAGCGGCCGGAAACGTGCCGCGCCGGTCATTCTCGATAATTCCCTCGTTTAGCTCCTTTTGGGCAAATTTGATCACCGCCTTCTTCAATTCAATCTGTTCTTCAGTCCAGGAAAAATCCATTGCCTTCACTCACCTCGTAGCTGGATTAGTGTGTATCGTAACTACTCAGCCAGAAACCAGGTTTTTCTCTGGATAACCAGTGTCATTTCCCACCAAAAACCTGGTTTCTACAGAAAGCCTGAGTAGTTACGGTATATTAACATTGTCAAATTACCAATTACCAATTACACAGGCTGTTCGGGCAGCCCGGCCGAGGCGGGCTTGCCAGACACCGGCTACGGATTATAATTGAAGTAATCCGGTTGGTCGAATCGTGACCTCCGGCCGCTACAGGACAAACTATGACGAGAGCGCGCTTCAGTTGGCTGGAATTTCCAGCCATTATCATTATTGGTCTGGCCGTATACTTGAACCTCCAGGACGTAGTCAAGGGCCTTATGCCCAAGAACGTTGTCCACAACGACGCTGTACAAATCGAGTGGCTTTCACCGCTCTTTCCCTCGCTGGTGGCCGTCACGCCCCTGGAATTTCGCGTGCGTGACAGCAGCAACACGCCCATCGAAGATGCCGCCCTTGAAGTCGAAGCCACCATGAAATATCACCCCAGTATGAAGCCGATCAAAGTGAAGCTGGCCGGTGGTGCGGACGGACTCTACATCGTTCCCATTGAATGGACTGGCTCAGGCGACTGGATCGTGACGGTGCGCGCCCTCCTGACCGATGGATCGTTGGCCGAAGACCAGTTCGTGCGAACGGTGGACGGGATGCAGCCCTGCAACAGCCAGGTTGTCCTGCAGGTCGGCCAGGAGCGGTGGGCCAAAGTCGGTTATTACTTGTTTGGCGCGCTGGCGGCCGTCGTCGTCATCGGCCTGGTTCGAGGCAAAGATAGAGAGTTCTGGGAAATTGAGGTCGAACGCTAGGACGGCCGGACCTATCCCCAGGAGCAGATATGATTGTCAAAGAAAAGTTGGTAGAAGCCCTAAACGGGCAAATCCGCAGTGAATTTACCGCCTCTGCCCAATACCTTGCCATTTCGGTTTATTTTGACGTAGAAGCCCTGCCCGATCTGGCCGCCTTCTTTAGTCGCCAGGCGGCCGAAGAACACCTCCACGCCATGAAGTTCGTCCGCTTCATCCTGGACGCCGGCGGCAAGCCCATCATCCCCGGTATGCCAGAACTGCGGAACGAATTTGGCAGCGCGGCCGAGGCCGTCCGCTTCGCTTTGGAACAGGAGGTGAAGGTGACCGACCAGATCAACCACCTGGTCTCCCTATCCATCCAGGAAGGCGACCACATCACCCACAACTTCCTGCAATGGTTTGTCACCGAGCAGGTGGAAGAAGTCGCCACCATGACCAATCTCTTGCAGACCATCAAGCACGCCGGTAATAACCTGCTGTTGGTGGAAGAGTACGTGCGCCGCCGGCCGCAGCACCAGGGGCAGGCGGCCCCGGCCGAAGCTGAGGCCGCCTAGAGTTCACCATCGAGACGCGGAGAGCGCCGAGTTTTTCTCTTTCTTTCTCCGCGTCTCGGCGGCCAGACCAGCAAAATGCCACTGAGAGTAGCGGCCGTGCAAGCCGCGCCCGTCTTTCTCAACCGTGAGGCAACGGTAGAAAAGGCTTGCCAACTCATCGCCGAGGCCGGCCGCCAGGGGGCTAAACTGGTAGCTTTCCCCGAATCATATATCCCCACCTACCCGGATTGGGTGTGGGCGATTCCTGCTGGAGAGCAGGGCCTTCTCAATGACCTCTACGCGCAATTCCTGACCAACGCCGTCGAGATTCCCAGCCCGACCACCGATAGGCTAGGCCGGGCAGCGGCCGAGGCGGGTGTATACCTGGTTATGGGCCTAAGCGAACGCAACACGGAGGCCAGCGGGGGCAGTCTCTACAACACGCTACTCTACATAGACCCCGACGGCCGTATCCTGGGCAAGCACCGTAAGTTGGTACCAACCGGCGGCGAGCGACTGGTGTGGGCGCAGGGAGATGGCAGCACGCTGGCCGTTTACGATTCTCCCTGGGGTAAACTGGGTGGTCTCATCTGCTGGGAAAACTATATGCCCCTGGCCCGCTACGCGCTTTATGCCTGGGGAGTGCGGCTTTACGTGGCGGCTACCTGGGATCGAGGCGATAACTGGCTGGCGACCCTACGCCACATCGCCTGCGAAGGGCGCGTTGTGGTCATCGGTTGCGGCATGGCCCTCCGTAAGTCTGACATTCCGGATCACTCTGCTTTCAAACAGCGTTTCTATCAGAACGTGGGCGAGTGGATCAACGTGGGTGATAGCACTATTGTTGGCCCGGATGGGGCCTGCCTGGCTGGGCCCTTGCGCGAAGTCGAAGGTATCTTGTACGCGGACGTAGACCCTGGCAATCTGGCTGGCTCTACGTGGATGCTGGACGTAGCCGGCCACTATGCCCGGCCGGACGTGTTCGAGTTGATTGTACGGCGGGATAGCCGGCCGGTCATCACGGGGCGATGAGGCCATATCTGGGGGAATTGTTGGCCCTGACGACGGCCGTCTGCTGGTCACTGACGGCCGTTTTTTTTAGCTATAGCGGCCGGCAGATCGGCTCCGACGCCGTCAACCGCACCCGTCTGCTGCTGGCCCTGGCCTTCATTTCCCTCACCCATTGGCTCCTGCAAGGCACGCCTTTCCCACTACACGTAGAGACCTTTCGCTGGGGATGGCTGGCCTTATCCAGTATTCTGGGGCTAGTCATCGGCGACGCCGCCTTATTCGAGGCTTACGTCCTGGTTGGCCCGCGCCTGGGGACTCTGATGATGGCGACTGTCCCCGTCATTAGCGCGTTACTGGCCTGGCTGTTCCTGGGTGAGAGAGTCAGTGGACAGGAGTTTATCGGCATCCTGGTCACGATAGGTGGCATTGCCTGGGTCGTCACAGAGAAGAGAGAAAACAACGAGCAGGTAGCGGGCGGCAAGTCCAAAATCCAAAATCCAAAATCCAAAATAGATTATCGCCGTGGTTTGCTATTTGGCTTGTTGGGCGCGCTGGGCCAGTCCACCAACCTCATCGCCGCCAAGTTTGCCCTGGTGGATCATTTTCCCACGATCTCCGCCCTGCACATTCGCATCCTGGTAGCGGCGGTGATCGTGTGGGTGGTGGCGGCCGGGCAGGGGAAGGTCGGCCGCATCGTTCGCCAATGGCG
>JBFMFT010000268.1:0-7369 GCA_040751925.1 Chloroflexota bacterium
CTCTCTTTTCCTTGCCAAACTGTGGTATAATCAATGGGAAAATAATACGACCTAGCCGCCGTTCTGTCAACGATTCATGTTCAACCATCACTGCCACGCCGGATGGGCGCTTTTTCCATCCCGAAATCGTAACTATGCAGGCCCTCTGAAGAAACCAGGTTTTTAATCATGCTCTGCCAGGGAAAAACCTGGTTTCTTGCTGAACAGTTACCCGAAATCTACCATCCTCGATAGAGTTCACCTATGGAATATAAGGACTATTACAGGATATTAGGTGTAGACAAGAACGCAGACGAAAAGGAAATCAAGAAGGCTTACCGGCGATTGGCCCGGCAGCATCATCCCGACAAGAATCCGAATAACAAAGCGGCCGAAGAACGGTTCAAGGACATTAACGAAGCCTACGAAGTTCTGGGCAACCCGGACAACCGCGCTAAGTATGACCAACTTGGCCGCAATTACCATCGCTACCAACAAATGGGCGGCTCTCCGGCCGGCTTTGACTTTTCCCAGTGGTTTGCGCCGGGGGCGCAAGGGGGCTATCAGTCTGGCTCCGTTGATCTGAATGATCTGCTGGGCGGCGACAGCAGCTTTTCTGACTTTTTTACGCGCATTTTTGGCGGGGGTGGCCGGGCAGCCCCCCGCGCCCAACGAGACGTGGATCAGGAAGTAGAAATCACTTTGGAAGAGGCCTATCACGGCACGACCCGCAGCCTGAGTTACGAGGGTGGCGAAGCCTTTACGGCCAAGATTCCGCGCGGGGCGAAAACCGGCACGCGCATCCGCTTGCGCGGTAAGGGGCCGGCCGGCTCTGGCGACCTGTATCTGGTTGTGCGGGTCCGCCCCCATCCCGCCTTTAAGCGTCAGGAAGACGACCTGCGGGTGGAGGTGGACGTGGACGTTTTGACGGCCGTCCTGGGCGGCAAAGTCTCGGTGCCGACGCTGACTGGGCCGGTGACGCTGACCATTCCGGCCGGAACGCAGGGCGGCCGTACCTTTCGCTTGTCCGGTAAGGGAATGCCCGACTTGAAAGACAATACCCGCTTGGGTGATTTGCTGGCTCGCGTCAATATCCGTGTGCCGGAAAAACTGACTTCTGAGCAACGCCGCTTATACGAGGAATTGGCGGAGCTGGCGAAGCAGAGCCGGTAAATGGACAATGGGCAATGAACAATGAACAATGGGCAATGAACAATGAACAGTGAACAATGGACAATGAACAATGGAGATCGAGGAGTTTTTTTATGCGCCGACCTTTGCCCTATTTGTTTTTCTTCGCCGTTCTTTGGCTAACGCTGTCATTGGCCTGTAGTCTTTCGTCGGAGGAGCCGGCCACGCCAACCGCCTCGGCGAACGTTGACCCGGCGGTGATTGAGGCGGCCGTCGCCACTGTCCAGGCGCAACTGGCCAAGGCCAGCGAGGTGGGCGGGCAAACGACGGCTGTTCCGTCGTCATGGCCGGCTGCGGGAACGGCGGCCGACCTGGAAGCGGCTTTCGTCAACATCTACCAGCAGGTCAATCCCTCGGTGGTGGAAATCTTCACCTTCATTGGCGACAATCCACTCGGCAGCGGCAGCGGCTTCGTCTACGACGACCAGGGGCGTATTGTTACCAACAACCACGTGGTGGCGCAAGGCAATCACTTCGAAGTTTTCTTTGCCGGCGGGGCTCAAGGTCAGGCCCGCCTGCTCGGCGCGGACGTGGATAGTGACCTGGCGGTGATTGAGGTGGATTTCTTGCCAGAGGGCGCCCAGCCTTTGCGCCTGGGCGATTCCAGCGCGCTGCACGTGGGGCAATTGGTGGTGGCTCTGGGTAGTCCTTTCCAGGAGCAGGGTTCGATGTCTACGGGCATTGTCAGTGGCCTCGGCCGCAGCCTGGAATCCCAACGCGGCGATTACACACTCCCCCAGGTCATCCAGACCGACGCGCCCATCAATCCGGGCAACTCTGGCGGCCCCTTGCTCAATCTGCAAGGGGAGGTGATCGGCGTCAACAGCGCTATTCGCAGCGCGACTGGCGTCAATTCGGGGGTAGGCTTTGCCATTCCGGTCAACGCTGTCAAGCGGATTGCCCCATCGCTTATCGCCAATGGCTCGTATACTTATCCCTTTATGGGTGTGCGAATGCAAGCGCCTGACCCTGATCTCCTGGCTGAACTGGGACTGCCGCCCGGCGCGGGGGCTTACGTGGCTGAAGTGACGCCCGGCTCCCCGGCCGAGGCGGCTGGTTTGCAGGGTGGCTTGACGGCCGGCGGTGATCTGATTATTGCCATTGACGGCTACGAAATCCAAAGCTCAGATGATCTGATCAGCTACTTGATCTTTCAGGCTGAGGTGGGTCAGACAGTGGAATTGACTGTTATTCGCGATGGGCAGATGATCGCTGTGCCGTTGACGCTTGGCGCGCGGCCGTAGTAACAGGAGTCAGGTTAGGCTTTGATGTTGCACTTCGAGTGGGACCCTAAAAAGGCGACCAGCAATGCCAGAAAGCACGGCGTAACCTTTCAAGAGGCTGCCACAGTATTTCTGGACCCGCTAGCCTGCATTTTTGACGACGAGGAACATTCCATTGTTGAGACTCGCGAAATCATCATAGGCCACTCTAGTAAGAATCGCCTCATACTGGTATCTTTTGTCGAACGGATGGATGCGATCAGGATCATTAGTGCGCGAAAGGCAGACCGGGCCGAGCGTAATGAGTACAATAAGAGACAATGAAACAGACAAGTCAGAGTATTGATCTTGAAGAGGATGAATTGCTGGGACATTACGACTTCGACTATGGCAAGGCCAAGCCCAATCGGTTTGCTCATAGAATTGCTGGCGATAGCCTGATGGTAGTCCTCGAACCGGACGTGGCGGCGGTGTTCAAGACTTCCGAGGCTGTGAACGAAGCATTGCGAGTATTGATTACAACGGTTGCTGGTTTAGCAACGGCCAATGCCGCCCGGGAGCCAGCCACGTGATTTCTTGGCTGTTATCACCAGAGTATAGGAGGTAGTTATGTTTAGACAAGAGGACTTACAAGAGTTACTAGCCGTATCGGCCGATGACCGGTCAGTCATTAGCCTCTATCTGAACGCCGACACGACGCACCAATCCTCTGAGACCATTAAGTTGCAGGCGCGCGCCTTGTTGAAGGAAGTGGCGGCCGGTCACGAAGCAGACGTAGCCGCCATTGAACGCTACCTCGACCACGCCCACGATTGGGCCAGGCCGGGCCTGGCTGTCTTCTCCTGCGCCGGCCAGGAGTTCTTTCGCGCTTATGGCACGGCCGTCGCCTTTCGCAATCGCGTCCGGCTCAACGACCGCCCCTACGTCAAACCTTTGATGCACTTGTTGGATCATTACGCCCACTACGGGGTGATCCTGGTGGATCGGGTGGGGGCGCGCTTCTTTGAGTTTCACCTGGGCGAGTTGCAGGAGACGGCCGGTACAGTGGGCGAAGATGTGCGCCACCTCAAGCATGGTAGCGGCTCGACCACCCAGGGGATGCGCGGCGGCCAGAGTGGTGAGCGACAGGAAGCCGAAGTGGTTCACCGCAATTTGCGCGAGGCGGCGACGGCGGCCGGTCACTTCTTTGCTAATCGGCGGGTAAGGCGACTGTTCCTGGGCGGCACGGCCGAAACGGTGGCTGAGTTCCGCGACCTATTACCCCGACAGTTGCAGAGTTGCTACGCTGGCTCGTTCCCTGTGGACATGGAGGCCAGCGAAAGTGAGGTGCGCGACCGCTCGCTGGCCCTCTTGCAAGAGGCCAACGCCGAACGGGAGAAACGATTGGTGGAGAAGATGATTGCCGCCGCCGCCAAAGGGGGAGCAGCGACCATCGGCCTGGAGGAGACGCTGCGGGCGGTCAGTGACGGCCGTGTGCAGACCTTGATCATCAGCGACGGCTTTCGGCAGCCGGGCTATCTCCACGAGGCCAGCGGCTATATTATGGTCAAGCCGGTGCCAGCTTATCTGTTCGATGGCAGTGACCCGCGGCCGATTGACGACGTGGTGGAGGCGGCCGTCGCTCGCACTATGTCTCAGGGCGGCCACGTGGAGGTGATCAGCGAGAACTCCGACCTGGAGCGGGCCGGCCGGATCGGGGCCATTTTGCGCTATTGAGTGGTTTTGGCGGGGATCAGGGGATTGGGGGGCGGCCGTAGAATGGCCTCCCCTGATCGCCTGATCCCTTTTGTCTGCGGGGGGTGGGAGCGATCCTGCCTAGAAGTTCCAATGAATTGAAGGAAGTGATGACAAATGTCCTGGATCAACGTCCTCTTCATTCATCATTCATCATTCACCATTCATCATTCATCATTCCAGCCCCACCCTGTGCTTGAGGTAGGCTTCCATGAAGTCGTCCAGCCGGCCGTCGAGGACGGCCGTCGTGTTGCCTGTTTCGTGATCGGTGCGGTGGTCTTTGACCATTTTGTAGGGGTGGAGAACGTAGGAACGAATCTGGTTGCTCCAACCGGCGTCTATGTTCTCTCCCTTGAGAGCGGCCATCTCGGCCTGCTGTTTACGCCGCTCCAGGTCAAAGAGTTGGGATTTGAGGATTTTCAGGGCGACCTGCTGGTTCTGCACCAGGGAACGCTGGTTCTGGCAGGAGACGACCAGGCCGGTGGGCAGGTGGGTAATCCGCACGGCCGTCTCGTTTTTCTGGACGTGCTGGCCGCCGGCCCCACTGGCTCGAAAGCGGTCTATCCGCAGGTCTTTCTCGTCAATCTCGATCTCGATGTCCTCGGCCACGTCGGGCCAGACCTCCATTTTGGCGAAGGAGGTATGACGGCGGTTGGAAGCGTCGAAGGGGGAGAGGCGCACCAGGCGGTGGACGCCGCGCTCGGACTTGAGGCGGCCGTAGGCGTAATCACCACGAATAGACATCAACGTACTCTTGAGGCCGGCTTCGTCGCCAGGGCTTTCATCCAGGATTTCCACCTCAAAGCGGTGTGACTCCGCCCAGCGGACGATCATACGCTGGAGCATTTGCGCCCAGTCCTGAGCCTCTGTGCCGCCGGCCCCGGCGTGAATGGCCAGGATGGCCGCTTCGTCGTCGTATTCCCCGGCGAAGAGGGTGTGAAATTCGAGGTCGCGGACATCGGCCGCGAGCGTTCCGACCTCGTGGGCTAATTCGTCGTAGAGGGATTCGTCGCCCAGTTCCAGCAGTTCGCGGGTGTCGCGAAGCCGGTGACTGATATGCTCCCAGACGGCCACTGCGTCGCGCAGTTTGGTCAGTTCGCGCATGGTGGATTGGGCGGCGGCCGGGTCGTTCCAGAAGTCCGGCCAGGCAGTTACGGCTTCCAACTCCCCGATACGGGTCAATTTGCTAGCTACGTCAAAGACGCCCCCGTAGATGGTCAACGGTGGCTTGCAGTTCGTCTAGTTGTGTGGTTAGTTCTTCCATAATCAGGCAATTATACACCAGCCAGAAACACCCTGCCCAACTTCATCATTCTGCGTTAAAACGGCTTAATACTGGCTAGAAATCCAGTCGGTCATATCCTGCCCGACTTCCATTGCGGTGACAAATTGGAAAATGCTCTCTGAGAAACCGGCCAATTCAATCACCGGCTGATCGGGGGCGAATTGGCAGGAATTGTCCTGTGAGGCCAGGTTAATCGAGTAAACCTTCACGGCCGGATTGATTTGACGGTAGGCGTCTAGCTCGCCTGACAATGAATGGGCCGTGTGAACCAGAGGGTGGTAACGGGCGTGGCTATCGTAGCACTGCATATCAGATAACAATACCACCCGATCTACACGGATGCGCTCGCGGATCAAGGCCTGGAACACCATCCAGGCGTTGGTCGCATGGTCGGTCGTCCGCCCACAGGCGTCTATCCGCTCTTTGTTCTTAAACAATCCAATACGATGGGTAATGTCGGCCAGAGCAAATGTTTCACCAAACGTACCCGCGTAGGCTGCCTCCGAACAGTAAACGGCCATTGCTCCCAACAGGTTGCCGATCTCGGCATTGGTCATGCCCCGTGTACTGCTAACGCGATCCATAGACCCACTATTGTCGCAGGCCACCAGTGTAACACCCGGCAACTTCGGCACGTCGGCCAACGACCACTCGACTGCTTGCTGCATCGGCTCGGCAATGATAGGCCCGGCCGCCTCACTCACGGCCTTCCAGGCCTTATACCACTGGAACGGCAGAATACCAGACCCCTGCACCCGCTCGGCCGTGATCTGGCTCAATGCCCCCTCAATGTCGGCCCCGTACTTCACCACGTTGCGGATGTTCCGCACCAGAGCCAGCAGCCCCAGCCGGCCGGAGCGTATCAAATCATTCCACGCCTGCCGCTTGTCCCCGGCCACGCTCAACTCCGTTTCCCAGGTGTAGGGCGTAGCCAGTCCGCCCTTGACGGCTCGTTGCCACAGGGCGGATTGAGCGTCGTCGGCCGGGCGCGGCCGGGCCAGGCGGAACACGTCGCGCAGCGACACACTTTTGCCTTCCCCCTTGTATTTGGCAAGCTGGTACTCGTCGAAGCGAGGCAAGGTGTCAGCGATTCCGCGCAAGAGGCCGTGTGGAATGACGCCCTGGTGATGGTTGAGGAAATAGGCAATCGCCTCGGCCGGCTCATCAGCCCGTCGTAATACTTGAGGCGCGTAGCGCCGGGTAAAGCCCGTGCCTCTCACGGCCGCATGGGCAGCCGCCTCCACGTAGAGGGCTATTGGCGAAGTCCGTAGGGCCAGGCCGCGCTTGTCTCGCGCATACGCAGCCAGGGCGAAAGGAAAGCGAACGTCTTGAGCAAGAGCAGCCGCCACATTGGCCTGGAAGCGGGTGAACCAATCGGCCTGCGATTCATAGTAGCCATCGCCCGACCACAAGGACGTTGCTACCTGGCGGTACAGGGCCATCAAGGGTGAATCCTGGTAGGCCAAACCACCGGCACGATTCACGGTATCTGGGCCAACTTCGGCCAGAGCCACCCGGCGCGTAGCCAAAGAGCGATTAAACTGCGACATGGAAGGTCTCCCAAAATAAAAAAGTCCGGCGAGAGGGCGCTTAGAGGACTCTACTTGCTCTACCAATTGAGCTACGGCCGCTTTCGCCGCCGGCAAGACTCGAACTTGCATCCTCGTTTTTATACGAAGTAACTCTAAGCATCAGCACGGACTATTTAGAGTATAACCTCATTCCCTTTGTTGTCAAGAGCACGCATTGCCTCATTGAAAATGTTACCGAAGCATGATCGGTTGCCTCAAAATAAGTGTTACCTTTGCCGGCATGAAAAAGGAACATGCATTGAGTCAACAAAGCAAGCGAGAACTGGTCGAGGCTCTTCGCCATCGGTATTTGCATGGCGGCCGCAAGGAAAAGACGCGTATCCTGGATGAGTTTGTGTCCATCACCGGCTTGCACCGGAAGGTAG
>JBFMFT010000269.1:0-7352 GCA_040751925.1 Chloroflexota bacterium
ACGCGGCTACCTCTTCTTTCAGCCGGGCTCTGGCCTGGGTACCTTCGCCAACGGCGACTTCACCGCCAACTACACGGCCATCGCCATCTTCGTCGCCCTGGCTATCCCCGCCAGCAAGAAGTGGCACTGGCTACTGAAATTGGCGGCTATGGCCTTCATTTTCTACGCCTGCCTGAGCACCGGGGTTAGCTCGCAATTGCCAGTGATTCCCATTGCCGGCGGCGTCTACCTTCTCCTGATAGGCACGCCCCGCCAGCGCATTTTCTGGACAACGGCCGGGGCGGCCGCCGCTCTGGTCGGAGCCTTCGTCTATTTCTCCTCACCCACCTTTTTGGGGGCAGACATCTTGACCCTGCTGCCCACTGGCTCCACCGAAGAAGGGGCGGCCGAGAGCCTGACCGGCATTTCCGGCGGCGCGTCAGACCGCATCGCTCTGGTGCAAGATGGGTTTAAGGAGTATTCCAGTCACCACGTTCTGGGCTTGAGCCCTCACGGAATGCGCTCGTCGGGACTGGAAAAGAACGTCCACAACGAATATGCTTCCTATCTGTTTGAGCGCGGCCCATTTGGGTTTGTGGGTCTGCTGATGGGCATTGCCATTGTCTTTGGCTTGGGCATCGCCAGCATGAAAACGGGCGACAAAACCCACCGGGCCGTCATGGGTGGATTGCTGGCCGCTTACGCCCTCTTTGTCATCAACGACATTGCCCACGAGTTGTCGCGCCAGCGCGACGTCTGGATGTTGGTTGTCTTGATCGTGGCTTATGCGGACATTGAACTGCGCCGGGCCTGGGATCGGCGGCAAGCCACCCTGGCCAGCCGCTTCCCCTGGGCCTTTACCAAACCCCGACCGGCCGTGGCGGCCGGCGGTGATTAGTCATTGGTCATTGGTCATTGGTAATTGGCAATTGCCAATTATCCTGTAACTGGAAATAAAAGATGTTTGAATTGGATACTTACCTAAAGCTGATCTGGCGTTGGTTGTGGTTTTTGATTCTGGGTCTGGCGGTGGGGGCGGTCGTAGCCTATTTCGCCCTGATCTACCTGGGCCTGTATCCGGAATACGATGCCTCGGCCATCATCACCGTCGGGGCGCAGTTGGAGGCGGTCAACGTCACCCAGGATGAATTGTCCATTGGTGAGGACCTGGTGCCTAATTACGTGGTGCTGGCCGAGAAGCCGCCTATCACCACCAAGGTCATCGAAACCCTCAACCTGGGCATTTCCTCCGACGAACTGACCACCTTTAAGCTCGATGTGTTGCAGGAGGGGCAGACCCGTGTGGTGACGATCACCGGCAAGGACCCTAATCCCGAAATGGCGGCGGCCATCGCCAACGAGATTGCCCGCGAGCTACGGGCCACCGCCCCCTTACGGCCGACGGAGTTGATCCAGATCGTCTCCGAGGCTAAACCGCCGGAGGAAGCCAGCAGTACACCTCTATTGATCATTGTCCTGGCTGGACTGGCCGGCGCGGCGATTTTCGCCGTGATCGCCGGCCTCATCGAGTTGAAACGCGACCGGCCGCAAACCCTCAATTGGGCCAGTTCCCGCTTTGAGCTACCTATCCTGGGTACGTTCCAGAGCGGCAGCAAGGTCTCCTTCTGGCGGCGACTGGTCGGCCGCGTCAAGCTCCCCTCCAATTGGGGCGAACCGGCTCCCGTTTGGTGGGTGGTCATGGAGACGCTCAAGCAGGCCCTGGCGATCAGGGCCGCAGAGGCCAGCCAAAGTGCGCCGGCCGGCGAGGGGCAGGTCGTGGTCGTCACCAGCCCCGAACGGTCGCAGAGCAAAGCGATTGCCTCCCTGGAACTGGCCCGCGCCTGGTCCACCACCGGCGCGAATGTCATCCTGGTAGACGCCGACCCCGCCCATTCCATCCTGCATCGCTGGTTCAAGGTGGGCAACGAAAAGGGCATGACGACGCTGCTCTCGCAGAACGGCCGCGTAGACAACCAACTGGATTCCATGTTGGTCAGGAGTGCGATTGAAAACCTATCCTTGCTGACCAGCGGCCCGGAACCGACCGAACCGACCATTCTGCTCAATCGCCGGCCGTGGCAGCAGATCGTCGCCCAATTGACCCGCAAGGCCGACGTAGTCATCGTCAATTGCCCGCCGGTTGGTACCAGTCCAGAGGCCGTCATTCCCGCCCTGAGCGCAACGGGCGTGGTGATGGTCGTAGACCTGGGCAAGACCAGCGCGGGAATGGTCAACCAGTCGTCGGAACTGCTGATCAAGAGCGGCAGCACCCTCCTGGG
Organism: Chloroflexota bacterium; assembly: GCA_040751925.1. Classification (GTDB taxonomy): domain Bacteria; phylum Chloroflexota; class Anaerolineae; order Promineifilales; family Promineifilaceae; genus JBFMFT01. The sequence goes on from JBFMFT010000269.1 coordinate 2,259, forward strand.
CGCGGTCGTCAACCAGGGCTAATAAGACAATGGACAATGGGCAATGAACAATGAACAATGAGCAAGGCAGTTTGTTCATTGTTCATTGTTCATTGTTCATTGTTCATTGTTCATTGTTCATTGTTCATTGTTCATTTACTAATGCACCTTTCCAAAACGTGAAGTGGGAAACGGACGGCCGTCGCTGACTGGTTCTTTTTGGCTCGCCCTGGTGATGACCATGGCCGCCTGCCAGGTTCGGGCGAAGGCCGGCGCGGCCACTACCGTCGCCGCGCCGCCTACGGAGAAGGTGATACAGACGGCAACCACGGCCGCTCCACGCCTGACACCGAGTGCGCCAACGGCTGCGCCTTCGGCCACGCCGATGGCCACCCGTGCAACGGCCGTATCAGCCTTACCTACAGTTGCCTTAGAGCTGGCCCCGGACGCGCCAGCCTTTTTTCTGGTGGCTGGCCCGGCCGTGCCAGGCGAACAGGCGACGGCGCCATACGAGAGTGAGATTCGCCAGGCTTTTCAGGACATCAAGGCTCTAGGCGCGAACGTGGTGGGGCAAATTTTCACGCCTCAATCTACGGAGGCGGACTGGCGGTTCTTTTTTGACCTCGCCTACGAAGAAGGCTTGTGGGTGTTGCCCGTCTTCTTTGACGAACCACCTGTTTGGCGGGACACCGGCTTTGACCTGCGGGTGAACGGCCGTTTCTTGAAGGCCCTGGCCGGCCATCCGGCCTTACTGGCCTTCTTTATTGTAGACGAACCTTTCCACCGCAAACACGACTTTACCATCAACGGCGAGCGACTGGCCTTGCTCTATCAGCAAGTCAAGGCCATCGCGCCGGATACGCCCGTGGCCGTCCAATTCAGCCGCGAGATCGCCCGCGCCGAAAGCCGCGCCAACCGCGAATATGCCTTTCGGCCCGGCTTATGCGACATTTGTATTATCAGTGCGCTGGAATTTCGCAATTACGGCGATGGCAACCAGTTCCGCCAGGCTGACCTGGAACGCAACCATCTCCTCTCTCGCGCCGCCATTGCCCGTGAAGCGCCCCAGGCCCAAATCTGGACAACGATGCAGGTTTTTGGCTCGGTCAAGACTACCGAAGGCCAGGGTGAAAGCACCTATTATATGCCTTCGGCCGAGGAGTTGCAGCAGATGGTGGACGTATTGTTCTCACCAGAGTTGCAGGCGGCCGGGCCGTTGTCGGGAATTGTGCTGCAACAGTGGGCTTCATCAACGGCCGACATGGATCGTTCACAATATACGCTGGGCGATCCCCAGTTCGACGCCCAGCGTGTGATCATACAGGAATTAGCCAGGCGGGTTGGCCTGCCTGTGCCGGTCAGATAACACGGATTCGCAGGATTTTCGGATTTGAGAAACGATCCGTTCATTCTCTCAATCCGTGTTCAATCAGATAACACGGATGCGTGGGATTTTCGGATTCGAGAAACGATCCGTCAATCCTCTTAATCCGTGTCCAACAATCAGGACGATTTTTGATGTATAACGCAAATGGACAAGGCTCGGCCGCTACCAAACCCAAAGTTTTGATCATTGGCTGGGACGGAGCAACTTTCGATTTGATTGAACCCTGGGTCAAGGAAGGGCGGCTGCCCACCCTGGCCCGCTTGATGAATGAGGGGGCCTGGGGACGGCTACGCAGCACCATCCCCGCCCACAGTGGCCCGGCCTGGGCTACCTTTGCCACCGGTCTCCTGCCAGGGCGTCATGGCGTCTATTACTTCGTCGGGCCGTCACGTGATAGCCAGTTCTTCCGGCCGGTCAGCGCGGACTCCATCCAGGGGCGGCCGATGTGGGATTTGCTGAGTGAGCAGGGCAAAAGCGTGGGGGTGATCAACGTCCCTCTCACCTACCCCACCCGGCCGGTCAACGGCTACATGATTGCCGGCATCTTCGCCCCCGACGCCCCCAGCGCGTTCTGGCCGGCCGAACTGCACGACGAAGTGACAAAGGCTTGCGGCGAGTACGTGGTCGAAGTCTATGGCAAGCTAAACCGGCGGGCCACCTTCGACGCCATCCTCTTCGCCATCAACCAGCGTCTCAAGGTGACAGAATACCTGATGGATCACCATCCGGTTGAGTTCCTGACCGTCGTCTTTCGGATGTTGGATAGCATCCAGCACAAGTTCTGGGCCGACATGGACCCCCACCACACTTTGCACAAGGAGCCGGGCGACACAGCCATCCCTGACGCTATCCTGCGCTGCTACCAAACCCTGGATACGGCCCTGGCCCGCCTGATCGAGAAGGCTGGACCGGAAGCCACCGTCATCTTGATTTCTGATCACGGCTTCCGCGGCGAGTATCGCCGCCTGGCAATTAACAAGTGGCTGCAAGACAACGGCCTGCTCGCCCTGCAACGCGGCTCGGCCTCGCTGATGGGCCGGCTGATTGGCCTGGCGAAACAGTTAGGTTTACATAAGACGTTGGGCAATCTGGTGCGGGTGGCCGGTGGGGCGCGCTATCGCCGCTCCCTGGCCCAACGCCAGAATTTGATCTACCGCACCATTGACTGGACGCGCACCCAGGTCGTCTATGGACCCAATTATGGCCTGAATATCAATTTGCAGGGCCGCGACCCGCAGGGGATTGTGACGGCCGCCGAATACGAAGCCCTGCGCGACCGGCTCATTACGGGCCTCCTGGAACTGCGCGATCCCTCCACCGGCCTACCCCTGGTCGCCGCCGTCTACCGTCGCGAGGAGGTTTACAGCGGCGACGCCGTTGACCTGGCCCCCGACCTGGTGCTAAAAATGGCCGAATACGAGACCAACGGCCGTCGCTGGGGCTTCGGCCTGGACAGCAACCCGGCCGCCTGGCAACTCGTCACCCTGCCTACCCTGCGAATGTCTGGCGACCATTCACCGGATGGTATCTTCCTGGCTCGTGGGCCGCACGTCCGGCCGGGCCAGGTGGAAGGCTGGCAAATCGCCGACATCGCCCCCACCGCCCTCTATGCGATGGGCGTACCCGTCCCGGCGGCCATGGAAGGGGTGGTACGCAGCGAACTATTCGACCCGGCCTACGTTGCGGCCAATCCGGTCGCTTTCGCCGAGGTTGACCTGGGGGTAGACGGGCAGGCGGCCCTGGTTACGGCCGGCGACCAGGCTTCCGTCGTCGAGCAACGACTGGCCGAACTTGGCTATCTGTAAAATGAACAATGAACAATGATCAACGTTCATTGTTCATTGTTCATTGTTCATTGTTCATTGTTCATTGTCCATTGTTCATTGTTCATTGAATTGAGAGGAACATCTATGCAGTTTTCCAACAACCACCATCCCCACGCCAACGGGCGGGTGATGATCATTGGCCTCGATGGGGCCACCTTTGATTTGATTGAACCCTGGGCGGCGGCCGGCCACCTGCCCAACATGGCCCGCTTGCTCCAGGAAGGCGCGTCGGCCCGCCTACTCAGCACCATTCCCGCCCACAGTGGGCCGGGTTGGGCCACTTTCGCCACCGGCCTGCTGCCGGGCAAGCATGGCGTCTATCACTTTGCCGGCCCCACCCGCGACGCCGAGTATTTCCGGCCGCTCTCGGGTGATTCGATTCGCGGCCGTCGCTTCTGGGACCTGGCCGGCGACCACAACCGGACGGTGGGTATTATCAACGTTCCCCTCACTTTTCCCCCACGTAAGGTGAATGGCTATATGATCGCCGGCCTCTTTGCCCCCAATGGGGCCGGGGCCTTTGAGTCCAGAGAACTATACGAAGAAGTCTACGCCCACTGCGGCGAGTACATTGTCAATGCCCCCGTCTTGCAGAACCGGCAAGCCTTTCTGGATGGCCTGCTCAACGGCATGGCCGGCGGCCTCAAGGTTGGGGAATACCTGCTAGACAAGCACCCCACCGACCTCTTTGTCATCGTCTTCCGTATGATTGATTCGGTCATGCACCGCTACTGGGCGGATATGGACCCCGATCACCCACTCTACGCCGAGTTGGGCAGTTCGGCCATTCCCAATGGTGTTCTGGATGGCTACAAATTGTTGGATGAGGCTATCGGCCGTCTCTTAGAAAAATCTGGCCCGGATACCACTCTATACATCATGTCTGATCACGGCTTCCGCGCCGAGTATCGCCGCTTCTCTGGCAACAAATGGCTGCGCGACAACGGCCTGCTGGCCCTCAAGGGCAGCCGGGCGTCCATGATTGGCTTCGCCGAAAAGTGGGCCGAACGGCTGCGGATTGAAATGATGCTCAAGAAGGTGGGGATGCAGGTTCTCAAGCTGATGGGCGGCAAGAGCCGGCCGGAGGGCGTTCTCTTCCAGGCTGTTGATTGGACACGCACCAAAGCCGTCTTTGGGCCAACCATCGGTCTCAACCTCAACGTCAAGGGGCGCGACGCGCAGGGCATCGTCGAGCCAGAGGAGTATGAGCCGCTACGCGACCGATTGATCAAAGAATTGAAGGCCATCCGCGACCCAGAGACAGGCCATCCCGTCTTCCAGGAAGTCTGGCGGCGCGAAGAAGTCTATTTTGGCGAGGCCGTTGACCTGGCTCCCGACCTGGTCTTTGAGATGGGCGAGTACCACACCAACGGCAAGCGGTGGTCTTATGGGATGTCGGCCGGCTTCACCGAGTGGCGCGACTACACCACTCCTTCGCGGCGGCTGGCTGGCGAACACGCCCCTGACGGTATTTTCATGGCTTATGGGCCGCACATCAGCCGCGGCCAGCAATTCCCCGACTTTAGCATTGCTGACATTGCCCCGACAATCTTGTATACTATGGGTGTGCCAGTGCCACAGGAAATGGACGGCGTCGTGCGGCTGGAGGTCTTCGATCCGGCCTACGTGGCGGCCAATCCTGTCGCCTATACTCACGTGGACTTGCTGGGAACGGCCGGCAGCAGCGGCCAGGCGTTGGCTGAAGGCTATAACAGCGCGGTTGCTGAACGCCTGCGTGACCTCGGCTACTTGGAGTAATTGGTAATCGGTAATGGTAACTCAAGGTTCGGTCAAAATTAACAAGAAACAGGAAATAGGGTAAGCTATCTGGATGACAGAGAACCTTACCGTAACAACAGAACGAGTGGACGACATTCCTTTATTAGTGGCGCAAGCCAGCAA
>JBFMFT010000027.1:0-22009 GCA_040751925.1 Chloroflexota bacterium
CGCGCCCGGCCGACCTTGGCCAGCGAACGCCACTCCCCATTGACCTTGACCTGTACCACGTCGGCCGTAAAGTCCGTCACCGTCGGCCCGTGATTGTCAAACAGAGCCGATCCCACGCCGTAGATGTCCACCGGCACATTGAGCTTCTCAAAGCGGGTGATTTTCTGTGGGTCAAAGCCACCCGACACCACAATCTTGACGTTACGACACCACTCTTGCGCTTGCTCCTCCCATGCCGGCGGTAAAGACCATTGCTGCCAGGCGGCATCTACCGCCTGCCGGACAAAGAAAACCAGGCGGGGATTAACGCCCAGGTCCAGCAGTGGGTCGCCCAGGGGCGGCACGGCTACGTCCCGCACGCTGCCGCTCGTATCCAACCGCACGCCATAGAGCCGGTACCGCTGGGCTTCGGTCTCCTCCCCTGCCTCAACCAATTGACGGTACCGTTCAAACATGCGTTCCATCACCGCCAGCGCGTCGGCCGCCGAATCGTTGTTGAAGTCTACCAGGGCGATGCGGGGGACCGAAGGAGGCACGGTGGCGGCAAAAGCCATCATGGCCTCGGCCGTGTCACCCAGGAAGCAGGCAATGGCCGCATGGGCCACAGTACCGCCGCCAGCCCCGCCCCACCAGTCGCCCTGGGCGTCCGTGGAGACGAAGCGGCCGAGTTTGTGCCCGTAATCGGCATTAAAACGCTGGACGGCCACGTTGTAGGCGTAGCCGTCGGCCGCCTGCACCTCGTGAATGTCAAAGCGAGCTGGGAAAAACAAGACCGGCTTGCCCATAGCCGCCTTCAACACTTCGTACACGTTCGTCGCCACCCGGCTGGCCCGCGTCAAGATGCCCAGGGTCGGCGTCTCCAGGAGGGCAAAATCGCGGTAACGGCCGCGCACCCGCAGCACCGGCCGCACGTTCTGGGGATCGCCGTTGTAATAAACCATCGCGCCATCGTGGACGGCTTCCACTTCTAGCTGCTCCCAGGTGTTGACGAAGCGTTGCTCTTCGTCAAAGTAGCCGGCGCAGTGGCGCAGAATCGCCAGGGCCTTGTCCACCCCGACCACCACCGTCATCCCCGGCCGGCGGGTGAACCACTGCATCTCCACCGCCATGTCCCCCACCGCTACTTGGCTCAGGTCAACGTCGGGTAAGCGCGGCCGCCGGCCGCTGTAGGTATAGTTCTGCCCGGCCAGCGACCCCAACATCACCCCGATATTCTCAAAGTATTTGTCAGAGTACCAGCCTTGCCGCAACCGTTCGATGTCCAGCTTAAAGGTCTGGTTGGTCAAGCGTTGGCGGTCAAAAATGGTCATTGGGTAACTCATAGAAACCAGGTTTTTGGCAAAAACCTGGTTTCTGGCTGAGTAGATACATCATTGATATAAGCCTTTATGCAGGATAATCTGGCGCACCGCCTCCGGCACGAGGTAGCGGATGGGGCGGCCGTCGCGCACGCGGCTACGCAACTCGCGGGCGGCAATATCCATGAGTGGGGTATCCAGCCAATCAACACGATTCTCCAGGCCGGGCAACTCTCGCTCCAGTTCGGCCAGCTTGACCCCCACACCTGGGCGCGGGGCCACGGCCAGCCGGCAGTATTCCAGAATAACCTGCGGCCGCCGCCAGCGAGGCAGGTCACGCAGGGTGTCAGCCCCCATCAAATACCACCAACTGGCCTCCGGATTGGCCTGGGCCAAAAGGGTCACGGTGTCGACCGTGTAATGGGGCGGCGGCCGATCCACGTCCACCCGCGACAGGCCAAAAGTCGGCTGGCCGGCGATAGCCGCCTCGACCATCGCCAGGCGCAACGCAATGGGGGTGAGCGGGCAATCCATCTTAAACGGCGATTGCCCGGCCGGTACCCAGAGAACGCGATCCAGAGCCAGTTGAGACTGGGCTTCGGCCGCCAAGATCAGGTGGCCCAGGTGGGGTGGATCAAAAGTGCCGCCAAAGATACCCAGCCGCATAGCATCAGTTCCCACCAGTTCCCTCAGTTCCCAGGGAGCTTAAGGAACTGGCAGGAACTCAAAGGAACTCAGGAACGATCCTCAAAGCAGCGAGCGCACCACTTCGACGCCGTTGAGCATCATGGAGTACAGGAATACAAGGTGCAGCAGGTCGCCGTCGTGGGGGACTGCGCCAATTTCCTGGGCGACGGCAACGGGCAGGTCATACGTGTCTACACAATCCACCGGCACAATCACCCGTTGGCGGAGGTTACGGGCGTTGGCCCGCAGCCGCAAGCCCATCGCCAGTTGGTAAGTGCAGAGGTCGGTGCAGTCGCCCACCACGATAAAGGTGTTGACCTCCGGCCGCTCCTCCAGCCAACCCGCCAGGGCGGTCTCAATGGTAGAACTGATCGAGTTCTTGGGAATGACCGTCATCCGGCCGTAAAAGGGCAGGGTCTTGAACTCCGGTACCGACTCCGACTCGGCCGTCCCCCGGATACAGTGCGGCGGATAGCTCTGAAATTCAACCGCCTGGGGATCATGGGTGTCCTGGGTCAGAATGATATGGGCCACACCCAGCGCGTGGGCCTTCTCGAACAGGCGCACAATCGGCCGGATGATGTCGCGCACGCGGGGGCTGGCCAGCGGCCCCTCGTGGCAGAAGCCGTTGATTACGTCCACCGAGATGACGGCCGTCGCCTGGGGGTCACGCGCCACGTCACTCAGTGGGATGGCCGGCCGTTCCTCCATCCAGGTCAGGATGTAGTCCAGAAACGGCCGGCTCTTTTCTAGTAAGGTAGCCGTGTTCATGGTATCTTTCCTCCGCCTGTATAATAAACCACTTTGGTCAACCATTCAATTGGCAAGCCCAAACCCCGCAGGTCTCGGAGACCTGCGAGGTTTATATCTTGCAATGCCGCCTCTCTTTAGCGACCTTCGCCTCCTCCTCGTGGCCGATGACCCTCTGGCTCGCGCTGGTTTGGCGACACTGCTGGCAAACCGGCCGGGCTTCACCGTCGCCGGCCAGGTCAGCAGCGAAGGCGATCTGGCGGCCGATCTGGACCTGTTTCAACCCAACGTCATCATCTGGGATACAGGCTGGGACCCCGCCCACCCCACCGGCCGCGCCGGTCAATCCACAGTCCGCAGCAACCTGGAACGCCTGGCCGACCTGGGCGAACTGGAAATACCCATCGTGGCCTTGCTACCAGAGGAGACGGTGGCGGCCGAGGTGTGGGCGGCCGGGGCGCGTGGTCTCCTGCGCCGCGACGCGCCCGTAGAAGACCTGCTGCTGGCCGCCCAGGTGGTTAGCCAGAAACTCGCCCTCCTCGACCCACTGTTTGCCAACACGCTCCTACCCGGCCGCCCGTTAGAGACTCCACCGCCGGCCGAAGAGTTGACCCCCCGCGAACGAGAGGTCTTACAGCTTCTAGCAGAGGGGTTGCCCAACAAGCTCATCGCCCAACGACTGAGCATAAGCGACCACACGGTCAAGTTCCACGTCAACGCCATCTTGACCAAACTCAGCGTCCAAAGCCGCACCGAAGCCGTCGTCCGCGCCACCCGCCTGGGCCTCATTCTCCTGTAACGCAATCCGCTGGATGGCGCGGCTGGCAAGCCGGCGGCTTGCCCTACAACTGTAACGCAATCCGCTGGATGGCGCGGCTGGCAAGCCGGCGGCTTGCCCTACAACTGTAACGCAATCCGCTGGATTGCGCGGCTGGCAAGCCAGCGGCTTGCCCTACAAGAACTAGCCATTTTATCAGGTCGCCGCTCCCCTATCGGCCGGTGCGCTTCCGGTCTCCCCCATGCTATTCTAACCTCAATATCCGAGGAAATATCATGCGCCGCAGCGCACCACGATAAATGAAAATCCGCGTTTATCCGCGTCATCCGCGTTCTATTCTTGTCAAGGAGATTGACTATGACAACCGTTCTACAAACCCTCTCGAATGATTTAGCGGCGACCGTGGCGACGGCCGGGGCCGCCGTCGTCCGCGTCGAAGGCCGCCGCCGGCTGGCCGCCAGTGGGATTCTCTGGTCGGCCGATGGCCTCGTCGTCACCGCCAACCACGCCGTCAGCCGCGACGACAACATCCAGGTCGGCCTGGCCGATGGGCAGGTCGTCCCGGCTACCCTGGTCGGCCGCGACCCTACTACTGACCTGGCCGTTCTACGCGCGCAGGCCACCGGCCTTACGCCCGTTGCCCAGGCCCCGGCCGAGGCCCTCCAGGTCGGCCATTTGGTTTTGGCTCTCGGCCGGCCGGGCAAGACCGTCCAGGCTACCCTGGGCATCATCAGCGCAGTGGGCGAAAGCTGGCGGACTGGGCTGGGCGGCCGGATTGACCGCTACTTGCAGACTGACGTGGTGATGTATCCCGGCTTCTCTGGTGGCCCATTGGTCAGCGCGGCCGGCGAAGTGTTGGGCCTCAACACCTCCGCTCTCTCCCAGGGTGTCAGTGTCTCTATTCCTAACGCCACTATCAACCGCGTCGTTGAAACCTTGTTGGCGCACGGCAAAGTCCGGCGCGGCTACCTGGGCATCAGCACCCAACCGGTGCGCCTGCCTGAAGCTCTCGCCAAGCAGCTTGGGCAGTCCAGTGGTCTATTGGTGGTCGGCGTGGAAAGCGGCAGCCCGGCCGAGGCTGGCGGCCTCTCCCTGGGCGACACGATTGTAGCCCTGGATGATCACCCCGTGCGCCACCACGACGACCTGGTAGCTCAACTGAGCAGCGACCGCGTCGGCACGCCCGTCACCTTGCGGATTGTCCGCACCGGCCAGGCGCAGAAGTTGGTGGTGACGGTGGGTGAAAAACCGTAAAACGTGAAACGTGAGCAGACCTTCACGTTTCACGAAACGCCTTTGATCACAGGGATAGAGGTGGTTCGTGAACCACCTCTGCCCGCCTGGGCCAGACGACGCGGGCCACCAGGCCCAGCAACACGACCGCCAGGGCCACACCGAGTAAGCCAACGGCCGTTATCCCCCGGTACTCGAACAACACGCCTGTCCCCAGGCTACCCACGCCCGAGGCCAGGGCTACCAGCACTTCACTGGCCCCTTGCGCCCGGCCGCGCTCCTCAGACCCCAATTGGTCAGACAGGAGCGACGAACCGGCTATAAAGCAGAAATTCCAGCCTAGCCCCAGAATGAACAAGGCCAGGGCGATGGTCGCCAGGCTGGTAGACACCGGGGCTAACACGCTGGCTGTCAATAACAAAGCCGTGCCGGCGACGACCATGCTGATCCGGCCAAAACGGTCAATCAGCCAGCCGGTGGCTGACGACAAGCCAAACATCCCCAACGTGTGGGCCATGATGACCCAGGCAATCGCCCCCGTCTCGTGGTTATGGTGGGCCATGTGCAGAGGGGTGATGACCATGAGAGCAGTCATGGTGAGTTGGCCGATAAGCATGGCCCCGACCGCCAATTGCACCCGCGCCCCCCGAAAAAGTATTCGGAGGGACAACTTGCTTCTCACCGTCGCATCCGTAGCAGCCGGTCGTTCGGCCAGAGCCATCGTTCGACTCACGTCGCGGGGGTCCGGCCGCAGCCAGATCACGGTCGTCAGGAAAGCCAGAAGAATGAGAGCGGCGGCCGCCACAAACGGCCCGGCCATCTCGGCCAGGCCCAGTCGCCCCACCAGCCGCCCAGAGGGGTCTACCAGCAGCGGGCCGCCGACGGCCCCGATGGTACCAGCAAAGACGATGAGGCCCATCACTCTAGCTTGCCGGTCAGGCGTCTGAACTTCGGCGGCGATGAAGCGGCTTTGCTCGGCCGAACCGCGCGCCGCGCCAATCAAGCCCGCCCCCACCAGGAACAAGGGAAAGAGGCCCTGGGTAACGGCCAACGCGCTGACGGCCGCTCCCAACGCGCCCAGAAGATAACCCATCGCCAGGCCCGGCCGCCGGCCGGCCCGATCCATCAGCCAGCCCATGGGATAAGCAACGGCCGCCCGCCCCAGGAGGTTCAAGGTGCTAGGCACGCCGGCCGCGCGCTCCCCTCCGCCCAGGTCGGCGGCAATGACCGGCGTCAAGGTAAAAGCAGCGATCATCGCCGCCGACAACAAGCTCTGCGAAGCAAACAAAGCCAGTACAATGCGCTGGCGAACGCGCTCCAAATTTTTCACCATTGGAAGCTATACCGTTGCTCTTTCCAGGGGTCGGCCTCGTTGTTGTAGCCATTGCGCTCCCAAAAGCCCAGTTGGTCGGTGGCGCGGAACTCTAACCCGCGCAGCCACTTACCCCCCTTCCAGAAGTACGCGCTCTTGTCCTCGTGGCGGTCAGCGAACGAACCGATGACCACTCGTAGGGGATAGCCGTGATCTGGCTCCAGCGGTTCGCCGTTGAAGTGGGTCGCCAGCAGCACGTTGTCCTGCAACATGACAGACAGGGGTAAATTGGTAGTGAAGCCGTTTTCGCAGTGTTGGATGATATAGTTGGCCTCTGGCTTGGGGGTGATGATTCCCTCTTGAATCAATGTCTTGAGCGACACCCCTTCCCAGGTTGTGTCAAACTTCGACCATCGGGTGACGCAGTGAATATCCATCGTGACCGTTGTGCGCGGTAGTTGGTTGAACTCCTGCCAATTCCAGGCCTTTTCCTCGTCCACCAGGCCAAAGACGCGGAAGTTCCAGGCGGCCGGATTGAAGCGCGGCACCGGCCCATAGTGCAGCACGGGGAACTTCTGGGTCAACGACTGGCCCGGCGGCAGGCGATTCATCTGCCGGACTGCTTGTTCTTGCTCGCGGCGGCTAAGAATACTCTTTAACATCCAAATTCTCCTTACAGCGTTCTCACGCCTTGATTCTACCTGAATCAATGAACAATGAACAATGAACAATGAACAATGAACAATGCAAGCCACATTGTTCATCGTTCATCGTTATAGCGGGTAGTTCTTACGGCCGGGTTAAAGAACTCTTTTTTTGACATTACGGCTGCCCTTGCCTACAATCAATTTTGAGGATTGTGGAGCAAGCCACCGGCTTGCCAGCCGCGCAATCCGGCGGATTGCCTTACAGTTGTGGAGCAAGCCGCCGGCTTGCCAGCCGCGCAATCCGGCGGATTGCGTTACAGATGGAGTTGATTGTGGAAATTGTGTTAATGGTTCATTCGATTGTGCGTTGGCTAATCGTTGGGGTGGGTGTCCTGGCCGTGCTAGACCTGGCGGTGGGCTGGCTGTTCCGCCGGCCGTTCGGCCAGCGAGATCGCGGCCTGGTTGCCGCCTTCACCGGGTTGATGGATTTGCAGGTGTTACTGGGTATCATCTTTCTGGTGTGGTCGGGTTTGGCTGAAGATGGCTTCCCCTTCTACCGGATCGCCCATGGCCTGATAATGTTGGTGGCGGCCGGCGCCGCGCACCTGAACGTTCGCTGGAAGACCAGCCCCGACCGGCTGCGCTTCCGCACCGCCCTGACAGCTATTGTCATCGCGCTGCTCCTGGTAACGGCCGGGGTAGCTGTCTTGCCGGATGGTTTGAGCCGTTAAGAAACTCGGTTTCTTCGTTAGAAACCGAGTTCCTAAGACCCTAACCCAATTCGTGGACGTACTTTTGTAGCTCGCGCTGGTTGATCTTGACGTAGTCGGTGGGGATGATTTGGGCCATTTCCTCGGCCGTCAAACGAAAGCTGAGGATTTCCAAAGCGTCTTCGGGGGACGCCCCGTAAACCAGTTTCTTCTTCCCGTTCTTCAGGCTGAACAGGTACATATAGTGGGGATTGCTGAAGCTACTCATGACAAAAGTGTAGGGCAGGTTTGGAAACTTGCCCTACTTACGCTTTGACCAGGGCGTCGGTGAGAATACGGCTGCGCTTCTGGGCGACGGCCGGTAGACCGCGATTGACCTCCGGGTCATATTTGCCGGCCAGCAGTTCCCGGTAGAAGGAGTAGTTAATGCCTTTCACCTTCTCGTCATCGGGGAAGCGGTGGTAATTCTCTTTGGTCATCAGGCTCTTGCCCTCGGCGATGAGTTGGTGGCCCAGGGCGGAGCCAGGGTAGGGGGCGTAGTAAGAGATGGAGGGTAACACCCGGCGCATGGACTTGAGCATCCGCATCGTCTCAAAGGCGTCTTCAGGGGTCTCGCCGGGGATGCCTAACATGATGTTGGCCCAAAACTTGGGGGCCTCGCGGCCCTGACGTTCCAGGTCGTCGCCAATGCGGTCGAGTAGCTCGATGGCGAAGAGGTTGTCTTCGGCCGTACATTCCTTGTTCAGAATCCGCAGCACGCGGTCGCTGCCCGACTCAAAGCCAATGGAGACGGTCGTCCAATGGGTCTCGCGGACGAGGGCCTCAAACAAATCGGGCCACTGGCGGACGGTGTCGGAGCGGCCGGCGGCCCAGTAAGGCCAGGGGCGATGGGCCAGGCGGGGGTATTTGTCCACCCATTCGCGCAGCCATTGCGGTTGCTGGAAGAACATCGAATCGTGGATAACCACCGAACCCAGGGGGCCAAAGTGGTCATCCAGGTAATTTAGCTCTTCAATCACCTGGTCAACCGGCTTGCGGCCCATGTTGGGAATGTAGGACGCTTCGTTGCAGAAGACGCATTGCCAGGGGCAGACGCGGCTGGTCAGGATGGTGGCTACCGGGCCGGGCCCCCACCCGCACTCTGGCTCTAGCGGCCAGGGGAATTTCCGCAGCCGCCAGGAGGGTTTGGGCCACAGGGTGCGATCCATCATGGGCCAGTCGGCCATAGATTTCGTCCCAACTCCCAGGATCACGCGGGGGAAGGCGCGGGGGTCTTTGACCAGGTCTACGATTACCTGTTCGCCCGGCCCCTGGCAGATATAGTCAAATTCGGGGACGGCCGTCATTTCGTCCAGGGCGACGGTGGCGTGCATCCCGCCGGTGAGGATGAGGCCCTGGGGGTTGACTTCCTTGAAAATCTTGGCCGAGCGGTAGGCGGCCGGGAAGGTGTAGCTGCGGACGTTCATGATCAGCATATCGTAGCCGCGTAGCTGGCGGCGCAGCTGATCCCAGGAGGTCATGGCGCGGGTGGAGAGGATGTCGGTTGCCAGGCCGTTTTGATGGAGGATGGTGCGGAGCAGTCCCAGGCCGTGATCTTGCCATTGTTCGTGCGGGCCCTGGGGGTGAACCAGGTCGCCCAGGTCGCCCAGGTCTAACCAGAGGCGTTTAACACCTGGTTTTTGCGTGGTGCGCGGCCAGAGTTTCATAATCAAATCCTCTGCCGGCCCATGAAGCCGGTGTGCAGTTCGTGAAAGTACTCCACTCGTGGCTCGCCGTAACGCCAGCAGAGGTAGACTTCGCGGCCGTTCCGTTCGGCCAGAAAGTCCAACAGACCCACGTTGAGGTCTTTGACGACGCAGCCATAGGCCCTGATCTGGCGAATCAGTCGCTCAATGACCATGAAATCGCCGACCATCTCCGAGGGGCCGCGGCCGCCCACGTTGCTGTGGAAATCGTGCAGGATGTTGGCTACCTGGTCACGTGAAGCGACCACTTTGGCCCGCCGCTCTAGCAAGCGGCCCATGAGCGGTTCCAGTTCGGGCAATAAGGTGTTGACTTCTTCGGCCGTGAAGTAATGGGCAGGCATAGAAAAACGAAACGTGAAACGTGAAACGTGATAAGTGCATCACGTTTCACGTTTCACGTTCTTGGCTGAACTTGATTGAGGCGGATTTAGCCACAACCGCAGCCACCCCCATTGCCATTGTAGCCGCTATGCTCTTTGGTCTTGAAGGAATGGCCGCAGCCGCAGGTGGAGACGGCGTTGGGGTTGTCAATGCGGAAGCCGCCGCCCATCAGGCTATCTTCGTAGTCAATCGTGGCATTGCCCAGGTACATCATGCTGGTCGGGTCTACGAACAGCTTGACCCCGTTGGCCTCGATCACGTGGTCATACGGCCGGGCCTGGGCCTCCAGGGCCATCCCGTATTGCAGGCCAGAGCAGCCGCCGCCGGCGACGAAGACGCGCAGCCCATGATGGGGTACGCTTTTCTGGACCAGTAAGTTGCGAACCATGTCGGCCGCGCTTTCGGTCAGGTTAATGGTTGTGGTTTCTTCCAAAACATCCATGTAAATACACCTCTATCTATGACTTCTCACCCTCCACACTTGAACTCGATTGAGAAGGTGAAAATGATTTCTATGCAACGATTGTAGCAGGTATCGTGAGACGTGTCAATTTTTATCAATTTTTTCTTCTAAAGTAGAGACGTTCCGCCGGAACGTCTCTACATCATCGCCTGATGAACGGCGTGGGGGTGGGCGTGGGTTGGACAGCCAGGGGGAAGGTGTAGTTGGGGATGAGGTCTACGATCCGCAGGTAGGCTTCGACGATGCTCTGGCTGGTGTTGAAGTAGCCGCTCAACATCTCTTGTAGGAGCAAAGAGAGGGTGAGGTTTTCGTAGAGGGCGGTTATCAAAGCCCCTTGTCCCTGGGCCAGGCCCCACCGCCGGGATTGCGTGATGCTGTTGCTTAATTGGCTAACTAACTCTGGGCCAAAAAGGTCGCCGAGGGTGCGGTCGCTACCGGCCAACGGCAATTCAGGCCAGGCTTCGAGGAAGTGGCGGGGATTCTCGGCCGTCCCCCAGCGCATCGGCACTTTCCGTTCTGGCTCTACCCCTAACCAGTCTAAATAGCCTTCGTCGAACCAGAATTGGGCAAAGGTGAGGGCGGCCTGGCGGTCGGCCGCCCTGGTAATGCCCAGGTAGGTCACCTCGCCAAAACGGGTAGTGGTCGAGAACTGCCCACCCCCCTGGATTTCGGTAATGAAGCCGCTGTTTTGGGCCAGGTAATCGTCTGTACTACATTCGGGGCAAGACGGCCGGGCCTCGTCGTCCAATCCAGCAATGGCCGGCAGCGCGCTGGGCGAGGCCATGATCAGTCCCGTGCGGCCGGCCAGGTAAGCGTTTAACGCGCTCAAGTCGGTTTGCACGCCAATAGGGCTGTAACCATTGATGATGTCTCGGTAAAAGTCCAGGGCTTCCAGGCAGGCCGGATGGACGAAGAGAACCTCGCCTTGGTCGTTTACCAAGGGGCAGCCGTTGGCCGTCGCCAGAAACTCGAAGACCTGTTGGGTGGAAACCAGGTCCGATTCGGTGGGGACGACGAAACCGGAGACCAGGTTGGCTGTGTCGGAGAGGGTGGCGGCGGCCGTTAGCAGGGTGGTATAGTTGACCGGCGCGGCCAGTTCCTTCTGGGCAAACCAATCCGTCCGGTAAATGACCAGTTGTTGCCAGCCGTCGCTAGGAATCGCCGCGTTGCCGCCATCCTGCTCAACCAGGGCCAACGCGCCGGGGTCGAAGGTGTCGCGGCCGAGTTGGTCAATTGCTTCGCTGGCTGCTTCCACGTCCAGAATGCCCCGCTCGGCCCAGCCGATGGTGTATTCGACGGGATGGATAATCAGGTCGGGTAATGTGCCGGACAGGACGGCCGTCTGCGCCAGTCCCGGCAATAGTTCTGGGGCGACCATGACCCATTCCACTTGCAGGCCGTGGCGCTGCTCAAACCGTTCGGCCAGGCTGGCCAGGGCCTCGGCGTGGGCGGCCGAGGTTTCGTTCACCCACAAGGTCAAGGCGGCGTTGGGCCGGCCGCTGTCTTCGCTCTGGCCGGCATCCCAGGCGGCGGCCGTCCCCGTCGGTGTGGGGGCGGCGGAGAGGAGAGGGGTGGGTGTGGCCGTTGGGAGAGTGGCTTGTTCGGCCGTGGCCGTCGCCAGGCGGGGCGGCGTCTCCAGGATGGCCGGCTTGCAGGCGGCCAGGAAGGTGGCAGTAAGTAGAATCAGGAGGATTATGTGAAACGTGAAGCGTGAAACGTGAAACGTGAAACGTAAAACGTGAAGCGTGAAACCTGCCACTTGCCACCTACCACTTGCCACTTGCCACTTGCCACCTGAAGCAAGCCGGCGGCTTACGCCACTACTCATACTCATTTTGCCACCTGGTCGTAGATGACGCGCAGGCCGCTCAGGGTTAGCCAGGGGTCAACGTGATCGATCACCGCCGTGTGGGGCGTAATCAGGGAAATCAGGCCGCCCGTGCCGATGATACGAACTGGCTTCTCATTTCCTTCCATCTCCTTTAGTTCCTGTAGTTCCCTTTTGAGCCGCCCGACCAACCCCTCCACCAAACCGGCGTAGCCAAAAACGATGCCCGACTGCATGGCCTGGATGGTGTTGCGGCCGATGGCTTTGGCTGGGGCTTGCAGGGCCACCTGGCTGAGTTGGGCGGCGCGGCCGGCCAGGGCGTCGGCGGCGATTTGGATGCCGGGGGCAATCGCCACCCCCAACAACGCGCCGTCGGCGGCCACTACGTCAAAGGTCGTCGCCGTACCCATGTCAATCACAATGCTAGGGCCGCGATACCATTCGTAGGCCCCGGCTGCGTTGGCGATGCGATCCGCTCCCACCTCGGCCGGGTTGTCGGTCAGGATTCGCACGTTGGCCGCCGTATCCGCTCGCACCTGGAAGGGTGTCTGCCCCAGGTAACGCTCGGACATGGCGACAAAGGCGCCGGTCAGGACAGGGACGACGCTGCCCATGACCACGCCGTTAATGGCCTCGGTGAGGCCGGCTTCGCGCAGCAGAACCCGCAGGTAGATGCCATATTCGTCGGCCGTCTTATCGCGCACCGAACGGATACGCCAATTCCGCGCCCACTGGCGGCCGTCCCACAGCCCCAGGGTGGTGTTGGTATTGTTGACGTTGATGGCTAAGAGCATGGGGCGGAATTGTACAAGACCCGGCCGGATTTGGAAACCTGTGTCTGGGCCTGTCGTTTGTGAATTGTTGGACAAATGGCACGGCCTGGGGTAAGATCGGCTATCATCAACGTTAGCCTTAAAGTGGTTGGTAATTGGTAATTGGCAATTACCAATTACCAGTTACCTTGCCTTTCAGGAGGTTCGTGCATGGCAGCTTTGGAATTTCGTTCAATTGCCGATAACCTTTTAGAACAGATAGGTCGTTTTCAACCTGAACTCAAAACCCGCAGCGTCGGCTCCGTTATGTCTGTCGGCGACGGGATCGCCCTCGTCGAAGGGCTGGCCGACGTGAAGGCCAGCGAAATCGTGGAATTTAGCAATGGTGTGCGTGGGGTAGCCCTTAACCTGGAACCCGATAACGTGGGTGTCGTGGTCATGGGCGATTACGCGGGTATCCAGGTGGGCGACCAGGTCTACACCACCGGCCAGATTGCCGCGGTGCCAGTGGGTGATGCGCTCATCGGCCGCGTCGTAGACCCCCTGGGTAATCCACTGGATGGCAAAGGGCCGATTCGCAGTAACCGTACCCGCCCCATCGAGCGTATTGCCCCTGGCGTCATCCGCCGCAAGGGGGTGGACCACCCGGTGCAGACGGGTGTGGTGGCCCTGGACGCCATGATTCCCATCGGCCGGGGCCAGCGCGAACTGATCATTGGCGACCGTCAAACGGGTAAGACGGCCATCGCCCTGGACACTATCATCAACCAGAAGAGCAAGGACCTGATCTGTATTTACGTGGCGATTGGGCAGCGCGTCGGCCAGGTAGCCCAGGTGGTGGCGACACTCGAACAATATGGGGCGATGGAGTACACGATTGTAGTGGTGGCGGGCGCGGCCGACCCCGCCCCCCTCAAGTATTTTGCTCCCTACGCCGGCTGCGCCATGGGCGAGGAATTTATGGAAGACGGCCGCGACGCCCTGGTGGTCTACGACGACCTCTCCAAGCACGCCTGGGCTTACCGCGAGATTTCCCTCATTTTGCGCCGGCCGCCCGGCCGCGAAGCCTACCCCGGCGACATCTTCTCCCTGCACAGCCGCCTGCTGGAGCGGGCCTCCCGCCTGCGCGACGAGTTTGTGATCGTCCGCCGGGGGGACGAGGTGAGCCGCGATGCGCTGGGTGTCAACAACAAGCGTTACTACGGCAATCTGGATTTGGAAGACGCCGAGAAAGACCTGAAGGCCCTGGCCGGCCACGACCAGTACGAAATCAAGAAGGTACCCGGCACGGGCGGTTCGCTGACAGCCCTGCCCATCATCGAAACGCTTTTGGGCGACGTGTCGGCCTACATCCCTACCAACGTTATCTCCATTACCGACGGCCAGATTTTCCTGGATACCGACCTCTTCAACGGTGGGCAACGGCCGGCCATTGACACCGGCATCTCCGTCTCGCGGGTGGGTAGCAAGGCTCAGTTGAAGCACATGGGCAAGGTGTCTGGTGGTCTGAAAGCCGACCTGGCCCAGTTCCGCGAGTTGGCCGCCTTTGCCCAATTCGGCTCTGACCTAGACAAAGCCACCCAGCGACAACTGGCGCGCGGTCAACGGCTGTTGGAATTGCTCAAGCAGCCCCAGTACAACCCCCTGCCCGTCCACCACCAGGTCATGCTCATCTACGCCGGCACACGCGGCTACATGGACGACGTGGCCGTGAACCAGGTGGCCCGCTGGAAGCGCGAATTTGCCCGCTACATGGACACGGCCCGGCCGGAAATTGGCGCGGACCTCAATCGCACCGGCCGCCTGAACCCCGACACGGAAGAACTGCTCAAGCAGGCTTTGGGCGACTTCAATGCGGGGTGGTCGAACTAGACGTGGCAGGTAGCAGGTGGCAGGTAGCAGGTACTTGCCACTTGCCACTTGCCACTTGCCACTTGTACTATGGCTACTGAACGCGAACTAAACAAGCGCATCCGCAGCGTCAAGAACATTTCGCAGGTGACGAGCGCGTTGGCGGCCGTCTCGGCGGCGAAGGTGCGGCGGGCGCAGCAACAGGTGTTGGCCACGCGGGCCTACGCCGGTAAGGCTTACGAGATTCTACTGAACATCGCCTCGCAGCCGGGGGTAGGCGGCAACGGCCATCCCCTGCTGACCACGCGGGAACAGATTAAGAATACGGGCGTTATCCTGATTACCGGCGACCGGGGATTGGCTGGGGCTTATAACAGCAACGTCGTCCGCCGGGCCGAGCAGTTTGTCGCCAGCCTGAACACGCCGGCCGAGGTGATTACCGTCGGCCGCAAAGGGCGCGACCTGATGATCCGGCGGGGCTATAAGGTCATCGCCAGTTTCGACGGCATTCCCGACGCGCCTTCCATTCTGGACGTGACGCCCGTGGCTCAGATTGCCACCGACGACTATCTGGCCGGTAAGTTTGACCAGGTGTTCTTGGTTTACACCGACTTTGTGAACCTGGTCACCCAGCGGCCGACCGTCAAGCAACTGCTGCCGCTCAAACCACTCGACCTGGAAGGGATGGCCATGGCCGAATACGTCAAGCACGTTGACCACAGCCAGGTGGCCGAGCGCATCTATAGCTATGAACCGGAGGCCGAGGCCCTCTTGAGTACCATCGTGCCGCGCTTCACCCAGTTGCAGCTATACCAGGCCATTTTAGAGTGTCTGGCCAGCGAACACAGCGCGCGCATGGTGGCTATGAACAACGCCACCGACAACGCCTCGGTTTTGGTGGAAGAACTCGTTTTGCAGCGTAACAAGGCGCGCCAGACCAGCATCACCAGTGAGATTCTGGACATCGTGGGCGGCGCGGAAGCGTTAAAAGGCTAGGAATGAGTAATGAGTGATGAGTGATGAGTAGAGACTCATTGCTCATTACTTATCACTTTCTTGGAGGTTAGATGGCAACAGGTAAGGTAACGGCCGTTCGCGGGGCCGTGGTGGACGTGAGTTTTCCTCCGGGTGAGTTGCCGGAGATTTACGAAGCGTTGGAGATTTATCGCCCGCAGGGGCGTTTGGTGTTGGAAGTGCAGCAACAGATGGAAGGTGGCGTCGTCCGCACGGTGGCCATGGACTCGACCGACGGCCTGACCCGCCACGCGCCGGTGGTGGCTACCGGCGGCCCCATCAAAGTGCCGGTGGGTAAGGTGACGCTCGGCCGCATCTTCAACGTCCTGGGCGAAGCGATTGATGGGCGGCCGACCCCCGTGGCCGACGAATACTACCCCATTCACCGCGACGCCCCCACCTTTGCCGAGCAAGCTACCCAGGTGGAAACCTTCGAGACCGGCCTGAAGGTCATTGACCTGGTGGCCCCCTTCATCAAGGGCGGCAAGACCGGCATTTACGGTGGGGCTGGCGTGGGCAAGACCGTTACCATTTCCGAGTTGATCCGCTCCGTCGCCACCGCCCACGAAGGCGTCTCCGTCTTTGCTGGGGTGGGCGAGCGCACCCGTGAGGGGACTGACCTTTACTACGAGATGATTGAGTACGGCGTGCTGGATTCGGTGGCCATGGTCTTCGGCCAGATGAATGAGCCGCCGGGGGTGCGCCTGCGCGTGGGTCTGAGTGGCCTGGCCATGGCCGAGTACTTCCGCGACCAGGGGCGCGACGTGCTGCTCTTTATTGACAATATCTTCCGCTTCGTTCTCTCTGGCTCGGAAATGTCGGCCCTGCTCGGCCGGATGCCTAGCGCGGTCGGCTACCAGCCCACGTTGGCGGCCGAAATGGGCGCGCTACAAGAGCGTATCACCTCCACCAAGACCGGTTCGATTACCTCCATGCAGGCTATCTACGTGCCGGCCGACGACTACTCCGACCCGGCCCCGGTGGCTACCTTTGCTCACCTGGACGCGATTATTACCCTGGAACGGGCTATCTTTGCTAAGGCGATTTTCCCGGCCGTAGACCCGTTGGCTTCCAGCAGCCGCGCCCTGCAACCGCACATCGTCGGCGAGGAGCATTACCGCACCGCCCGCGAGGTCAAGCAGGTGCTACAGCGCTACAAGGACCTCCAGGACATCATCGCCATTCTGGGTATTGACGAGTTGAGCGAAGACGACAAGCTGTTGGTGGCCCGCGCCCGCAAGATCGAACGCTTCTTGTCGCAGCCGATGGCGGTGGCGGAGAAGTTCCATGGCCTCAAGGGCCAATACGTGCCAACCCGCGAAACGGTACGCGGTTTCCGCGAAATCCTGGACGGCCGGCATGACATGTTGCCGGAGCAGGCTTTCTACATGGTCGGGGCCATTGACATGGCCGTGGAGAAGGCAGAACGGCTGCGGGCACAGGCGTAAGATGTGACACGTGAGGCGTGAAACGTGAAACGTGAAGACTACGTTTTAGGTTTCACGTGCTAATGAAAACGATGCTCAAGCGTGAAATAGGGAATTACCTGGTCATTGATCCTGAGATTTGTCACGGTCAGATAACATTCAAGGGTACACGTATTCCGGTGGATACTGCCTTGGCCTTCCTGGCAAAAGGCTATGCCATAGACCAATTACTGAGAAGCTGGCCGGAATTAAGCCGGCCGGCCTTAGAAGAAGCCATCCAGTTAGCTAACCAGGCTTTGCAGACGCGCTATTCCATGCCTTCTCGACTGGTCTTGCAAGCTGCGTCCTGATGCCAAGCCAATGGCTGCCGAAGGAACAAATTATGCCAATACGATGTGACATTGTGACGCAAGAACGCTCCGTTTTCAGCGACCAGGTGGACGCGGTGAATCTGCCGGGGGCGGAGGGGCGGATGGGGATTCTACCCAACCACTCGCCCCTACTGACGGCCCTGGATTATGGCGAGGTCGTCGTCCGCAAGGGACACGACGAAACCTATTTCGCCATCGGCGGCGGCCTGGCCGAGATTCAGCCCGACCACGTCATTGTTCTGGCCGACTCGGCCGAAGCGGCCGAGGAGATTGACCTGGAACGTGCCCAACACGCCCGCGAGCGGGCCGAAAAGGCCATGAAAGAGGGTATCGTAGACCAGGTGCGCTACGCGGAGATCGAGGCCCAACTGCGCCGCGCCCGCATCCGCATTGACGTGAGCCTCAAGCGGCAGAAGCATCTGCGGCGGCCGATGCTGACGGACATGGCGCATGAGGAGTGATGAGTGATGAGTGATGAGTGACTGGCTCATCACTCATCACTCATCACTCATCACTCATAACTAACAGTGGCACTCATCACCCCCCACATTGCCATAGACCTGGGTACGGTCAGTGTACTCGTCCACGCCCAGGGGCGGGGCGTCGTCCTGCAAGAACCGTCCGTCGTGGCTATCAGCCAGGATGGGAACAAGACGGTCATCGTGGAGGTCGGCCGGGCCGCCCGCGAGATGTACGGCCGCACCCCAGAAGTCATCGAGGTCATGCGGCCGCTCCGCAATGGGGTTATCGCTGACTACTTCGTGACCCAGGCCATGCTGGAATACTTCATCAACAAGGTGGCCGGCCGCTTCCACCTGCGGCGGCCGATAGTAATGATCAGCGTCCCCTACGGTGTGACCAGCGTCGAGCGGCGGGCCGTGCGTGAGGCGGGGCTGGCGGCCGGGGCGCGGGAAGTCCACCTCATCCCCGAACCGCTGGCGGCGGCCATTGGCGCGGGCCTGCCCGTTGGCACACCCACCGGCAATATGATTGTGGACCTGGGGGGAGGGTCTACCGAGGCGGCCGTCGTCTCCATGAACGGCATCGTCTGCGCCGAATCGGTGCGGGTGGCCGGCGTCCATCTGGATGAAGCGATCATGGGCTTCGTGCGGAAGAAGTACAACTTGCTTATTGGCGAGCCGACGGCCGAAGAAATCAAAATCAAAATCGGGTCGGCTCTGGAACTGCCGGAGCGACTAGAGATGCAGGTGCAGGGGCGCGACCAACTCACCGGCCTACCCCGCACCATCACCGTCAATTCCAGCGAAGTGACGGAAGCCATCGCCGAGCCGTTGTCGGCTATCGCCAGTATGGTGCGGGCGGTCCTGTCTAAAACTCCGCCCGAACTGGCCTCGGACATCATAGACCGGGGGATGGCCCTCTCTGGCGGCGGCGCGCTCCTGCGCGAGATTGACACCCTCTTAACCAACGCCACCGGCGTACCGGCCTACGTGGCCGACAACCCCATCGCCTGCACGGCCCTGGGCGCGGGCAAGGCCCTGGCCGAACTCCCCATCCTGCTGCGGAGCGTCCCCAGTATTTAGTATTCACTAATCAGTTTATGGCAGCGCTGGCTGGCAAAATGCCCCCATTGGTTATTGCAAAAGACAAGCTCGAAGCCTGGGGGAAACTCTGGCTTGGTAGCACAAACCCAGAAAACGGCAAGCCGAAGGATCCCCATTCGTTTGACCGCCAACAAAGTGTCAACTTCGCTTCGTTCATTGACATGGCTTTCGCCCAAACCCTGGCAGCCGCGCTTGGGGGAATCTCAGTTGTGAAACCCAGGGGCAGTTCCTTACTACCCCCCCAGGAGGACTGCGTGGAGGTCGGCGCAGCCCGTGTCATTGGTGGTGTGAAACCCCAACACTACGATGCGGTATACCGCCCCGATGGGCCACGGGTGGTTTTTGATAGTAAAACTCTGAATGAAGCCAAAAGCATTGCCAAGAACTGGCAGAATATGATCAATGATCTGGCTACCGAGGCGACGACCATCCATACACGCTTCCCTTACGCAATCGTTGCTTTCGTCGTGGTGGTACCTGAACCAGCGCTAGGCCCTAAACAAGAATTCGACATGATTCGGACGTTGGAGCGACTTGGCACACGACGTGACGTGCTTGACCAAGCCCACCTGGCCGAAGTCATCTCACTGGCTATCTGGAATCCAAACGATGGCGAAATAAGCCAGAATACTCCTCCCGCTGGTTCAATTCTACGGATCGAGAGATTTTCTGAGATTCTGTTTCCCCACTATCTGAACCGCTACAAGGGCCTGCCACCCCATAACGAAGAATAGCTTCCATTGGACTTCTAAACGAAAGTTCAATAGAATTGACTAGAACTTATTATCTAGTCATGGACGCTCTATTCCACACCAATAAACAACCGGCCGACAATCAGAAACTTCGTGGTGGTTACTATACGCCTGCAGAATTAGCCAGGTATTTAACCAACTGGGCTATAAGGGTGGGTGGGGAGCGTGTGCTTGAGCCAAGCTGTGGGGACGGTAATTTTGTGGCGGCCGTCGCTGAACGGGTAGCTGAACTGGCGCACAAGTTACCTCCTGCCTCAGTCAACGTAACAGCGGTTGAAATCGAGCCACGTGAACTCGAAAGGGCTAAGGCCCGCCTGGTAAGGCACGAAGGCACACGGATGCGAGTAAATTGGGTGGGTGCTGATTTCTTTGCGGTTTACGATGAGCTTAGAATGGGAGACGGCTACGACGTTGTTCTGGGCAACCCTCCCTTTATTCGCTTTCACTATTTTGCTGATGATAGTCGAGAACAGGCTTTTCACCATCTTAGAGAGGCTGGCTACAAACCCACCAAGTTAGCCAATGCCTGGTCAGCTTTCGTCCAATTAAGCATAGAGTTATTGCGCGAGGGCGGAAGATTAGCTATGGTGCTGCCGGCCGAATTGTTGCAGGTGTCTTATGCTGGTGAACTCAGAACACGCCTTGCCGCCAGGTTTGCCCACATTGTCATTGTGGGTTTCCGCAAGCTGGTATTCCCCGAAATTCAGCAAGAAGTGGTGCTGTTGTTGGCTGAAGGGAAGAGAGAATCAGTAGCCCAGGAATCCGATATACACACCATCGAATTTGAGGACGGCCGGAGCCTGATTGAAGCCGGCGACCTGAATGCGGCCGTCGCTCACGTTCCGAGCAAACATTCCCGCCCGGGCATGAAGTGGACAGGTCTATTCTTAAGCGAAGCGGCCTATTCAGCCTTGGTCGAAGCGCAGGCGGCCAGTTGCGTGAAGTCCCTGGGCCAATTCGCGGAAGTGGACGTGGGGGTGGTAACTGGGCGCAACAGTTTCTTCGTCTTAGACGAAGACCTGCGGGAGAAAATCTCCGCTTCCCAACTGACTTTGCCGGTTGTTGGGCGCACCTCGGCCTTAAAGTCCATCTGCTTTAGCGAAGATGACTTTGAGAGGTATAAGGTAGCAGAACCCTCCTTCCTGCTGAACCTGGGAAACGTGCAAGAAAACCAGTTCTCAGAAGAACTTAGGGAATACCTGTCAAACGGGGAAGGCGAAAACGTCCATAAAGGCTACAAGTGCCGGGTGCGAAAGCGCTGGTTTGACGTTCCATCTATTTACATCCCCGACGCCTTTCTCTTTCGCCAGATTCATAAGTTCCCATTGCTGGTCGTTAATCTAGCGCAGGTAACTTCCACCGACACAATTCACCGCGTGCGTTTTAAGAACGGGGCAAAAGCAGACTGGTTGGCGGCCGCCTGCTTTAACTCGCTAACGTTGGCCTGGGCAGAGGTCTGTGGGAGAAGTTACGGGGGGGGCGTTCTTGAACTTGAACCGAGTGAGGCGGAACGCCTGCCTGTGCCTTATGGTGCGAGTATTCCGATAGACGTGGAGAAGGTGGATACCTTGTTGCGACAAGGGAGAGACATCGAAGCGTTAGATTACGTAGATGGAATCCTTCTCCACGACTTTATGGGCCTGGATAGCTCCGCCGTAAGGCACATTCGCTGTGCCTGGATAGAACTGCGCGACCGGCGATCCAATCGTCGTTACCCGCGCCGGTCAAGCACATCGCTTCGCCAGGCTTCACTGGATGCGCTACTCCCTTTGGCCTAATCCACCTTACTGATTACTGCTCACTGGTTGGCGTAACGGCCGGGGTCGGCGTGGCTGTAGCCACCAGGCAGCCTTCGCTGGCTGTAGTTACTTTCTCGGTGAGTTGGTTGTCGTGGCTGTACTGCTGCGCCTCGCGGTAGAGAGCCTCGGCCGGGCACCACTCTTGGGCCACCGCCCATTGGTCGGCGTAGGCTATCAGCGATTCAACCAACAGACCGCAAGCATCGTGGAAGAAGGGAGCGGCCAGACACAGGTCGCGGAAATAGAAGACGGCCGCCGCCCAGTTCACCCGATAAAAGCCAATCCCCTGCACGTACAGTTCGGCCCACCCACGCTGGTCAGCTACCTCTTGCGGCAGGTCGCCTAGTTTTTCGGCCTCGGCTAGATAGGCCAGCCCTTGTTCGACCTGCGGGCCAGGCAGCAGACTCAGGCCCAGGTTCACGTAAGCCTGGTAAAGTAGGGTGTCGGTCTCGCGGCGTTTGTAGTTGGGGTAGTCGAATTGGAAGGCTTTGACGGCCATCACCACCGCCGGCCAATCCTCTGCTTCGGCCAGGTCGTAGAGAAGTTCCAGTTGGGCGGCCGGTGGAGGAGGCGAAGGGGTGAGGGAGTGAGGGGGTGAGGGGGTGAGAGTGGGGGTGAAGGTGGG
>JBFMFT010000270.1:0-7345 GCA_040751925.1 Chloroflexota bacterium
CCTGGCCGCCGCCCGCCGCCTGCTGGAACGAACGCCTTCACCGGCCGTCACCGGCAATCCCCATAGTGGCGAGAACATTCTTGACCTGAAATGGCAGGCCGAGACTTTGGGCCAGGCGGTACAGCGGCTCAACGCGGCCGGCCAGGAGGTTATCTATTTGCGTTACTTCATGGAGTTGAGTGAAGCAGAAACGGCCGCTATCCTGAACGTGGCCCCCGGCACGGTCAAATCCCGCTCGCACCGGGCTTTGCAGCGGCTACGGGCCATCATCGAAGCTGAATTTTCAACCCTCCAGGAAGAATTTAGCCGGGATGGGGGGATAGGGGGATGATGTTAAAGAAGAATCCCCTCATCCCCTCATCCCGGCCCAGATGAAAAATGGAAGGACAGAGTTTAGAGTTATGGGAAGCACAGGTGCAGGATGTAGCCCGCGCCTTTGCCTATCCCCCTACCCCTGATATAGCCAGGGCCGTTGGACGCAGAGTGGTGGTCGCCCGTCGGCCGTCTGTTTTGACTCCGACCCGGCCGCGCGTCCGGCTGGCCTGGGCGGTGGTGGCGCTGTTGATAGCCCTGGTCGCGCTGATGACCGTGCCGCAGGTGCGGGCGGCCGTCCTGGAATTCCTGCAAATTGGGGCCATTCGTATCTTCTTCAGCCAGCCGACGCCTACCCTCACCCCCGGCCCCTCTCCCTTCGAGGGCGAGGGGATGGTTGAAGGGCCGGTGACGGCCACGCCGGGGGACACCCTCGCCCCCTCTCCCTCTGAGGGAGAGGAGAGTGAGACTGACGCCTCTCGCTTTTCTATCCTGAATCTTTCGGGCAGGACGACGCTAGAGGACGCCGAGTTGCGGGCGGGTGTGCCGGTGAAATTGCCCACTTACCCGGCCGACCTGGGGCCGCCGGATCGGGTCTTTTACCAGGAAGTGGCCGGGCCGATGGTCGTCCTGGTTTGGTTAGAGCCAGGCAGCGCGGATCAGGTGCGCCTCAGCCTCTACATCCTGGCTCTGGAAGGAGGGGCATTTGGCGGCAAATTCGACTGGGAAAACGTCGAGCCGGCTACCGTCAACGGCGACACCGCCTACTGGGTGCAGGGTTGGCATATCCTACAATTCTTCGACGCGCGCGGCCGTCCGCTTTATGAAATGGCCCGGCTGGTCGAGGGCAACGTGCTGATCTGGGTCGAAGGCGACGTGACCTACCGCCTGGAAACGGCCTTGTCGCTGGAGGAAGCGGTGCGGATCGCCGAGTCACTGCGTTAAGAGCGGCCGGGATGAGGGGATAAGGGGATTTCTAAGAAGCTGTCAGGTGCATTGCACTTCTGAAAGTGCAACGCACCTTCCTTAATAGGGAACCTGGCGCGGCCGGGCGGTGTATTACCTACAAATAACACCAATGGACGAACGACCACTATGTTTGCACTTTTGACCGCGACCTCCAGGTGCAAGGCACTTAAGAAAGTGCCTCGCACCTCTGGTCAGCCAATTTGCAAGGGTAGTGGAACGACGCGAATGATGGAGATAGCCATGAAAGGTAAGGTCTGGATTCCGATAACCCTGATTCTGATTCTGGTGGCCTGCGCCGCGCCCGTCGTGGACACACCGGCCGCCCAACCAACGGCCGCCGTACAGCAAGATACCCATACAGACGTGGCCGTTCACCCACAGAGTGAGACGGTCAATGTAGTCTTGCCGGAGTCCAGTTCCATCAGGCCGGACGAAGCCTTGTTGCGCGCTCGCTTCAAGGAGGCCAAACAACAGTTGATCCTGGTTGACCCCCGGACCGGCAAAGACCTGGCGGCTTTTCCACCCCTGGAAATCGGCCGCGACTTCTTTCACGCCCTCTCGCCAGACGGCCGCACGTTGGCCGTCATCGTCTACAGCAACGATTATCGTTCGCACGGCACGTTGAAGTTGGTTGACCTGCGCGCCTGGCAGGTTGGCCCGGAAATCACCCGCCTCGTCTCCTGGTCGGAGACGATGGCTTTCAGCGCGGATGGGGCTTACCTGGCGGTAGCCGCCGCCAACGCGCCCCAGGGAGAGTTCGGCCGTCCGCAGTCTTACCAACTGGCGATAGTAGACGTGGCCGGCCAGGCCGTGGTGGCCCAGATAGAGGTGGCCTTCCGGCCGCGCCTGATGGCCTTCACCGCCGATGGCGAGAGCTTGATGACCTATGGCGGTGGGCTGGAGTTGCTGGACGATGGCCGGCCGCAGCCAGCCCAGGTCGCTTTGCTGAGGGCGGCCGACCTGAGCGTGATCTGGCAGCAGGAATTGGCCGGTCTGTTTGACGGTCACTACGAACAGAGACCGGCCGAACCCAGTGACGTTGACATTTACATAGTCGGTTGGACACCGGCCGTCACCTGGTCGGCCGACGGCACGCGCCTCTACGTTGTCCACGCCGACGAAGACCGCCTGACGACCATTGACTTCACCGCCCGCACGGTCCAAACGGTCGAGGTGCGGCCCAAGTTATCCTGGCTGGAACGTCTACTGGCTCTCACGGCCGACGTGGTCTACGCCAAAGTTTATAATGGAGCGAACGCGCAGGCGGTTTTGTCGGCCGACGGCACGCGGCTGTTCGTCGTGGGCGGGAGCTACGAAACGACCCGCTACGAGAACGAGGAATGGCAGTACCAGGAAACCCGCCTGGGTTTGCAAGTAATTGAGGTAGCCACTGGCGTGGAGGTCGGCCGCCTGGCGACAGAGGCGACGGACATTGTGGCCTCGGCCGACGGCGCACAACTCTATCTCCGTGGTTGGGAACATGACCTTCCCTGGACAGACGTGCTCGACCCGTCCACCTTGACCGTCGTGACGCGCGTCCAGGGGATGCGATTGGTGCCGGCTCATCTGTTCGGAGGCCAGCCCATCTTGTTAGCCACCGGCTATTATTATCCGAGTGGTAAGACGACTCTTTCTGTCGTAGACCCCAGTACCTTTGCCACCATCAGCCAGTGGGAGATGAATGTCCATGGCCAGGTTCTCTCGGGGTCGTGGTAATAGTTGTCAGACATCGGATGTCTGCAAGACATCCGATGTCTAAGTAAGGAGAGTTAGATCATGTTGCAGAAATCCATTTGGAAAATCCTTTGCGTGTTGGTCTTTTTGTTGATACTGACTACACCAGCCCTGGCCGGTGGTTGGGCTGTGGTAACGTTGGATAAGGTTCCCCCTGAGGTGCGGGCTGGCACGCCCCTTTCGTTGGGTTTCATGGTGCGGCAACACGGCCAGACCCCGGCCGATTGGGTGACGCCCTTTTTGGTGGCCCACAACCGGACCACCGGCGAATCCTTACGCATCCAGGCGCACAACGAGGGGGCGGCCGGCCACTTCACCGTAGACGTGACCTTCCCCAGTGAGGGCGTCTGGGATTGGGAAATCTCGCCGGAGCCGTTGGTGGGAACGGTGCAATTCGAGCCGCTCACCGTTCTGGCTCCCATGCCTGGTCAACCGGCCGCCCAGCCTGCCCCGGCCGTCTCCGCCCCGGCCGATCCAATGGCCTCCGTGCGTATTAGCCTGCGCTGGACGGCCGTCGCCCTCCTGCTGGCCGCGCTAGGCACGGCCGCCCTGTCATTGAACCGCCAGCGCAAAGTGGCAAAGGTTGGTAATTGGTAATTGGTAGGCCAATTACCAATTACCAATTACCTCTCTCAGATCGCCTATGTTGAAGTTAAGTATCGGTTTGGCCGCCCTGGGCCTGTTGCTGCTGGTTGCTTCGTTTATCCCCTGGTCGGCCGCCCCTGAACCGGCCCTTCCTACCGCCGTTCCCCAGGTCGCCCCCCTGTCCGACCTGGCCGCCCAGGGGAGGGTCTTATTCCAGGCTAAAGGCTGCGTCACCTGCCATCGCTACGAAGGCTTTGCCCGGCCGGACGAGTTTTTCCTGGACATTGCCCCTGACCTGACCCATTACCAACCCGACCCGGCCTTTGTGCGCGAGTGGCTGCGCGACCCGGCCGCCATCCGCCCCAATACCCTGATGCCCAGGCTAGACCTGGACGAAACCGAAATCGAGGCGTTGCTTGCTTTCCTGGCGGCCGGTTCGCCGGGCAATTGATCTTGCGAATCGCGCCTGATCAGGTCGCAATACCTGCTTCAACCTATGAGTAAACAATAAGGAGTTTTCATGCGCGGTGACGCACCACGATAAATGAAAATCCGCGTTCATCCGCGTCATCAGCATCCTATTCTCGAAGGGGAGCGTTCTAAATTGAGGGCGAGAAGACGTTCAAGGATTTCCTCGTCACGAAGAGAAGCCGCCCACCCATAAGCCGCCAGCACCACCGCGTCCAGCCGTTGGTGCGCCAGGGCCAGCCACGTCGGCCGCTGGTTATACAAATTCGTCAGCGTCCGCATCAACTCCGGCTCGCCGACCCCCGGCGGGTTCAGCCAGGCGTCCCGTTTAGCCACCAGGTCGCGGGCGGCCACCGCAATCGCCTCCACGCGGGGGTCACCGGCCGGCTCGCGGCCGGGCGGCCAGGGAAAGGGGAAGGTCTCGAAGGTGGTGGTGGGCGTGTAACGGAACCCACTTTCGGCTTCACGAAGTTGAGTACCTTGACCTCTGGCCCACAGTTCGTGTAGTTTTGAGTGGAGGACACAAAAAAATAATCGTCGCTACGAGCGAAAACAAGAGTGCCTTGATTGCATAGAACTTTCGGACTTACCCACACGAAAATACGGTGTTTTGCTACACCTGGTGTAGATATGAAACGATCAAGCCCAACCAAAGCTTCGCGCATTTCGGGTCGTGGTCTGGCGTATTGCCACCAATTACCTCTGTAGTCGTTCCTTCTGCCTTTCTCTCTTGTTGGTAGTACATTCTGCTTGACATACTCAAACGGAAGCTCATACAACGATGCTTCATCAAAAGGCAGGAGTCCAAAGTCAATCGTCCATTTTCCACGTTCTTTCTGGACTAAATCTACCGCACTGGCAACTGGTCTTACCACGTCGGAATTAGGGCGACCGTTGACATTGAGCGGAGCTTCTAACATGCGCTGTGCGACGTCTGCTTCAATGTCAAAAGGGGCTTTTGGCGACGGCCCCATAAAGCAAATCCCTACGTTCTCAGGCAGCGGTTGAGCGACTGTCAGATCAGTATCCGAGGTCAAATCAGGGTTGATTTCCTGAACTGTTTGACCATCCAATTCGTGCTCTGACTCACTGCCGTTGTCAAACCCAACCATTGAAACATGGACAGTGGCTCCATCCAGAATCCAATTTCGATCCGACTGTGCCCAGAAGATGTCGCCAGACTCCTTTATACGCTCCAGTACCTTGCGGTTTGCTCCACCCCTAATGCCCTGAGTCGCCAGCAGACCGGCTCTCTGTACCTCGCCATCTTCAATCTTGCCTCTCGCCCGTTCAAACCAGTAACACACCAGGTCGGCAAATGCAGGGACACGGCCGGCATAAAGAGAGAATAGGGCATCCACGTACCGATCTCCCATACCCTGGCGTATTTTGTTGCCGCCCAGGAATGGCGGATTACCGATAATCACCTCGGCCGCCGGCCATTCCGGTTCCACCGGCCGCCCCGCCTCGTCGTAGGCCAGAATCGCGTCCATGCGCCGGATGTTGGTCAGTGACTTGAGAATCGGTTCAGCGGGGCGGCCGAAGCCATTCTCCCGCAGCCATTGGATGTAGCCAATCCACACCGTCGTCTGGGCCAATTCGTGGGCGTATTCGTTGACCTCGATCCCGTACAGTTGGCTGGGCGAGACACCCGGAAAGAAGCGGCTGAGACCCAGGTCGGCCGCCAGGCTGATGACCGCCTTTTCCAGGTCAAGCAACTGGCGCAGAGCCACGTACAGGAAGTTGCCGCTGCCGCAGGCCGGGTCAAGCACCCGCGTCTGGGCCAGTTCGTGAGCGAAGCCCGTGAGGAGGGCGGCCAGCTCATTGTGCAGGCGAGTGTAGGAACTGCCTTTGGCCTCGTCGCGGCGGCCGGCCAATTCGCGGGCCTTTGTTTCCACCTCCGCCCACCGCCGCCGCCAGGGGGCCATCAAGACCGGCTCCACGATGAGCAGGATGTCCTCCTTGCTCGTGTAATGCGCCCCCAACTGCGCCCGCTTGCTGGGGTCCAAACTCCGCTCGAACAGCGTCCCCAGAATCGAAGGCTCCAGGCTGGCCCAATCCAACCCGCTCACCCTGACCAGAATATCCAGCCCCTCACTGTCCAGTTCCAAAGCGGTCTCGTCGTCGAACAACCCGCCGTTGAAATGGGCTATCTCGTGTTCGCCAAACCAGCCGCCTTGAGCCATCGCCCTGAAAAGCTGCTGCAATTGCTGGTGGAAGGCCCCGGCGTTGCGCCGCGTGCGGGCCACCAGCCGGCTGAACAGTTCTTCCGGCAGCAGGCCAATATCCTCGGCGAAGAGGCAAAAGAGGAGGCGAATGAGGAAGTGGGCGATGCGGCCGGGTTCCTCCCCCCACTTCCGCAACAGTTCGGCCAGGCGGGAGAACTCTTCGGCCGCCTGGCGCGTCACCTGCTCCGTCGTCTGCGCCGCCCGCAGCGCTTCCGGCTTATAGAAAACCGCCCGCAGCCGCTCCAACCCCTCCGACTTGAGCAAATCATCCAGCCCCAGGTCGTAGACCTGCTTGACGGTATTGGTGAAATTGGTGTGGATGACCATCCGTTCCAGGTCAGAGACAATCAGCAGGGGTGGATTTTCCAGGGCCTCGCGGTATTGCAGCAATTGCTGGTACGCTTTGTCCAGGTCGGCGTGCCTCCCCTTGTACTCCCAGGCAAAACGCCCCCGGTACCACACGTCGGCCCAACCCTGCCCCCCGCGCTGCTTGCTCGCCCCCTTCTCAAAGGTGAAGCGGTCGCCGCTGGGGTCGGCTTCGGCCGGCGTCGCGTGGCCCACCAGCCGGCAGAGGTCAATGAAATGCTCCTGGGCGGCCGAACGCTCCTTCAGCCCCATCCCCCGCCACTTCGCCACAAACTCCTGTGCATTCACTCTGGTCTTCCTCGAAAATAATGCTAACTACTCGGGCTCTCTGTAGAAACCAGGTTTTTCTCTGGGCAATCGTCGCCATCACTTGCAGAAAACCTGGTTTCTACAGGCACTGAGTAAATACGATAAATGATGAACAGGCCGATTATACCAGTTCATCCTTCATCCTTCACCCTTCATGGGAGCATTTCAGTTTTGGCGAAAACCAGACCAGCCCCGGCCGACCTGGCCACCGCCACCACCCTTGCCCCCCGGCCCAATCCGCCTCTTCTCTTAATCCGTGTTCTCCCCACCCCCACTTAAACAGCCTGTTTAACCCCCTATGGTACACTAGCCTCAACGACGACCCTGGCGACACCCGGCCGCCCGGCCGCTGCTAGTATCTCCCCTCGCCCTGC
>JBFMFT010000271.1:0-7317 GCA_040751925.1 Chloroflexota bacterium
CCGCCGACGCCTTCTCTATTGAAGGAGTGACAGAAACCGGCCGCCAGGATCACAGCGTGGACCTGGAGGTACGCCAGAATCTACAGTCGGTCTTGCAGGCGGCCGTACAATATGAGATAACGGACATCGAGACGCGGCCGTTGACGTTGGAAGAGATTTTCCTGGCCTATTACGGTAAAGGTCAGAACGGAAAGTGATGAGTGAAAAGTAAAGAGAAAGAGGTGGTGTGTCATGTGGAACTTACTGGGTAAAGAACTAAGCGCGCGGCGGGGGGCGATTGTGGGTTGGGGATTGGGACTGGCTCTCTATGGTTGGGCCATCATGGCCCTGTTTCCCTCGATGGCCGAGCAATTTGGCGGCATCGAGTTTCCGGAGTTTTACAAGGCCTTTGGCGACATCAATAACCTGGGGACACTGGAGGGCTGGCTGCCCCTGGAGATATTGGATTGGATACCTTTGCTACTGGGGATCCTGGCCATCACGGCCGGGACAGCCGTCCTGGCTGGTGAGGAAGATAGCGGTACGTTGGAATTATTGCTCTCCTTGCCCCTCCCCCGCTGGCACTTGGTGGTGGTCAAGACTATTGTCCTGGCCCTGGTCATGCTCATCATTTTGCTGTTGATGTTTCTGGGGCTATGGTTAGGCCTTGTAGGTATCCAGGATGAAATCGAGACGGGGCTGGCGGCGGCCGATTTGCTGCGGGCCTCGCTGAATAATTGGCCGATTCTGATGCTGTGGACGACCCTGAGCCTGTTCCTGGGGGCGTATCTGCCGCGCCGTCGCCACGCGGCCGTCGGCGTGACTCTTTATCTGGTCGTCAGCTACCTGGTTCATACACTGGGTAACGTCTCGGAGAAGATAGAGCCGTTACAGCCCTATTTCCCGTTCCACTATTACGCCAGCCGCGAAGCCTTGACCGGCCGGTGGGTAGACGGCAATCCCTGGCTGCTGCTGGGGGTGGCCGGTATTCTGCTTGTCCTGACCATGCTCAGTTTTCAGCGGCGCAATGTGACGGTGGGGGCATGGCCCTGGGCGCGGGCCAGGGTGTCGTGAAATCAGTAGGGCAAGTTTGGAAACTTGCCCTACCCACTAATTACCCGGCAGGACAATGAACGTATTCAAGGCCTTGTCGAAAACCTCGTAATCCTCGTCACTAACCAGGTAGCCCTCGATCCAGATGATGAAGGAGGGGCTTTCAGGGTCATAAGCAATCAGGGTAATGTATTCCCCTACGTCACAAACCATGCGGTCATAAGCGCCAACGTAGATGCCGTCGTCGTAGTTCGAGCGGTTGTTGGCGTCGTATTCGCAGTTGCCTGGCACGGGCAGACTATCCAATGCCTCGATAACCCGGTCGTCGGTCACGGTCTGGTCCTCGTCGGAGGCCAGGATGAAGAAGCCAGGGACGGTGGCTTCGCCTTCGCCGGTGCCACCGAAGCTATTCAACCAGCTATCCAGGTCGGCCGACCCCCAGAGCTTCAAGTCATCCGGTGTCGTGTCCCACACGTCGGGCAGTTGAACCATGATCCGGCCGGAATTATCCTGCACGTCCACGTAGTTGAAGACGGTGGGTACCTGGCCGCCGGTATCGCCGCCGGTATCACCACCCGTGTCACCCCCCGTGTCTATGACCACTGCGCCACCTTCCAGCGGCCGGCCGTTGATCTGCCCGGCGTAGCGCGCCCCCTCCCGCACAACCGACACATCCAGGGTGTCGTCAGGGCTGTGCGAGCGCAGCACGTCGCAGAAGGTTTTGAGCGTGCCATCGGCCCCTACGGACACGCCTTCGATGGAAGTCACGAAGTCCCCTTCCTGGATGCCGGTGAGGTCGGCCGGACTGCCGGAGTCCACCGCGTAAACGAACAGGCCCGGCTCGACGGCAATCCCGTATTCGGCGGCTACTTCGGCCGGCAGGGGGGCCGCGTTCAAGCCAATCCAGAACAGGTTTTCACCTTGTTCAAGCTGCTCCATGACCGGCAAAGCATAATCAATGGCGATGGCGAAGTTGGTACCCTGGGCGGAGCTCAGGCTGGCCGAATTGACCCCCACCACCACACCGTCGGCGTTGACCAGCGGGCCGCCGCTGTTGCCGGGGTTGATAGCTGTGTCCGTCTGAATGGCGCGGCTAAAATCGGCCCAATCCGTGGCGATTTGCAGGTTGACTTTCGAGATAATACCCGACGTGAGGGATTGCACGGGGTCGCCCAGGGGGTAGCCGATGGCGTAAACCGGCGTGCCTACTCTGGTTTCCACCCCGCCCAATAAGGCGTAGGGGAAGTCGCTGCCGTTGAGTTGCAGCACGGCCAGGTCGTCGCAGGGGCTTTTGCCCAGCACGCGAGCGGCGACCAGGCCGTCCCGCCCCTCGACTTGTACCTGGATGATGGCGGCTCCTTCCACGACGTGGTTGTTGGTCAGCACCAGACCGCTGGGATCGTAGATGACGCCGGAACCGGAGCCGATGAACTCTTCCAGGAATTGGGAGCCTTGCACGATGACCTGGACGGTGGCGGCCTGGGTGTTCTCCAGACCGCCTGGCCCGGCCGCCGGCTCTGGCGGGGCGGTCGCTGGTTCTGTGGGAGATGGGGCGGGTGTGTCGGAGACGGGAACGGCCGTTGGCTCGGCGGCCGGTGTTGGCTCGCCCCCTCCGCCGACGTTGCAGGCCAGCGCACTCAAGAGGAGAACAAGGAGAGCGAGGGTGAGGGAACGAACTGGATTTTTCATGGTACACCTCCGCAAAGGGGCGCCGAAAATCCCCTTTGCCTTGCGTTCATTGGGGTAGTATCAGTACATCGAAATGAAGAGCAAGCACCCCCAGGTGCGACGCGGCGCTTGGGCGTGCTTCACTCTGCCAGGCTTCGATCTGCTGAGTATACAATGGTGTTAAGAATACACAAGTAGGGTTGATAGGCCATTAGGACTATGTTCCTACTTCAGAAACCGGTGTACAGTCCTCAGTGGCCGTGACAATGTAGGACATTCACGGGGAGTTCACGGTGGTTTCACCGGCCGTTTACTGGCGTCTGGCCGATTTGGGTTTATGTTTCGAGGAGAGAGTTTCTGCCATGAGTAGTACCAAGCGTCTAACTTTCCTGGGTTTCCTCCTGATCTTTGTGGCGGCGATTGTGCCGATGGCGCAGTCAGAAGAGAGCGTGACGGTGGGGGAAGACCTCTGGCTGGCGGCGGCCGATTTTGCCGGTGGGTCGCACGCTGGCACGGCCGTCACCGCCGCCGGTCTGACTCTGGCTGAGGACGCCCTGACCGGCCAATACACCTCCCCTATTCTGACCGCCCCCATCCCCTTCAACGTTCTCTTTACCCAGTGGACGGCCGATATACCGGGGACGACCAGCCTGGCGATCCAGGTAAGAACGCGGCCGGCGGCCGGTCCCTGGAGCGATTGGATGGCTATTTGGGAATATGACGACTGGACGGTGAGCGGCGACCCGGACGTGGTGGGGGATATGCTGGCGGTGGCGGCGGCCGACGGCCGCCACAGTGAACTACAAGTCGTGGTTAGCCTGAGCCGCTACCTGGGTGAGCCGGCCCCGGTCTTAGAGAGCCTACACTGGACGCTGGTGGATTCGACGGCCGGGCCGACGGCCGAAGAACTGGTGGCCCAACAACGGGCCTTGACCCCGCCTTCTACCCCAGAGGACGACTACCCCAAGCCTCTCGTCGTCAGCCGCCAGGTGTGGTGTACCGACCCTGGCTGCTCCTGCACGACCGATTGCGATCCGTGTATCGTGGATGACCCCCTGGCTTACGAGCCGGTGACCCACCTGATTTTTCACCACACCGTCTCCAACAACGACTCGCCCGATTGGGCGGCCGTCGTGCGGGCCATCTACTACTTCCACACCTACACCCGTTGCTGGGGCGACATTGGCTATAACTACCTGGTGGACTGGAACGGCGTCCTCTACGAAGGCCACCGGGGCGGCGACGATGTGATTGGCACACACGCGGCCGACGCCAACGCCGGCACGATGGCCCTCTCCTTCATTGGCACCTTTACCGACGTGACCCCACCAACAGCCATGCAGAACGCGGCGGCCGACCTCTTCGCCTGGAAAGCCGACCAGAAGGACATTGACGTTTACGACGCCAGTTACCTGCCCAATATGGATTGGGGCCTGCCCCACCTGATGGGCCACCGCGATGTGTACGGCACAACCGAATGTCCTGGCGGGGCGGCCTTTGACTTGAAACCCTGGCTGCGGGACGAGGTGGCCCGGCGGATTGGCTTTACCCCCGCCTATCTATACGTGGACGAGTTGAGCAGCGCGTTCACCAAGAGCAACGCCAACTGGTACGACGGCCCCAGCGCGTGCGGCTATGACGTACACGCTTATTACACCTATTCAACGACCGACCCTAACCAGGCGGTGAACTGGGCGGATTGGCGGCCGGAGATCAGCGTGGCCGGCAACTACGAGGTGTGGGCTTACGTGCCTTTCTGCGCCACCGGCGACGAAGAAAGCGATGGGGCGACCTATACGATTAACCACGCCTACGGGGCGACGACAGTGGTCGCCAGCCACCAGGTCAACCTGGGGTTATGGATCAACCTGGGCCAATACTACTTCAACGCCGGCAATGGCGGCACCGTCCACCTGACCGACTTGACCACCACCGATTCGGGCAAGGGCATCTGGTTTGACGCGCTGCGCCTGCGTTACCTGGATTCTATACCGCCCAATGCGGCCGTCGTCAATGAAGAACCGGCGGCCGGGGCCTGGCTGGGTAGCCGGACCGTCGTCTTCAATTGGGAGACGGAGAACGTGGTCTCTTTCAGCAGTGGCGCGTTGACGGTGGCGACTGACCCCGGCCTGACCAACGTGGTCGCCAATCCATCGCTAACGAGTGGACAGGAGACGGCCGTCGTCACCTTCAGCCAGGATTACCCCCAACTCTACTGGCGGGTGAGCCTGGTCACGCCTTATGGGACAATTACTTCGGCCGTGACCAGCTTTGGTCTGGATTCGGTGGCCCCGACCTCTAGTGTCAACAACGTTTTCCGGTTGGCGGACGGCCGCTACGCGCCGGCCTGGTCGGGCAGCGACGCCACTTCTGGGGTGGCGACCTACAACGTGGACTATCGCCTCTCTACGGCGACCACCTGGACAACCTGGCTGGTCAACACCCCGGCCACCAGCGCGAGTTTCACCCCCCCCACCCCAGGGGCCACTTACTGCTTCCGCAGCCAGGCCACCGACGCGGCCGGCAACGTGGAAGCGGCGCATAGTGCGGCCGATCGCTGTACGGATACGGCCGTTTTTCTTCCCAACAATACCTACTTTCCCCTGGTTTTGCGGTAAGATCGCTTGTAGGGCAAGTTGGGAAACTTGCCCTACGTTTTTCACACAACCTTAACAGCCATTGCCCCGGCCGCGTGTTATTCTCTGCCCAATGAGCAGTGAGACAGCCTGGGCAGAGTCGGCCGATAAGATTGAGCAACAGCAGCTTCTCCTGGGGATGATGGAGGACGAGTGGCGGCTGGCGACCGGTGGGGAGCGGGCCGCTCGACTAGAGCAATCCATTGAACAGGTCAAGGAAGTGATTTTGGGCTACCAGGTGGAGGCAGCCCGGCGGCGGCTGGCGAGTGGCCCGGCCGACCGCTGGCGTGGGGAGCGGCGGCCGACTTTGCTGGTCAACGTTCCCTATCCCAACGACCGGCCACTGGCCGGCCGGCCGACTGAGTGCCTGCTGCTGGACGACTGGCTGCAACGGGATACGAGCCATTCCCTGTTGGCTCTGTTAGGCCCAGATGGCGCGGGTAAGAGTGCGTTGGCCTGGCACTGGCTACAAGGCTTGCTATCCAGCGGCCGTTGCCCCCCTCTGGTCGCCTGGTGGGACCTTCGCGAAACGGAGACTGCCCTGCCGCGCCTGGGGCTGGCCCTCTTGCGCCACTTTGGCGAGGAGCCGCAGCGCTTCGGTAGCTGGCTGGCGGCGGCCAATCGCCTCGTTGAATACCTGGCTCGCACACCTGCTTTACTCATTTTAGATGGGGTGGAAGCGCTGTTGGCTGAAGACCTGTGGGGTCTCGGAGACCCCGCAGGTCACGACGGGGTCACTGGCACGTTCTTGAGTTGGCTGGCCCGGCCGGGCCTGACCTCGGTCAAGACCTTGCTAACCAGCCAGGTCATCCCCCAGGAATTGGCCGGGCCAGGCGAAGCAGGAGGTACGGGCGTTATGCGCCATGACCTGACCGGGCTGCGGCCGGCGGCGGCCCAGGAAATGTTGGCCTGCTATGGCGTGGAAGCCACGCTGGAGACTGTCGAGGCCATTGGCCGGCCGGTGAACTACCATCCCCTCAGCCTGCGCCTGTTGGCTGGGCTGCTGGCCGGGGGGCGAGAGGCGGCCGATTTGGCCGCCTGCTACGGGCCAAGCAGCAGCTTCAGCGCGAACCGCGAAGTGGTCTTGTCGGTGGCCTATTATGATTTGCCGCCGGCCGCCCGCCAACTGTTGGGGCGTTTGGCCGCTTTTCGGGGTAGCGTGACGGCCGAAACACTGGCGGCGGTGGCCGGCCAATCGGCGACCAGTGAAACCATCCAACTGCTGTTGGGGCGCGGCTGGTTATGTCAGGTGGAAGGGTGGGGCGCGCTCCGTTATGGTCTGCATCCGGTCATAAGCCGCTTGGCCTACGGCCGCCTGGGAAATGATGAATACGGAAGGATGAACGATGAAAAGAAAAAGTCCTCATCCTTCATCCCTCACCCTTCATCCTTTGGCGAGTTGGAGCCGGTCATTGACCTGTACTATCACCTGGTCAAAGCTGGTCGCTACGAGGATGCCCTCACCCTCTACCGCCAGCGATTGGCCGATCCCTTGTACGGCCGCCTGGACGCTCACACCGTCGAGTTGGGCTTACTACGCGCCCTCTTTCCCCATGGGGAAGACCAGGGGCCATCGTTGGCCGACGAGAATGGGCAAGCCTGGGTGGTGAACAGCCTGGGTAGTTGCTATAGCCTGGCCGGCCGCCCGGCGACGGCCGTCTTCCACTTCGAGCGCAGCCTGGCCCTCTACGAAAAGCGCGGCCAGAAGCGGGGCATGGTGGTTGCCCTGGGCAACCTGGCCCAAGACCAGATCGCCCTGGGTCATTTGCCGGCGGCCAATAAGAATCTGCGCCGCAGCCTGGCCTTGAGCCGGGAAGTGGGCGACTCTTTTTGGCAGGCGGTCACTCACCAACTGCGCGGCCGTCTGCTGGCCTATGCGGGCGACTGGACAGGAGTAGCCGCCGAGTTGGACTTGGCGCAATCGCTGGCGGCCGGACGTTCCCTCCTGCTGGCCGAGATATGGAGCCAGGCCGCCTGGGCC
>JBFMFT010000272.1:0-7307 GCA_040751925.1 Chloroflexota bacterium
GGTGGAAGCGTTTAGCGGTCAGGTTATCCACCCGCTCGACGGCCGCCAGCCGCCCCTCGCGGATAATCGCCACCCGGTCACAGACAGCTTCCACTTCCGGCAGAATGTGGGAGGAGAAAAAGACCGTGCGCCCCTCCGCCCTGGCCTCCCGCACCAGGTCCAATACTGTCTGCTGCACCAGGGGATCCAGCCCAGTGGTCGGCTCGTCCAATACCAACAGGTCGGGCTTATTCATCAGCGCGGCCACCAGCCCCAGTTTTTGCTTGTTGCCCCTGGAGTATTCGCTGATACGCCGGCCGAGGTCGAGGTCTAAGCGCTGGCACAATTCATCCCGGTAGCCATTGCGCCCTCTTTGTCCCCTGGCCGACCCCATCATGTCCAGGAATTGGCGGCCGGTCATCGTCGGGTAGAGGCTCAGTTCGCCAGGCAGGTAGCCCACTCGCTGGCGGATGGCTACCCCCTCCCGCTGGCAGTCTAGTCCCCAAACGGTGGCCCGGCCGCGCGTCGGGCGAATGATGTCCAGCAAAACACGCAGGGTGGTTGTCTTACCCGCTCCATTGGGGCCAAGAAAGCCAAAAATCTCGCCCGCCTCCACACTCAAATCCAAATCAATAATGCCGCGATGGCGGCCGTAGTAAACGGTCAATCCGTGAGTCGCAATGACAGAAGTCGCCATAGGCACACCTCTTTTACATATCCAAAAAATTTATTTAGACATATCTAAATTATATCCTTTTGACCTTGATTGTCAAGCATGAAACGTGAAACGTGATAAGAGCGTCACGCTTCACGCCTTATGCTGCC
Organism: Chloroflexota bacterium; assembly: GCA_040751925.1. Taxonomy (GTDB): domain Bacteria; phylum Chloroflexota; class Anaerolineae; order Promineifilales; family Promineifilaceae; genus JBFMFT01. The sequence goes on from JBFMFT010000272.1 coordinate 805, forward strand.
CAGACCCAGACACCTGTACACTCCGGCAAGACGATCCGCTTTTCCCGCTTAACCCGCCCGGCCAGTTCGCCGCCGAAGAAAAAGTGGGTCAGTCGTTCGGCTTCTTCTACCGACGCAAAGCGATAGTCGGTGCGAATCCAGTCGCCCCGGAAGCCGTGTTCCTGCTCCAGCCAGGTGTAATAGTCGGCCAGGTACGGCCGGGGCGGGTGGGGTGTTTCGTAGCCGGTGCCCAGGGTTTCGATGACAATGGCCGTACCTCCCGGCCGCAACACCCGCTTCATTTCGCCAATAGCCTGGCCGATTTCAATGTGCCAGGTATCGGGGTACCAGCCGCAGAAGTGGCCCAGGCTCCAACCGGCCAGCGTTAGGTCGGCCGTGTGGCTGGCGACGGGTAGGCGGCGGTTGTCGGCGGCCAGGAAGATAGAACGCGGATAGCGCGGATGGTCGCGGATGAACGCGGGTTGATTGTGGACGGCGACGCGGAGCATCGGCGGCGAGATGTCACAGGCCAGGATGGAGCGCACGAAGGGCAGGAGCAGGCGGGTCAGGCGGCCCGTACCGGCCCCCAGTTCCACTACGTCCAGACCCGTTAGCGGCCGGATGCTTTGCAAGGCCGGGAGGATAAGGCCCTGGTAATCTTCACGGGCGACCAGTTCATCGTAGAGAGCAGCCTGCGTCCGGTAAATCTGCTGGTAATCCATTTCGACAACCGCTCACCGCAGAGCAGGCGGAGTCTCCACCTGATTGTCCTCTGCGCCCTCCGCGTCTCCGCGGTGAGGTAAATTGACGATTCGCCCCTTTTTTGCTACTCTACATTCAGAACGTTCTGAATGGTGGGTATTTTATGCACGAAAACTTGAAAGCTGTCAACGATAGCACAGTGGCTGGTCTGGGCCGCCTGGCCCGTTTCTTTGGTTTTAGCGAGGTGATGGGGCATCTGTACGGTACGCTCCTGCTCAGTCCAGAGCCACTCTCCCTGGATGACCTGGTGGACGGGCTGGAAATTAGTAAAGGCTCGGTGAGTATGAATATGCGCGCCCTGGAACGCTGGGGCATGGCGAAGGAAGTGTGGGTGCGGGGCGAGCGTAAGAAGTATTATGCGGCCGAACCAGACTTCTGGCAAGTCATTCGCAGCGTCTTGAACGGCCGCGAGCGGCGGGAAGTGCAGGTAGCCCTACAAGTGTTGGGCGACAGCATCGGCCGCCTGCAATCGGCCGAGACTGAATTGACGCCAGAAGAGCAAGAGTTAGCCTCCTTCTACCTGGCCCGTGTGGCCGACCTGCAAGCCTTCTTCCAGTTCGCCCAAACGGCCCTGGAAATGTTATTGGGCAGCGAAGACACCCTCGACTTCGAGGCCATTACCAAGATTGAACTGCCGCGCCGGTAGTGGGGTTAAAGGTTGAAGGTCTATCGAACCTTCAACCTTCAACCTTTAACCTTCAACTAGGTAACGACCGCCAACAACGGCCGCACGGTGGTAATCGGTACCAGGCGGTGGCTGCGGGGAAGCGTCAGAGCAGAAACACGAAGGTAATGATTGACGGGGGGAGATGTCAAGATTCGCATGATCGTCTCGCGGCGTTCTGGTGACAGTTTCTCCAAGCCGCTCAATCGAAAACTCTCAGGGCCATACTCGGTCGGCTGAACAAGGTGAGAGAATGAGAGAAGAATCAAGCTCAACGGAGTACCAGTAGCCTGGTTATAGCGCAGAACAATTTCATCCGTCAGCTCTATCCCACTCCCTGCGCCTTCTGCGAAAAAAATCTCCAGGATGTCCCCTTCCCGGTCATAACTCACATTTACAATCCGCGTCTCGTCAAGACTTTCTTCGTATTCAATTAGCCATTCCGATTGATGAGAAGTCATAGTAACTTTCTATCGGGGAACATATTCACCCCAGGCCGTTGTGACGAAATTGTTGCGAATTCGAGTTCCATCGGGTTGCAACTGGTAGTCAAAGACCACTACGGCCGTGATGCGATTGTTGCCATATAACAGAGTGTAACAGGGAAAATGATAGCGATACCGTTGGGGATCGCGCCGTTCTTGCTTTCGGCGTCCATGTCTGAGTGTGTTCAACAGGTCGTCCAGATGACCTACTAACTCACGGTGCTTGCTGACGATATGTTGCCATCGCTCCTCTGTCATGTATATTTCGTTGCCATAGCGATCCTGAACCACCCACTTGTGCATTCACTGATCCTCTGATTATCGAGTGGTGGCCTTTCCTCAAGAACTAGCAGGGATTTTAGCACTTGACAAATGGATTATCAATCGAGCGATTTGATGAAAATCGCCATTGGCTCTACCAATCCAGTCAAGATCGCGGCCGTACGCTCTGTCATTGAGCGCGTGTGGCCGGCCGCTACCATCCACCCTATCGAAGTGCCGTCGGGCGTCGCGGCGATGCCCATGAGCGACGCCGAGTGCCTGGCCGGGGCGCGCCAGAGAGCGTCGGCCGCCCGCCAGACCCTAAACGCCGATATAGGCGTAGGTTTAGAAGGGGGCGTTCAATCCGACCCGGCCGGGCTAATGCTCATGGGTTGGGTCGTCATCGTGGATAGCCACGGCCGGGAAGGGATCGGCGGCGCCGCCCGCTTACTCCTGCCGCCCATCATCGCCAGCCGCCTGCTGGCCGGCGAAGAATTAGGGCCGGTCATGGACGACCTGTTGGGCCAGGCCAACGTCAAGCAGAAGGGAGGAGCGGTGGGCGCATTGACGGCCGGCCTAGTCCCTCGCCAGCAAGCCTTCGCCATCGCCGTCGCCTATGCCCTGGCCCCCTTCCTCACCCCAGCCTTCTATGGCTAAACACCCCCTACCTATTGAACGGGAGCATTTCAGTTTTGGGGAAAACCAGACGACCCCCGGCCGACCCGACCACAGTCACCACCCCTGCCCCGCCCAGCCCGGCCGCCCCTTTCCCACCGCCTTGCCAACCCCTTCTTCTCTAAACAGCCTGTTTAACCACCCATGCTATACTCAATCCATGTCCATCACCATCCCTACCCTCATCCTTCCTCCTTCCTCCTTCATCCTTCCTCCTTCATTTACACCCCGCAAGGCATTGATAATTTTGATAATCTTGATAATCCAGACCAGTGCATATCAAAACATCAAAACAGCCGCCCTCCCCACCCGCTCCCCGGCCGAGGCCAAAAACAGCCAACATTGGGCGCCTATCACATCTTTTCCCCCAATTCTGAAATGCTCCCTATTGAATTACAAGGTCTTCCCCGGCCGCCTTGTATTCCACTGCTCATTGGCTTACAATGGGCGTTAAGAGTGTGATGCGCTATGAACGATGTAGAGATGGCTCGACGTAGAACCGAAATACAAGCGGCTGTTACTACCATTCTAAAGAACGTGGGCGAGGATCCCGGCCGTGAAGGGTTACGGCGCACACCCGAACGGGTGGCCCTGATGTACGAGGAAATCCTGGCCGGCTACACCGTTGACCCAGTAGTCCTGGTCAACGATGCCCTCTTTGACGTGCAATACGATGAAATGGTCATCGTCAAGGACATCGAGTTTATCAGTATGTGTGAGCATCATCTACTGCCCTTCTTCGGCCGCGCTCACGTCGCCTATACTCCCAGGGATAAGGTGATTGGCCTGTCCAAGATTCCCCGCATTGTGGAGATGTTCGCCCGCCGTTTGCAGGTGCAAGAGCGGATGACCCGCCAGATCGCCGACCTCATCTGCGACGTGCTAAATCCCTACGGGGTGGGCGTAGTGGTGGAAGCATCCCATCTGTGCGTAATGATGCGGGGCGTGCAGAAAGAACACGCCCGCATGGTCACCAGCACCATGCTCGGCTCCTTCAAAGACAAGGAAAAGACGCGCAACGAGTTTATGGATCATCTGAAGCGGAATAACCAGACGCAAATCTGAAACGTGAAACCTGAACAGACTGTCACGTTTCACGCTTCACGCTTATCCCGTTGACCACGAGCCAATTGGATCGCCTCCTTCCACGTCGTAATCTCCCCGGCCGCCTGCGCCTCCTCAATTAAACGCAGCAAGCGGCCGACCTCTGGCCCCGGTCTGAGCTGCAGAGCAGTCATTAACTCGTCTCCATTCACCAATGGTCTGGGGCGAATGGTTTGCTCGTATTGCTGGAAGTATTGGTCGTAAAGCTGGGCGACCAGGGCCAGCAGGCGCGCCCATTGGGCGTCGCCGGCCGCTTCCGCCGTTTGGTAGGTTGCCAGATGGTCAGCCAGGGCCAGGAAGCTAATGTCCAGCCCGGCCGGGCCAAAGTCGCGGAAGAAGCGATAGATAGCCCGCCGGCTCACACTCTCCTGGGCAGTCAGGAACAACGGGCGCATGTGGCCGGCCACAATCTGCTTCACGTGGCTAATCGCCTCCGTGCTAAAGCGATAGAAGCGCAGCCGCTCCCCCACCAGGCCGGCCCCCACCTGGTCGTGTTCCAAAAAGCGGATGCGGCCGTCTGGCCCAATACTTTGGGTGCGGGCCTTGCCCACGTCGTGAAACAAGGCGGCCAGGCGGAGAAGGGTGCGACCATCCAATCCGCCCGTTACCGGCCGCGCCCAATAAGCCGCCAACTCGCTGTAACGCAATCCGCCGGATTGCGACAATCTGCCGGATTGCGACAATCCGCCGGATTGCTCTACAGTTGCCTCCAGTTCCACCAGCCAGCGCAGCACGCTCACTGTATGGTCAAAGACCGGCTCGTGGTGCGGTGGCGATTGAGCCACCCCGACCAGGGCGACCACTTCCGGCCAGACGGCCGCCACCAATCCCCCTTCCGCCATCAGCCGTACCGCCCGGTGAGGAGCGGCCGTTTGCAGCAACTTCAGCCACTCGTCGCGGACGCGCTCTGGCGAGAGCTGGTTGAGGAGCGGCGCGGCGGCCGGCAGGGCGGCCATCGTCTCCACCGTCATCTGGAAGCCCAAGTTCAGGGCCAGCCGGATAGCCCGCAAGGCCCGCACCGGGTCGTCTGTGATGGCTTGAGGATGGGTTGGGTGAACCAGGCCGGCCTGCAAATCAGCCAGCCCACCACAAGGGTCAACCAAATCATCCAGCGCGGTGGCAGTGACCGGCAGGGCCATGGCGTTGATGGTAAAGTCGCGCTCGCGGAGGTCGGCGGCCAGGTCCACGCCACGATAACGGGCGAAGTCCAGCACCGTGCCGTCGGGCAGCACCACCCGGCCGGTGTCCCGCTCCTTATCCAGCGCGTAGGCGGCCGCGCCCAGCCCATCGGCCACCTTATAAGCCAGGGCAATGGCCCGTTCCGCCACCACAAAGTCCAGGTCGTGGCTTTCTCGCCCCAGCAGGGCGTCGCGCACCGCCCCACCGACCAGGTAGACCGGCGTCTTCTGGCTGACAAGCATCGGCCGCAGCCGTTCCAGAAGAGGCGGGAATTTTGGATTTTGGATTTTGGATTTTGGAGGAGACACCCTATTCCAATCGGTGATAATCCGCGTTCATCTGCGTCATCCGCGTTCTATTCACCCAACAGGTGGGCAAAGACGGCCGGTTGCAGGACGGCAATGTAGGGCAGGTTGCGGTAGAGTTGGTCAAAGTCTAGGCCATACCCCACCACGAATTCGTCAGGGATGTCAAAGCCAATGTAATCCACCGGCACGTTGACCGCCCGGCGGGAGGGCTTGTTGAGCAGGGCGCAGATTCGCAAAGAAGCCGGCGAGCGGGCCAACAGCAGACGGCGCATATAAGCCAGCGTCCGGCCGCTATCAATAATATCCTCGACGATGAGAACGTGACGGCCGGCAATATCCTCTTGTAAGTCCAGGGTAATCTGCACCGCCCCACTGCTCTCCATGCCTGAACCATAACTGGAAACGCCCATAAAGTCCAGGGCGTGCGGCCGGTTGAGAGCCCGGCTCAGGTCGGCCAGGAAGATGTAAGCCCCCCTGAGTACACAGACCAGCAGCAAATCGTCCAGGTCGTGGTAATCCTGGTCAATCTGCCGGGCCAACGCCTGGATACGCTCCTGCAAGCGTTCACCATCAATCAGAACGTGGGCCACGTCAAGTTGAAGGTTACGGTTGAGGATAGCCATAAATGATTTTGGATTTTGGATTTTGGATTTTGGATTGGAGGGCGACTCCAAAATCCGAAATCTAAAATCCAAAATTCTTGGGGGGGTTGACCTGGTGACATTGGCGGCAGCGGGCCTCGTAGACCTCGGCCGCCCCAATCATCACCACCGGGTCGTCGTAGGCGGCCGGTTTGCCATTGATCAGTCGTTGGGTGCGGCTGGCTTCCTCGCCGCAGACCACGCAAATCGCGTGCAACTTATCCACCTGCTCGGCCCGCGCCATCAGGTCGGGCATGGGGCCAAAGGGGACGCCGCGAAAATCGGTGTCCAATCCGGCGCAGATAACCCGCCGGCCGTCCTCGGCCAGCTTTTCACAGATGCTCACAATCTCGGTGTCGAAGAATTGCACCTCGTCAATGGCGACGACAGTCGTTTCGGGATTCAAGAACTGGAGAAGATCGCAGGCGGAGGCCAGCGGCCGGGC
>JBFMFT010000273.1:0-7292 GCA_040751925.1 Chloroflexota bacterium
AAAGTCAGGCCGCTCAGTTCGTCTACGAGTTTTGCTAAATCTGCCATATTTCCTCCAAAACAGTTTTTAGTTTGATTAGTCACGCAATAGGAACCAGGTTTTTGGGGAAAAACCTGGTTTCTGGCTGGTGAGATTTTAGGCGGCGGCTTCGGCGGCCGCTGCCGTTTCGTCTTTCTTGGCGTAAGCGTCCAGGACGTTGACCACCTGGCGCACGCCGTTGGTCAGGGCGGAGACGATGCCTTGCGCCGGGCTGCTGATCAAGCCAATGATTTGGGCGCGCAGCACGTCTAGCGATGGCAACTTGGATAGAGTATCTACCTGCTCGGCCGTCAGGATACGATTCTCCACAATCGCGCCCCTCAATTTGAGCAGTTCTTCCTTGCGGGCGTATTCGAGCAGCGTTTTCGCCAGCGCAGGCACGTCGCCCAGGGCAAAGCCGGCGGCCATCTGACCGGTCAGCAACTCGGTAGGCACCGGGCGGCCGGTCTTCTCCAGGGCGTGGATGAGCAAGGTGTTCTTGGTCACGTGGAACACCCCGTTGGCTTTACGCAGTTCGGCCCGCAGAGCCTCCATGCGCTTGACGCTCATGCCGGTATACTCGGCCAGGAAGACGCCCTGGCTCTTGTCCAGCAACTCCAGATAGCTGGCCATGAGTTCGTCTTTGCGTGCTTTAGAAATAGCCAATGACTATCACCTCCTATGGGGTGGCGGGGATTAGGGGATTTGAGGATTGACTTATTAAATCCCCTAATCCCCTAATCCCCGCTAGAATGGAAAAATCCTCATACCGGCCGGCATGAGGATTCTGACAACGCGTTTCGGTGACCGGCTTTCAACCGCTGGTGACGGCCGGAAGCTGGCAACCGAAAGCAGATTGCTCGTTGAACCTCAACCTCGGCTGGCAACATTAAGCCGGATGAGCCGGCGCCAACTGTCTACGGCAGAGAGTATCTTACTTGATTGTTAAGACGTGAAGCGTGAAACGTGATAAGAGCATTCACGTTTCACGTCTCACGTTCTACGCCATCGCTTCCACCGCGTCTACGTGAATACCGGGGCCCATGGCGTTGGCGACAGTGATGCGGCGGACGTAAGTGCCTTTGGCGGCGGCCGGGCGAGCGCGCCTGATAGAATCCAACAGGGCCTTGAGATTTTCCAGTAATTGGGCCTCGCCAAAACTGGCTTTGCCAAAGGGGGCATGAACGTTGCCGGTCTTGTCTACGCGGTATTCGACGCGGCCGGCCTTGGCTTCTTGGATCAGGCGCGGCAGATCATCGCCAGGAGCCACCGTGCCAGCCTTCGGATTGGGCATGAGACCGCGTGGGCCGAGGATACGACCGAGACGGCCGACCTTGCCCATCAGCGACGGCACGGCAATCGCCACGTCAAAGTCTGTCCAGCCGCCCTGAATCCGCTTGATCACCTCGTCGTCGGCGATCACGTCGGCCCCGGCCGCCTCAGCTTTGCGGGCGTCTTCCCCTTCGGCAAAGACCAGCACGCGCACCGTCTTGCCCAGACCATGCGGCAACACGACTACGTCGCGCACCTGTTGGTCGGCGTGGCGGGGGTCTACGCCCAGTCGCAGATGGACTTCAACGGTGGGGTCGAATTTGGTGGTGACGGTCTGCTTGATGAGTTTGACTGCTTCTTCGCGGCTATAATTCTTTTGGCGGTCTACTTTGGCCGCCGCCGCGAGGTACTTCTTGCCTTTCTTAGCCATTGTTCCTCCTGTGGTACAAACGGACTGGCTTCTGGCCTGTCCTCCCACGAATGGAGTAATTGGTAATTACCAATTACTAATCACTGATCGTTATGCCCATGCTGCGGGCTGTGCCGGCGATGATGTTCATGGCCCCGTCTACATCGAGGGCGTTGAGGTCTTTCATCTTCTGTTCGGCAATCTCCCGCAATTGCTGGCGGGTGATGGCCCCCACTTTGTCGCGGTTTGGCACGGCCGACCCGCTCTTGAGACCGGCCGCTTTCTTGAGCAAATCTACGGCCGGGGGCGTCTTTAGAATGAAGGTGAAGCTACCATCTTGAAAAACGGTGACTTCGACGGGTACAACCTGTCCCACCATCGTGGCGGTCTTGGCGTTATACTCCTTGCAAAATTGCATGAGGTTGATGCCCTGCGGCCCCAAGGATGTGCCAATGGGCGGGGCTGGGCTGGCCTTGCCCCCCTGTACTTGTATTTTTACGACTGCTTTGATTTTCTTAGCCATACATTTCTAATGATGAACGATGAATGATGAGTCAGGCGTTCATCATTCATCGCTCATCATTCTCCTACACCTTTTCCACATTGGTAAAATCTAATTCAACGGGGGTTTCGCGGCCGAAGAAGGAGACCAAGACGCGGACTTTAGCCCGCTCGCCGTCAATCTCCTGCACGGTGCCGATAAAGTCGCTGAAGGGGCCCGCGCCAATGCGTACCTTTTCGCCCATGCGGAAGTTGAACTTAACTTTGGGCGATTCGGCCTCCATGCGGGTCATAATGCGGGCCACTTCGTCCGGCCGCAGGGGGGTGGGTTCGTTGCCCATGCCCACGAAGCCAGTCACGCCGGGTGTGTTGCGGACAACGTACCACGAATCTTCGTCCATGATCAATTGGACGAGGATATAGCCTGGGAAGACGCGCCGCTCGATGGTTTTCTTCTTACCCTCTTTGATCTCGATCTCTTCCTCGGTGGGAACGACCACGTCGAAGATTTTGTGTTGCATCCCCATCGTCTCGATGCGTTGCTCGATGCTGTGGCGGACTTTGTTTTCGTAGCCAGAATAGCAATGGATGACGTACCAGGCGCGGCCGTCGTCTGCGCCGGGCAGCTCTGTTTTGGGTTCGTCCAGAACGGTCTTTTCCTCTGAAATATCCATCATTCAAGGCGTAGAGACGTTTCAGCGAAACGGCTCTACAGGGCGACCAGGTTGACCAACAGTTGCAGCAAGCGGGAAAAGCCGAAGTCGAGCAGACCCAGGAAGAGGGCCATGACGGCCGATACCCCCAAAACAATGACCGTCAATCGCTGCGATTCGGCGCGAGTCGGCCAGGTCACTTTACGCAGTTCACCGCGTGTCTCGCGGAAGTAACGGACCAGCACGTTGGGCTGGCCTTCTTCACTGCGGGCGGCGGTCAGGGCCTTTCGTAAGCCGCCGGCTTTTTTGGCCGGCTTTTCCACTTTATTAGCTTTTTCTGTCGTCATCTGTAGCTATTAGTTAGAAACTCGGTTTCTACCAGAAACCGAGTTTCTAAGCGAGTATGGTAAACAGGGGGTGCAGGGATCGAACCCGCAACCTGCGGTTTTGGAGACCGCCGCTCTACCAATTGAGCTAACCCCCTATTTCAGTCAGCCACACCTGACAGGTTGCTGCAAACCTGTCAGGTGTGAGCCGGTCAGCGGGTTTCGCGGTGCAGGCGATGTTGGCGGCAGCGGGGGCAGAATTTCTGCAATTCCAGGCGGCCGCTATCGTTGCGCCGGTTCTTCTCCGTGACGTAGTTACGCTCCTTACACTCCGTGCAAGCCAGCGTAATATGGGTGCGAACTGCTTTCTTTGCCATAAACTCAAAATTATCAATGAACAATTGTCAATGGACAATGAACAATTGTTCATTGTCAATTGTTCATTGTTCATTGTTCATTGTCCATTGTCCATTAGTTCAGAATCTTGGTAATGACGCCGGCGCCGACGGTGAGGCCGCCTTCGCGGATGGCAAAGCGGCTACCTTCTTCCAGGGCCACTTTTACGATGAGCTTGACCCGCAGGTTGACGTTGTCGCCAGGCATGACCATCTCGACGCCTTCGGGTAGGGTGATCTCGCCAGTCACGTCCATTGTCCGAATGTAGAACTGCGGCCGGTAGCCACTGAAGAAGGCCTTGTGCCGGCCGCCTTCGTCCTTGCGGAGAACGTACACCTCGCTCATAAACTCGGTGTGCGGGGTGATGCTGCCGGGTTTAGCCATGACCTGACCACGCTCCACTTCCTCGCGCTGCACACCACGCAGAAGCAAACCAGCGTTGTCGCCCGCTTCCACCTTGTCCAGAATCTTGTGGAACATCTCCATCGAAGTGACAGTCACCTTGCGGCTCTTGTCCATGAGGCCGACGATTTCCACGTCAGCCCCAGGCAGGAGCGTGCCACGCTCCACCCGGCCGGTGACTACTGTTCCGCGTCCCTTGATGGAGAAAACGTCCTCGACGGGCATCAGGAAGGGCTTGTCAGTCTCGCGCACCGGCTGGGGAATGTACTCGTCTACGACGCGCATCAGTTCCCAGATGCAAGCATATTCGGGCGCGTTCACGTCTTTGCTGGTGCTTTCCAGGGCCTTCAGCGCGCTGCCCCGCACGATGGGTGTCTCGTCGCCGGGGAACTGGTAACTGTCGAGCAACTCACGCAGTTCCAACTCGACCAGTTCCAGCAACTCCTCGTCGTCCATCATATCTACTTTGTTCAGGAAGACGACCATCGCTGGCACTTCCACCTGGCGAGCCAGCAGAACGTGTTCCCGCGTCTGAGGCATGGGGCCATCGGGCGCGGCGACGACCAGAATGGCTCCGTCCATCTGGGCTGCGCCGGTGATCATGTTCTTGATGTAGTCGCGGTGACCGGGGCAGTCTACGTGGGCGTAGTGCCGCTTCTCTGTTTGGTATTCCACGTGGGCGATGGCAATGGTGATGCCTCGCTCGCGTTCTTCGGGCGCGTTGTCAATAGAATCGAAGGCCCGGAAATCGGCCCAACCCTTGAGGGATAGCACCTTGGTAATGGCGGCCGTCAGGGTTGTCTTGCCGTGGTCAATGTGTCCTATTGTGCCGACGTTGCAGTGCGGCTTTCCTCGTGTAAATTTCTCCTTCGCCATGTCTCAAAATCCTCAGTAAAGTAATGAGTAATGAGTGATGAGTGGTGAGTAGCATGTCACTCCGCACTCATTCCTCATAACTCGACACAAGAAATCCCCGCCACCCTTCATTGCCTGGGCGAACGGGGTTTGAGCCCGCGATGGGGATCGAACCCATGACCTCATTCTTACCAAGAATGCGCTCTACCGACTGAGCTACGTGGGCGCACCAGTAGGGCAAGTTTAGAAACTTGCCCTAATGGGCCAGGTAGGACTCGAACCTACGAAGGCGTTCCGCCAGCGGATTTACAGTCCGCCCCCTTTGCCGCTCGGGACACTGACCCGCAAGCCGACGATGGGAATCGAACCCATAACCTTTGCTTTACAAGAGCATTGCTCTGCCAATTGAGCTACGTCGGCGTGGTTGGCCCGGCCAGAGCAAGCCTCGTAACTGCCTCAAGGCAAGGAACAAGTATACCAGGCAACCGGCCGATTCGTCAAATGGATTTTGCGGGCCTTTGACCAACGCCTGAAACCTCGTTACAATCCGCTCTGGTTATGAGTAGTATAGAGACTTTTGTGATCGTGCCAACTTATAATGAGGCGGATAACCTGGATGAGTTGCTGACGAGATTGTTGGCCTTGCCAATAGGGTTGGGGGTGATCGTGGTGGACGACCATTCGCCCGATGGCACCGGCCGTCTAGCCGACCGTTGGGTGGAACAATACCCCGGCCGCGTTCACGTCATTCACCGGCCGGCCAAGCTGGGGTTGGGCACCGCTTACATCGCTGGTTTCTACAAGGGGTTGCACGAGTTGGGGGCCGGCCGCCTGATGACGATGGACGCCGACTTCTCCCACGACCCCCGCTACATCCCGGACATGATCGCCCTCAGTCGGACGCGGCACGTGGTCATTGGCTCGCGCTACGTGGCGGGCGGCGGCCAGCGCAATTGCTCCTGGAAGCGGGTGCTTCTCAGCCGCGGGGCCAACTTCGTCGCCCGCACGCTGTTGAGCTTGAAGGCAAAGGACGTGACGGCCGGTTTTCGGCTTTACCGGCGCGAAGTGCTGGAATCGATCCCGCTAGACCAGGTTTTTTCCAGTGGCTATTCCTTCCTGGTGGAGATGCTCTTCATGTGCCAACGGCGAGGCTGGCAGATTGGCGAGATACCGATCATCTTTGAGGATCGCCTGAAGGGCCAGAGCAAAATCTCCCGCCGCGAGGTTTTCAAGGCTCAGGTTACTTTACTGCGCCTTTGTGTGCGCCGCCTGCGCCGCCTCGAACCGCGCCGGCCGGCCATCCTGGTCAGAGAAGGATGATTCACGTCCATTGCGATTTGTGCGGCCGCGATGACTGGACGTTGCGTTTCCCGACCAGCCGGCCGAGTCTGAATGGGTCAACACCTGACCCAGACGTGGGGGCTTTTCGCTGCACCAGCGCCAGCTATGGTCATCACCTGCAAATCGTCCAGTGTCGCCACTGTGGTTTCGTCTACGCCACGCCCCGCTGGGAAGCGTCCACCTTGCTGGCGGCCTACAGCCAGGTGGAAGACCACCTGTACCTGGCCGAGCGGGCCGCGCGGGAGATGACCTTCGGCCGCCACCTGCGGGCCTTAGAGCGGATAGCCGGGCCGGCCGGCGGCCGACGGTTGCTCGACGTGGGGGCTTACATTGGCGTCTTCGTTGAAGTGGCCCAGCAAGCCGGCTGGCAAGCCTGGGGGGTGGAACCCTCTGCCTGGGCTGTGCAAGAAGGCCGGCGACGCGGCCTGACCATGATTCACGGCACGCAGCGCGCGCCAGAGCTACAGAATGAGCAGTTTGACGCGATTACCCTGTGGGACGTGATCGAACACTTGCCAGAGCCATCGGCCGAACTGGCCGCCAGCTATCGCTTGTTGAAGCCGGGCGGCTGGCTGGCTGTTCACACGATGGACGTGGAAAGCTGGCTGGCTTGCCTGATGGGGCGGCGTTGGCCCTGGCTGATGGATATGCACCTACAATTCTTTAGCCAACGGACTTTGCGCCTGATGTTACTCAAGAATGGTTTTCAGGTCGTCTGGTCAGGGGCGCAAGGTCGCTATTTGCGCCTGGGCTACCTCGCCAGCCGCCTTGAAGGGCTGAACCGGCCGCTCGGCCGGCTGACCCAAACGTTGGTTCATCACCTGGGACTGGCAAAAGTAGCTGCGCTGGTCAACTTCGGCGATTTGTTTACCGTCTATGCTCGAAAATGAACCCGGCAGAGACTCCCCGTTAGTCAGAGGAGCATTCCCAGATACGACTCACGAACATCTGCGTTCATCCGCGCTCATGCGCGTCCTGTTTTCGCTGGTGGGGCTGGCCCTGTTGTTAGCCAATTGCCAAACCGCGCCGGAGGGCGAAGGGCCGCCGCCGGCCGCCAGCCGCCCAACGGTTACTGAGACTCGCCCGGCCCTGGTTACCCTCCCGCCGCCGGCCGCTGCG
>JBFMFT010000274.1:0-7287 GCA_040751925.1 Chloroflexota bacterium
CGGAGACCCGCGCCCAACTCGAGGCTCAGGCGCGGGCGGAGGCGGAGACCCGCGCCCAACTCGAGGCTCACGCGCGGGCGGAGGCGGAGACCCGCGCCCAACTCGAGGCTCAAGCGCGGGCGGAGGCGGAGGCTCGCATCCAGGAACTGGAAGACCGACTTAGACAAGCTGGGTTGTTACAATCCTGACCGCGTGGCTGGCTAATCTCCCATCCCGGCCGCGTGGTGGGCGTTGTGGTAATGGGTAAAGAGGAGCATCTCGCGCACAGTCAATTTACCGAGGTGCAGCAAGTTTTCGGCCGGCGACCAGACCTGGGTTGGGTGGGCGAAGAAGGCGGCGGCCGGCAGGGTGGTGAAATAATCGGCCACGCCCTGGTTTGCGCCGGCCAGGGCTTCGCGCAGTTCGTCCTTTGTGTAGGGATTATTCATGTCAGGTTCACTTCCCCGGTTTTTGGGCTAGAATGTAGGCGCGATGGCTCTGGTATTCTACATCGGGATAGGGCGGCCGTTCCACACTTTCCATCAACGCAAAGCCGGCCGTCTGTAAGTACCCTTCCATCTCTTGTCGTTGAAAGAAAGCAAAGTCCAGCGAGACCGGGTAGCCCCATAATTCCTCCACGTGTACGTCTTCCTGGCCCAGATGAAAGGTCAGGAGGAGTAGGCCGCCCGGCCGCAAGACCCGCTTGAGTTCCTGCAACGCCTCGACGACCTGGTGGCGGGGAATGTGGATGATGGAGTAAAAGGCAGCAATACCGGCCCAGGCGTTATCGGCCGCCTCCAGGGCCAGCATATTGCCCACCTGAAATTCGATGTCCGGGTTCAACTGGCGAGCGATTTGCACCATGCCTGGCGACAAATCCACCCCCAGGGCCGCGGCCCCTCGGTCACGCAAATAGCGGGCTACCTGCCCCGGCCCGCAACCCATATCGCACACCGGCCCCAGGCCGCGCACTTTATTGGCAAAGCGATCTAGCCATTGCCGATCAAACGGCTTGTGGGCCAGTTCGCCATAGATGCGCTCGGCGTATTCGGCCGCGAGGCGGTCGTAGCTGTCTGGCAAGTTAGCTGCCTGGTTCATTCTTGTTAAGGAACCGAGTTTCTAAGCCTTACTCCTGCCATTGGCGAGGGCCAACCGTGAAGAGGTTGTACAGCCATTGGCTGACCTGGGCATTGCCGCGCTGAAAGAGGCGATGGACTTCACCGTCGGCCGGGGTATCCTGCCAGCCCAGCATAGAAGTAATCACTCGTGTCTGCCCCGGTCCCTCGTCCTGGAACTGAATAACTGTCCACAAGTTGCAGGCCACTTCGGGATGGGGAAAGCCTGGCGGTGTGCGGGCGATGCGAATAGATAGCATCTCCAGGGGGAGATAGCAAATGACCTCGTTGATGATGTTGCCGGGGTCGCCAATTTTAGCCTGGGGATTGTAGCTGGCTTCCCACCGGCCGCCCAGGCGCAACTCCAGTTCTACGACGGGGGCGGCAAAGGAGCGAAGACCCTCACTGGTAGAAAAGGCGGTCCAGACCTGCGGCCGGGCGGCCGGGACGATGACCTCATGCCGCAACACCCGACGGCCGGAGGGGAGGGTGTAAGATGTTTCTTGCACGACGCCTGCTTCAACAGTTACCTGAGCGGTCATTCTTCGCTCCTTTCTTTAGCTGCTTGCAACGGGACGGGGCACAGGCTTATAATGCGGCTCGAGGATTGTTTAGAGGCTATCAAGAGTGATGCTTTCTTTCATCCGTAGAGCTGCGCCCCTTAATAACTCGTAGTAATTCGTCCTGATCTACCGGCAGGCGATACACCCGCACGCCACAGGCGTTGTAGATAGCATTGCAGATGGCCGGCGTCGTAGGGATCGAAGAGATTTCGCCCACCCCTTTGCCTCCATAAGGCCCCTCGGCCGCCGGTTCTTCGACAATAATAGAAATTATCTCCGGCGTGTGCTTGATGCTGGGCATTTTGTAGCGGGACAGGGTATTGGTAAAGGGGATGCCCTTTTCCACGATGTATTCTTCGGTCAGGGCGTTGCCCAGGCCCATCATCACCCCCCCTTCGACCTGACCCTGTAGACCCAGGGGGTTGAGAGCCTTGCCCACGTCATTGGCGGCAACGACCTTGAGGACGTGGACTGCGCCTGTTTCCATATCCACTTCGACCAGGGCGGCCTGGGTAGCAAAGCTAAAGGCGAAGTGCATATCCCCACCCGTGCCAAGCGGCCGTGTCTCTGGCGCGGTGTACTCGTAATACACACGGGGCGAACGCCCCTCGTCGAGCAGCCATTGGACAGCCCGGCCGAAGGGGATACTATGCCCATTGGCCCGCAACAGCCCTTCCTCGAAGCGAATTGTCCCTGGCGGTACGTCCAGCCGTTCGGCCGCCACGCTGGTCAGGGCCTCGCGCATGGCCCCGGCCGCCAGGCGAGCCGCGTTGCCCGTCACGTAGGTCTGGCGGCTGGCCGTCGTCGGGCCGCCGTCGGGGGTGAGGTCGGTGTCGGAAAGGAGAACGCGCACGCGCTCATAAGGGAGACCCAGTTCTTCGGCCGCGCATTGGGCGACAATCGTTACCAACCCCTGGCCGATCTCGGCCGCGCTGGTGCGGACCTCGGCCGTGCCATCCGGGTAGACTTCGACCAGGGCGGCCGACTTATCCGGCGCGCCCCCACCCAGGCCGGTGTTTTTGTAGGCGCAGGCAAAACCCCAGGCGATTTTGGATTTTGGATTTTGGATTTTGGATTGCCACCTGCCACTTGCCACTTGCCACTTGCTAATTTCTTTTTCTACTGCTTCGAGGGTTTCCAACAAGCCCACACTCTCGCGCAAGGTCTGGCCGGTGGCGGTGGTGTCGCCCGGCCGCAGGGCGTTCCGGCGGCGCAATTCAAGGGGATCGAGGCCCAGTTCGTGGGCCAGGATGTCCATGTTCGACTCGACGGCGAAGGCTGACTGGGTGACGCCAAAGCCGCGAAAGGCCCCGCTGGGCGGGTTGTTGGTGTAGGTGGCGTAGCAATCAATTTGGGCGTGAGGGACGGCGTAAGGGCCGGTGGCGTGGGTGGTGGCCCGCGTCATCACCTTGTCGCTCAAACTGGCGTAAGCCCCGCCGTCGCCGTAAAGCTCGGCCTGGATGGCCATCAGCCGGCCGTCGCGAGTGGCTCCCGTCTTCAAGCGAATCACGGTGGCGTGGCGCTTGGGGTGGAAAAGCAGCGATTCCTGGCGGCCGTAGAGCATTTTCACCGGCCGGCCGGTCCTTTGGGCCAATAAGGCTACGTGAACCTGGGCGGCAATGTCCTCCTTGCCGCCGAATCCACCACCCACTAAGGGGCTGATCACCCGCACCTGGTCGTCGGGCAGCCCCAGACAGGCGGCCACCTGGTTGCGGTCGGCGTAGGGAATCTGCGAGCCAACGTAAATGGTCATCTTGAGGTGGTCGGCGGCGTAGCCGGCCGGCACACCAATCGCGCACTCTGGTTCCAGGAAGGCGTGTTCGGTCGTAGCCGTGTGGTAAACCCGCTCCACGATCACGTCGGCCTGAGCAAAGCCCTCGTCCACGTCGCCGTGCCGGACTTTGATGTGCTTAAGTAAATTACCCGTTTTCCACGCTTCGTGAAGGATGGGGGCGTCGGCCGCCAACGCCGCCTGGGGATTGTCTACCACTTCCAGCGGCTCGTAAGTGACCTTTATGAGGTCCAGGGCGTGGGCGGCGATCTCCTCGCTGTCGGCCGCCACAACGGCTACCGGATCGCCCAGGTAGCGCACTTTGTCACGGGCCAGGGCCGGCCAGTCGTGGTAAACCAGGCCGTGATTCAAGCGGCCGGGCACGTCGCGGTGGGTCAGGACGGCGTGGACACCCGGCAGGGCTTCGGCTCGATGGGTGTCTATATCCAGAATACGGGCGTGGGGATAGGCGGCGCGCAGGGTGCGGCCGTAAAGCTGGCCGGGGAAGTGGTAATCGTCGGTGTAGCGGGCCGCGCCGGTCACTTTGGCGATGGCTTCCGGCCGGCCGACCAGTTGGCCGATGACGTGCAGCGGTTGTTCGCTGGTGGGGGCGACCACCGGCCAGGGCTGTTCACCGCGCAAGATGGCGGCGGCCGATTGGATAGCCCGCATGATGGTGGGATAGCCGGCGCAGCGGCAATAAGTGTCTTTGAGGGCTACCTTGATGTCATGCTCACTGGGGTTGCGGTTGGCGTCTAACAGGGCTTTGGCTGTCATAAGGAGGCCGGGGATGCAAAAGCCGCACTGTACCGCCCCATGCCGCACAAATTCGGCTTGCAGGGGGTGAAGCGATTTTGGATTTTGGATTTTGGATTTTGGATTGTCACCTGCTTCCTGGGAATGAATCCCCAGGCTATGCCCCCTGCTACTTGCTGCTTGCTCACTTGCCACCTGCCACCTGCCACTTACCACTTGCTGTCCGGCCAATCCTTCGATGGTGAGGATGTGTTTACCGGCCGCTTTGACGGCCGGATAAATGCAGGAGTCCACCGGCACGCCATCCCCCAGCACGGTGCAGACGCCGCACTCGGCCTCATTGCAGCCCACCTTCGTTCCCGTCAGCCCCAGGTCATAACGCAACACCTCAGCCAGATAGCGATTCTCTGGGGCTTCAATTTCACGCAAAAACCCGTTGACGATGAGTTTCAGGATAGCCATGTCAGGATTCTCACCGCCTTGTTGCCGTCAAAATCTCAAACAGCGCATGGGCGTCAAGAACAACTCGCATCGTAGGCAGGAGTGTATCTAAGGCAAGCGGCCGTTGCAACCCCTGGCCGGAAGATAGGCGTATTTTAGTTTCGAGGCAGTCCCAAAGTGAGACCTGACAGGTTCTAGAAACCTGCCAGGCCTTTCTTAAATGGGAAGGTTTTTGTTCTCCACTTCACTCCCCGCAATGGCGGTCAACGCGGGATGGTAGTAAGTGGCGGCCGCGGCTAACACGGCCGCCAACCCCAACACACCGGGGGCCAGCAATGGGCTGGCCCCCCCAAGCGCGGCAGTGATCATCTGCAAGCTGGTCAAATTGGGTTGTACTTCCAATTGGAAGGCCAGGTTATTGGCCGCGTGTTCGTACAGACCCAGCAGACTCCCCAGGGCTACCAGAGCCATGCTTGCCCGCAGGATCAAGAGCGGCTTCCGGCGTGGGCGGGCCAGGGCCGCAACGACGGCGACAACACCCAGCCCGCACAAGATGAACGGAATGAACTGGACTGGATTCTCCGTATGTTCGGAGAACGACAGCTCGATCATCGCGCCGAGAAAAAGAAGGCCGGCCAGAGCCAGGAGAAACCGCCGCAGGTGAAAGAGGATAGTGTCGGCGTCCATTAGTTGTTCAGGTAGGTGGTGGCGAGAGCCAACTCCTCGGCCGACACGTACTGGGACAATTGGGCCAGGAAGGCGTCATTAGAGGCGTAAGGCCGGCCGGCGATCAAAGTAGACGCTTCGGTTTCGTCCAATCCAGGAATCTGCTGCAAGGTTTCCGCGTCCGCTTCGTTGACCGAAATTGGCACGTAGACGTATTGTTCATATTCAGCTACCTGCTGGTTATCCACGTATTTGCCAATTTCGCGGCGGAATTGCTGAATGCTGGTGTACGGCCGGTATTCCTGAAACTCGCGCACCATCCGATTGCCCACGCCTGGAATGGTGAGAAAGTCAGCGGCCGTAGCCGTGTTCAAGTTCAGTTTGACGACGGCCGTCGTTTCCGCAGCCGTCTGGTTACTGGTAGTGGTCTCAGTCGTTTCGGCCGTTGTACCTGTGATCACCGACTGCTCCTGTTCAGCTTCCGGCGCGCTGGTCGCCAGATTGGCCCCTGCCCCGGCCGCCTGGCTGTCGGCCGGGCCTGTATTGCAGGCAACCACCGCCAGCGCCAGCAACAAGCCAACCAACCAGGTCTTGGATCGTCGAAGCAAAAAGTAAATCATTGTTTCCTTCCTTTCTTACTTAATCAGTTGAGTGATGGTATTGACTCAGCCTGTCTGTAGAAACCAGGTTTTTTGCGAGTAACGACGACGGTTGCTCAGAGAAAAACTTGGCTTCTGGCTGAGTAGTTACGAGTGGTGAACTACAGCCTGTGAGACTACCGAAAAGTTGTTGAGTAACTGTTAAGAAAAGGTTGAGTTCGTGTTGGGCCTGCTTGCAGGACACAGATCACGAGAAGTTGCGGATCTGCTTCTTGGAAGACAATTTGTTGCTTCTCCTGATCCGTGTTCTGACTTTTACTGGACAATTCAGCTCTGATGCAGCTAAACTTACGGGAAGATGAAAGGGGGTCTATCAACCATGAACAAAAGAACGATTGTTGCCATTTGTACCATCTCTTTCGCGCTGGTAGTTGGGGTGGTGGCCGGGTTGTCGGCTGGCCCGGCCGCCACTTTTACCGTTAACAGTACGCTAGACGCCACTGACGTCAACCCCGGTAATGGGGTCTGCGAGACGGCCGCCGGCAACGGGGTGTGTACCTTGCGGGCGGCCGTGCAGGAGACCAACGCCCTGGTCGGGGCGGATACGATTGTGGTACCGGCCGGCACCTACCTGATCACCATTGATGGCGTCACTGAAGACAATGCGGTTAGTGGTGACCTGGACATTACGGACGACCTGATAGTTAGTGGCGCAGGCATTGACAGCACGATCATAGATGGCAACGCGCTGGATCGAATCTTTCATATTCCTGATTCGGCTTCTCCTGCCGTAGAGATAACCAGTTTGACTACCCGGAATGGGGCATCCTTCCGTAGCAACATTGGTCTATTTGAGTACGGGGCTGGTGTTTACAATGGCAGCGGTACGCTGACTCTCACGAGCGTCGAGATAGACGACAACTATGGTGGTTGGGGAGGCGGTGCGATCTATAATGCGGGCACATTGGCCGCCACAAATAGTTACATTACCAACAATTACTCCATTTTTGGGGCCGGGGGTATCCATAACCTCGGTAGCGGGGATTTGACCATGACCGGCAGTAGCATCAATAATAATCTCGGCGGCGGTCAGGGCGGTGGTATTTACAATTTGGGCAATGTTACCATAAGCGATAGTGTCTTGACCGGGAATCAAAGCGCTGATGGAGGCGGTGTTTATAGCAGTGGGGCTTTGACCATTACGGATAGCACGATATACAGCAACATGACATTTGGTGGCGGCGAAGGCGGCGGTATGTACATTGGATCCGGAACCGGCGACCTGATCACGATTACAAATAGCAATATTCATGATAATTCGGCCACGTGGGGTGGGGGCCTTTATGTCGCTGCGGGCCACGTGGTCATTACGGGTAGCCAGATTGACAGTAATGCGG
>JBFMFT010000275.1:0-7240 GCA_040751925.1 Chloroflexota bacterium
GCCTGTGCCGGCCAGTTGGAGAGAATTGCCCACCGCGCCCGTGCCGGATTCGGAGACGCCAATGTCTACGCAGGTCTGCCCATCGGCCGGGCCGCCAACGGCCGTAAACGTCCCCTCGTAGCACAAGAATTGGATGACCGTGCTGCTGGCATCCACCAGGGCCACACCGTCCGGCGCGCCGTTCTGAATACCGTTGCTGGGGTAATTGAGAACAACCGTGCCGAAGCCACTCTGTTGATCGGGGATTGTCCCACTCAGGGAGTCGGTGTCATAGCTGGCCCCGCCGCTGCCATTGTAAAGGACAATTGTCCAGCCAGTGAGGTCGGTAGCGGCCGGGCCGGCTACTTCAATGGCCTCGCCCGAATCGGTACCGGTGTTGTCGTAATGGATTTCGTTGATGAAGACAGCAGTGGACGCAGCCACAGGGGGCGCTCCACCACCGACCAGGAGGGTCAAGACCAGGCCCAGACCCAATAGGCCAATGAGATACTTTCGCAGGTCGCTCATCTGTTCTCCTTTTCGTGATGGTTGTGAACTGGCGCGTTGTACGCGATTGAAGGGGATCATATAGAAATTCAGGTTAAAAGACAAGCCAGAACTGTTAAGGGAGCGTTTCAGTTTTGGGGTGAGCTTGACTGAAAACATCCGACGTTTGACAAACGTCGGATGTTTACCCCCAAAAGTGAAATAGGTAGCGCAGAGTAGAGACAACGGCCGAAAGTTGTGCTATAATACTCCTTAGCCAACGCCATAGACCCAGCAAGAGCGGTGAAGCGTCACAGCGCAGTCAATTTCGACGGTTGAGTATGGGCATTAACGTAATGGTGACCCGGACGTCCAGGGTTTGGTTAGAACCCAGTGGCATCGTGCGCGTGGTCATCCTGCCTAGACCAACCATTACCAGAGAGGACGGGCGGGAGATCGCCGCGGCCGTCATCGAAGTCGGCGGCGGCCGGGCGCGCCCCCTTCTGGTTGATATACGCCAGATCACCCACGTGGAGCGGGAGGCCCGCCAGCAATATCACGAATTGGATGGTCTCTTGCGGGCGGCCGCCTTCGTCGTCGGTTCGCCGGTCAGCTGGGTGATCGGCAGTTTCTTCCTAACCCTCAACAAGTTACCGTATCCGACCAGGCTTTTCTCGTCCGAAGCCGAGGCAATGGCCTGGCTGGCCGGTTTCATTGAGTAACAGTAGCGCAGCTATGGCAGCAACCACCAAGGTAATCGTCACCCGCTCACTGCAAGACCCACGCCTGGAAGAGCTGCTGGCTGTGATTCTCCGTCTGGCCGCCGGCGACCTGGGCGCGCGCGGCCGCCCCTCGACCCAGGGCGACGAAGTTGACGCCATTATCACCGGCTTTAATATGTTGGCTGAAGAGTTATCAGCCTCCATGGAAGCCTTGCGCCACTCAGAAACCCGCTATCGGGACCTGGTGGAACATCTGCCAGGCATTGTATACATGGCTGATCTGGGCGCGGCCGGAGCCTGGCATTACGTCAGTCCCCAGGTTGAGCCAATTCTGGGCTTTTCGGCCGGGGAGTGGCTGGCCGACCCCCAACTGTGGGCCAGGCAGTTGCACCCCGACGACCGTGACCGCATATTGGCCTGTGAAGAAGACAGCGTGAACTACCCAGTGGGGTGGCAGGTGGCGCCCCTTTATCGCCTCTTCGCCCACGACGGCCGCCTGGTCTGGGTGCGTGACCAGGCGGTGGTGGTGGCCGATGAGAAGGGACAGGCCCGCTATTGGCAGGGCGTTATGTACGACGTGACGGAGCTAAGGCAAGTGGAGGAGCAACTAAGGGCCTCGTTGGCCGAAAAAGAAGTTCTCTTGCGCGAGATCCACCACCGCGTCAAGAATAACTTGCAGGTCATCAGCAGCCTGCTGAACTTGCAGGCCGAGGGGGTCAAGAACCCGGTTGTAACCCAGTCCTTGCAGGAAGCGCGGCGGCGCGTGCAGGCTATGGCTCTGGTTCACCAGAAGTTGTATCAATCCCCCAGCCTGGCTCGCCTCGACCTGGCCGATTACCTGCCCGGCCTGGTGGATAGCCTGCTCCGCTCTTACAGCGGCGTGGCCGAGACCATTCACCTGACCGTCGAAGCGGCTCACGTCGAATTGAACGTGGATAAGGCCATTCCCTGTGGGCTGATCGTCACCGAATTGGTCTCCAACGCCCTGAAACACGCTTTCCCGGCCGGCCGAACCACCCAGAATGAGATACGAGTCACTTTGCAGGCGGCCGGTGACCTGGTTACCCTGACCGTACAAGACACCGGGGTTGGCTTTCCAGACGGATTGGACTTCCGGCGCACAGATAGCCTGGGTTTACAGTTGGTCAATTTGTTTGTAGAACAGCTAGGTGGTACTTTTGACCTATATCGCAACGGAGGCACCCACATTAAGATCGCCTTCCGAAACAACCATTGAGATACAAGCTGTGACCAGCGTTCTGATTGTCGAAGATGAGCGGATCGTCGCCAAAAGCCTGCAATCCACCTTGCAGGCGGCCGGTTACGACGTGCCGGCCGTCGTCGCCACCGGTGAAGCGGCTCTTCAGGCTATAGCCAGGACCCAGCCCGATCTCGTTCTTATGGACATCCGGCTAGAGGGGGGGATGGACGGGATCACGGCCGCCCGCCACGTCCGTTTTGACTACGACGTGCCAGTTATCTACCTGACAGCCTACAGTGATCGGGAACTGCTGGAACAGGCCAAGACCAGTGAACCCATTGGCTACCTTGTCAAACCTTTTGAGGACGAAGATCTGCTGACGACAATTGAAATTGCCCTGCACCAATACACAGCCAATTATCGTCGCACAGAAACAGCCTTGTGGGAACAGGAGGCGCGCTTTCGGGCCATTTTTGAGAAAGGCGCCGTAGGGATTGGCCTGGCTGACATGAGTGGCCGCTTTCTGGAGACCAATGCGGCCTTACAGAATATGCTGGGTTACAGCGCGGCCGAATTGCGCGGTCTGTCGTTCCTGGAGGTAACCCACCCGGACGAGCGGGATAGGGATGGGAAGCTATTTGCAGAACTGGTCGCTGGTCAGCGCGATTATTACCAGGTAGAGAAACGCTACGTCCGTAAAGACGGCCGGGTGGTTTGGGGTCGCCCCAACGTCTCCCTGGTGCGCGACAGCCACGGCCAGCCCCAATTCGCCATCGGCGTTGTAGACGACATTACCGAACGTAAAGAGGCCGAGGAGCGCAGTTTGCAGCAGGAGCGGCTGGCGGCGGTGGGCCAACTGGCGGCCGGCATCGCTCACGACTTCAACAATATCATGGCCGTCATTGTCCTCCACAGCCAGTTGCTACAGCGAGCCAGGAGCCTCTCCGAAAAAGACCGCCAGCGTCTCGCCACCATCCACCAGCAGGCCAATCACGCCAGTCGCCTCATCCAGCAAATCCTCGACTTCAGCCACCGTTCGACTATGGAGCGTGGCCCACTGGACGTGTTGCCTCTGCTGAAAGAGATGGTGAAGCTCTGGCAGCGCACCCTGCCAGAGAACGTCCGCCTCCATCTCAGCTACGATCAAGACGAATACGTGCTGAACGGCGATCCGACCCGCCTGGAGCAAGTTTTTATGAACCTGGCCGTCAATGCCCGCGACGCCATGCCTAACGGCGGCGCGTTGGAAATCCGGCTGGCTCGCCTGAATCTTCTTCCCGAAGACCGGCCGCCAGTCCCAGGGATGCTGCCTGGCGCGTGGTTGTCCCTCTCTTTTAGTGACACCGGCGCGGGCATCCTGCCCGGTGTACTCCCCCACATCTTTGAGCCGTTCTTCACGACAAAAGTGGGCGGCCGAGGCACGGGCCTGGGGCTGGCCCAGGTTTACGGTATTGTCCACCAGCACGACGGCTACATTACGGTGGAAAGCCAGCCAGGCTGGGGAACGACCTTCACTATCTTTCTGCCGCTCCTGGCGGAAGGCATTGAAACGGCCGTCGCCCCGGAGGCGCCGATCCACGTCACTGGCGCGGCGACCGTGCTGGTAGTGGAGGATGAGCTACCCGTGCGCGAAGCCCTGCGGGAAACATTGTTGGGTTTGGGCTTTCGCGTGTGGCACTGTTCAGATGGCCCGGCCGCCCTCCGCCTCTTCAATCAGCGCGGGCCAGAGATAGACCTGGTTCTCAGCGACCTGGTCATGCCCGGTATGAGCGGCTTAGAGCTATTCCAGTCACTCAAGGCGCGGCGGCCGGACGTGCGAATGATGATGATGACCGGCTACCCATTGGCCGGCGGCGGCGACGCGCTATTAGAGCAAGGTGTGTTGGACTGGTTGCCAAAGCCATTCACGGCCGACCAGTTGGCCCAGAAGATTGAGGCCGCCCTCGGTCATGGGTGATTGGTAATGGGTGATTGGTAATGACCAATCACCCATTACCCCTAATTCGTCTTTGTCGCTGGCGTGAGGGGAAGCTCCGTCTCCTTCCGGCCGGTCCAACTTGGCCGCAGGTAGATGAACCAGTAAACCAGGCCAACCATGACTGCTCCACCAATGACGTTGCCGAGGGTAACGGGCAGCAGGTTGGCCACGAAGAAGTTGCCCCAGGTCAGGTTGGGGAAGTCGGCCGCCGTCTTGCCGATGGTCGTCCAGAAAGCGGCCGGCGCGCCACTCTTGATAAACAGCCCCATGGGAATAAAGTACATATTGGCAATGCTATGCTCAAAGCCGGCGGCCACGAAGGCCGAGATGGGGAAGATGATTGCCAAAATTTTATCGGTGGTCGTGCGCGCGCTCATACACAGCCAGACAGCCAGGCAGACCAGGGCGTTGCAGAAGAGGCCCAGGATGACGGCCGGCACAAACTCCAAACCCGTCTTGGCGTTGGCGATGGTCAGGGCATTGAGGCCAACCGCCCCACTACCAAAGGTGAATTGGCCGCTGAGATACATCAGGTAAGCAGTAGCAATCGAGCCAATGAAGTTGCCCAGGTAGACGACGATCCAGTTGCGGAGCAGGCGGCCGGTGCTGACCTTGCGGCTGGCCCAGGCCATGACGATCAGGTTGTTGCCGGTGAACAGTTCGGCCCCGGCGATGACGACCAGGATGAGGCCGAGCGAGAAGACGATACCGCCCAACCAGCGCGAGACGCCATAGGGTAGGACGCCGTTGGCCCCGGCCGTCACCGTCGTCGAAAAGATCGCGCCCATGGCAATAAAGGCTCCGGCCAGAATGGCCAGGGCCAGCATCCGAAACGGGCCTAACTTCACCTTGGCCATGCCCACGTCCTCGGCCTTACCGGCCATCGCCGGCGGCAGCAGCGAATTAAAAGAAATGATGGGGTTGCCGTTATTATTTGTGCTCATCGCTATTCGTAATTCTCCTATTTCGTAATGCGTAATGCGTAATCCGTAATTTACGCATTACGCATTACGCATTACTACTCACTTTCTCCACTTTCACCGCGCACACCTTGTACTCCGGTATCTTAGCCGTTGGGTCCACGGCGTCAATCGTCAGGAGATTGGCGGCGGCTTCGGCAAAGTGGAAAGTCATAAAAATCGTCCCTTTGGGTGAGCGGGGCGTCACTTTGGCCCCGGCCACCACCTGGCCGCGCCGCGAAGTGACCCGCACCAGGTCGCCCGTGCGGATGCCCAACCATTCGCTATCTTTCCGGCCGATTTCCACCTCGGCCGCCGGCGCAATGGCCTCTAATCCCGGCGAGCGGCGGGACATCGTGCCGCCGTGCCAATGGAACAGAATCCGGCCGGTGGAGAGGACAAACGGATATTCCTCGTCGGTTTCTTCGGCCGGCGGCCGGTAGGCCACCGGACAAAACAACCCCTTCCCCCGTGTAAACTTCTCGGTGTGCAAGATGCGCGTGCCAGGATGATCAGGCGTGGGACAGGGCCACTGCAAACCGCCCTGCTCTAACCGGGCGTGGGACATGCCTTTGTATTGGGGCGTCAAAGCCGCCATTTCGTCGAAGATAGCCGCCGGGCCGCTGTACGACCAGTTGGCCCCCAGGCGGTTGGCAATGTCCAGTATGATTTGCCAATCGGGGCGGGCCTGGCCGGGTGGAGGGAGGGCCGGCCGCACCATCTGTACCCGCCGCTCTGTGTTGGTAAACGTGCCGGATTTCTCGGCAAAGCTGGCGGCCGGCAGAACCACGTCGGCCATTTGGGCCGTCTCATTCAAGAAAATGTCCTGCACGACCAGAAATTCTACCTTTTGCAGGGCTTCCTCGACGTGATGCAGGTTGGGGTCCGACAACATGGGGTTCTCACCCATGACGTAGATAGCCTTGATACGGCCGTCCAATGCGCCATTGATGATCTCTGTCACCGTCAGACCAGGCGTAGCAGGTAGCAAGTGGCAAGTGGCAGGTGACGCTTCTGACTTGCTACTTGCCACTTGCCACTTGCTACTTGTTAGGCCCCAGGCTTCCTCAAACTTCCGCCGCACCGCCTCATCCGTCACCGGCTGGTAGCCGGGGAGGACGTTGGGCAGGCCGCCCATGTCGCACGCTCCCTGCACGTTGTTTTGGCCGCGCAGGGGATTGAGGCCCGTGCCCGGCCTCCCGACGTGGCCCGTTAGCAGAGCCAGGTTGGAAAGTACCTTGACGTTATCGGTGCCGGAGACGTGTTGGGTGATGCCCATCGCCCAGAAGATAGAAGCAGCGCGGGCCTTGGCGTACAAGCGGGCCGCCTGGACGATCTGTTCGGCCGGCACACCAGCGATAGCCGCCGCTCGTTCGGGCGTCCACTCCTGCACGGCCGCCGCCAATACCTCATAACCTTCCGTCCGGCTCTCGATGAACTCCCGGTTCGCCAGCCCTTCGGAAATGATGACGTGGGCCATGGCATTAAAGATCGCTACGTCACTGCCGGGCTTCTGGCGCAGCCAGAGGGTGGCAAAGTCGGCCAGGTCAATCCGCCGGGGATCAATCAGGATGAGCTTCGCCCCATGTTTGCGGACGGCCGCCTTCATTTGCAAGGCGATCACTGGATGGGCTTCGGTGGTGTTGGAGCCGGTGACGAGAATGACGTCTGCTGCCTGAATATCGCTGATGGAGTTAGTCATCGCGCCCGAACCCAGGGTAGCGGCCAGACCGGCCACACTGCTGGCGTGTCAGAGCCGGGCGCAGTGGTCCACGTTATTCGTGCCTATCACCGCGCGGGCCAACTTCTGCATCAGGTAGTTTTCTTCGTTGGTGCATTTGGCCGAGGTCAGGAAGGCGATACTGTCCGGCCCATACTGGGCGCGGATGGCGGCGAGACGGCCGGCCACGTGATT
>JBFMFT010000276.1:0-7240 GCA_040751925.1 Chloroflexota bacterium
CCCTCGGAGGGAGAGGGGTTGGGGGAGAGGGTGAGCCGTTACAATGAGACTCCGTTACTAGCCATAGCTTCACCTGACGAAAGACGGAGGACGAAACTTGGTTGTCCGTCTTTCGTCCTTCGTCACTCATCACATGAGCTACCGAAAGTACCAGCTATCGGCTGTTTCGTTGCCATTAACGGCTCCAGCAAAAAGAAAGACCGCCTGGCGGGAGGTGTCGTAAACCATGGCCAGGCAGCAGCGCGTGGAGGGGCTGGGGTTAAAGATCTTACCCTGCCAGGTCTGCCCGTTGTAGACGGCTGTATCGTTGAGATAGTAGTCGCCCAGGCCGCCGAAGATAAAGGTGCGGCCAATATGCTCATAATACACGCTGCCGAAGCGGTCACGCTGGGCGGGACTGCGGTTCGGAAAAACCTGTACCCAATCGCCGCTGCCGGTGCGCTCGAATGTCTCGTTCAATTCGCCATTGTCGCCATCGCCGCCAAACAGGACCATCACCTGCCGCTGGTGGTCATAAGCCATCCCGGCGCCTGAGCGCGCTGGAGTTGGGTTGGTAATCTGCTGTTCGACCCAATTCCCGTTAGCATACTCCCAGGTGTCGCCGTAAGGCCCCTGGGTAGAGGTCTGCTGCCCACTGTGCAACACTACCACCTGGCGGTTGGGGTCATAGGCCATGGCGTGCAGCCAGCGGCCTTCCGGCGCATCGGCCGTCACCGCTTCGGTCCAGTCACTGCCATCCCAGAGGTAGGTATCATTCATGTAGTCGCCGACGCCTGGCCCGTTACCCCCAAACAGCACCACCACCCCCTGCGCCTCGTCGTAGACCATGGCATGGCCGTAGCGCCTCGGCGGGACGTGGACCGGGGACTTCTGCGACCACGACATGGAGGTTGACGACCATTCCCACGTATCATCAAAAACGGTCCAGCCATCGGTGCCGCCAAAGAGAACCGCCACCCCCCGCGTGCTGTCGTAAGCCATGGCGTGGTCGTTGCGCGCAAGGGGAACGGTGGTGGGGAACATCTGTCGCCAGCCCGGCGCGGCCAGGTTGTCCGCGCTTGCTGCGCCGGCCAGCGCGGGCAGGGCGGCAACGGCGAACAGGGTCAACAGGACAAAGACAACGAGTACACGTTTCATCCATACCTCCTCGTCCAACTACGGTTGGTTGCCTTCCACCGGCCACTGCGGTGTCAACCAACGATGCAGCCAATTCTCCGACTCTTCAGCCGTAGGCGGCCGGCTACCCTCTACGCTACTGCTCGGCTCCCAGGTGACGCCCGGCGGCCCGGCCGAGCCTGGCGGCGCGGCCACCAGCGGGCCAAGCCACTCCTGGATGGCCTTTTGGGCCAGCCTGGCCTCCTCCCACAACTGGCAAGTGGTCGTGTTGTAGAAGAAGGAGCGGTCGGCCGGCCGCCACTCCGGCTTGCGGAAAACGTCGGCGAAGTGGAGGAGCGCGCAAGCCAGCTCTACGTCCGACCAGACGGTGGGGCCGCTCTCTACCAGCCACTGCGCCTCGCGCCGCAGGCGGCCGGCCAGCGTTGCCTCGCTGCCCGCCATCCGACGCTGGGCTGACCAGGCCACCACCCCACCGGCCAGGAACAACCCCATTATAGCCAAGATCACTAACAAACGGAATTTCAATAGGCTCTCCTTCCCCCTTTTCACCTTTCACACCCATCGCGCCCCGGCCGCCATCTGCCCCACTTAAACAGCCTGTTTAACCCCCTGTGCTACACTACCCCAAAAAGAACAACACCAACTCCAACTTCCTACTCACCACTCACCACTCACCACTCGCCACTCATCACTCATCACTCATCACTCATCACTCATCACTCACCACTCAGCACTCCCGATGATTAAATCAGACTTAAACATCACCCATGACCGCCACATCTAGCCACACAACGCCCAAAACACCCCCTCACCCCCATATCTCGATGATTAAATCTCCAAAAAAAATAGATGCATCGCCCCTCAATCCCCCTTGACCTCCATCCCTCCTCCTCCCTCCTTCCGGGTCTACGCACCAGCTGTCAGACAACGGCGTAGCGCACGCTGATAGCTTACACCGGCGCGGGCAAGCTAAAACTGAGTCCTACAGCTTGTCCCACTCTGCTGTCAAAACCCACTGACAACCAATTCGTGCGCCCGGCCGGTTGTGGCCCGTTTGCCCCTCCCAACAGCCATGATATACTATCCGGCCGTAGGATGGCTGTCGCCCGGCCGGTCTGGTCAGGCCGGTTGGTTTTCGTGGAGGAGGGAAAGTTGAACGATACGGTCATAGCGACACAAAGCACTTCCCTGAAAAAAACCTCGTCCAGCCTGGGCAGCCGGTTATTCGCCGGCCGCCAGGGACGCCGGTTACAGGAAAGCCTCATCGCCTACCTGTTTCTGGCCCCGGCTTTTCTGATCATCTTCGTCTTTGGCCTCTTCCCCCTGGCCTTTTCGGCCTACGAAAGCACCCTGAAGGGGTTAAACAAAGTTCTCGGCACGTATGACGGCCTGGGCAACTACGTCAAGGCGATGGAAAACCTGGCCTACGTCCTGGCCTTCTGGATCGCCTTAACGTTCGTTTTTCTGGCCGGCCGCGCCCTGTCCGCCATGCGCCAAACAGCCAGAAAATACGAGGAAAGACCCTGGGCCTGGCTGCTGCCGGGGGCAGTGACGGCGGCCGGACTGGCCCTGTTGACTCGCTTTGTCTTTGTGCTGCTGCCCGAACTATTGGGCATCCCCGACAAGATGCGGGGACAGGAGAACACCCGCCAGCTTTTCATCCAATTGATCGGCGAGTCGTGGCGCGCCCCGGCCGTACAAAACGCCTGGCGCATAGCCTTGATTGGGCTGGCGGCCGGTTTCGTCCTGGCTTATCTAGTCAGCCGCTACCTGTCGGGTGGTGACCGCCGTGGTACCTACTACGGGGCGGCCGTCCAAACGTTCCTGCTGTTGCTAGGCGCGGCCGGGCTCAGTTGGCTCACCTGGGATCAGATTCAGGCCGCTTACATTCTGGCTCTGGCCGAAGGGCAACCCCTGGCTATCTGGTCACAGGTCTTGACCATCAGCGCGGGGTTCGTCCTCCTATTGCTATCCTGGTGGCTCTGGCGCAGCGCCAGCCACCGTACTTCTATGGTCAGCACCTTGCTGCGCCTGGGCGCGGCCATCGTTTTGAGCGTGGGAGCGTGGGTCTTGATTGGCGAACTGCCGCGTGCGGTAGCCGCCGGCGACAAGGATTGGTGGCAGGGGTTGGTGGTCACGGTTTATTACGCGGTTGGCACAATCCCCTTCCAGTTTGCCATCTCCCTGCTGCTGGCGACACTGTTATTCCAGAATATCAAGGGCAAGGGCCTCTTCCGCATGATCTATTTCCTGCCCTACATTACGCCCTTTGTCGGCACGGCGGCCGTTTTCCGCATCCTTTTTTCCAGCCGCGACAATGGCCCGGTCAATGGCTTGTTGGGACTGGTGGGAATCGAGCCGTTGAAGTGGCTGACCGAACCAACGGGCGTTTTCCAAATCCTGGCGGGGGCAAATGTCACCTTACCCGATTGGGCGGCCGGGCCTAGCCTTTCCCTGGTGGTCATCATTTTCTACGGTATCTGGACTTTCGTCGGCTTCGACACAGTAATGTTTTTGGCCGGTTTGGGCAGCATCCCAGGGGAATTATACGAAGCCGCCTCGATTGACGGGGCCGGCCGTTGGGCGCAGTTCCGCCACGTCACGTTGCCCTTATTGTCACCCACCCTCTACTTCCTGTCGCTGTGGGCGACGATTGGCACGTTCAAGGCTTTCAACCACATCTACGTCTTGCGCGAAGCGGCCGCCCTCGGCACGACCGACACAGCCAGTATCGTCATCTTTGACGCCTTCAAGCGCGACACCCGTTACGGCTACGCTTCGGCCCTGGCTATTCTGCTGCTTATCATTATTCTGATCCTGACGGTCATCAACAACCGGATCGCCAGCAAGAGGGTATTCTATGGCTAGAGCGATGACGGCCGCGCCATCGGCGGCTCCGACAATCCTTCATCCCCAGTCGCGGCACGTGGACGGGTGGCGGCTGGTGGGCTACGTGATCCTGTTCATCGGGGCGGCCGTGGCCCTGCTGCCCTTCCTCTACTGTATCAGCGTTTCCCTGATGAATCTGACGGAGGCCACCGGCCGGGCCTTGTTGCCCAGTACGCCCCAGTGGAGCAATTACGTGGAGGCCTGGGAGGACGCCCAGTTCTCCCTTTACTTCTGGAACAGTGTCAAGATCACCTTTATCACCGTAGGTGGGCAACTGGTCTTCAGCACCCTGGCCGCTTACGCCTTTGCCCGCATGGAATTTCCGGCCAAGAACCTGCTGTTCACTCTGCTCCTGGCAACCCTGATGTTGCCAGAGGCGGTGACCTGGGTACCTAATTTCATCACCGTTTCCTGGTTGGGTCGCATCGGTCCCATTCCCTGGATTAACAGTTGGCCGGCCCAGACCATCCCTTTCATGGCCGGCGCGTTTGGCATTCTGATGCTGCGTCAATTCTTCCAGCAAATCCCCAACGACTTGTGGGATTCCGCCCAGATTGACGGGGCCGGCCACGTACGCTATCTGTTACAGGTGGTCTTGCCGCTCTCTCGCGCCGCCCTGGTCACAATAGTTCTCTTCGGTTTCATCGCCTCCTGGAACGCCCTGGCCTGGCCGATCCTGGTCACCACGACGCCGGATTGGCGGCCGATCTCCTACGGCTTGTTAGCTTTCCTGGACGAAGCCGGCGCGCAGATTCATTTGCAAATGGCTGGATCGGTCATTACCATCCTGCCCATTATCGTGATGTATTTCTTTACTCAACGGCAATTTACCGAAGGTATTGCCACAACGGGTCTAAAGGGATAAAGTAATTGGCGATTGGTAAAGCCAATCGCGCAAAAACCTACAGAGGAGAAGATCATGTTACGCAAAACATCTTGGTTAATCGTGGTGCTTGTTGTGTTTACGTTGGCTCTGGCGGCCTGCGACGCCTCGCAGGTGGAGCAGGCGGCCACCCAGGTGGCCCCCACCCTGGAAGCGGCGGCTACCCAAATCGCCCCGACGGTGGAAGCGGCCGCTACCCAGGTGGCCGAGCAGTTGGAGCAGCCAATGGCCGAATCAGTCGAAGAGGCGACGGCCGAACCAGTTGAAGAGGCGACGGCCGAAATGGACCCCTGCGCGCCCGTCACCGAAGGCCCCCTGGCCGGCGTTGACCCACGCGGCCAGGCCGTCGTCTGGTGGCACAACCACAGCGGCAGCCGTGAGGAGAATATGCTGCCCCTGATAGCCGAGTTCAACGAGACGAATGCCTGCGGGATTACCGTCGAGGCCCAGAATCAGGGCAGCTACAACGACATCCGCGACAAGGTGAACGCCAGCATCGCCGCCGGTGAGCAGCCGGCCGCCCTGGTGGTGGGCTACCAAAACGACCAGGCCTTCTATATGCTCAACAACGGCCTGGTTGACCTCAATCCCTTCCTCAATGACCCCTACTGGGGCCTGACGGCCGAGGAACAGGCTGATTTCTACGAGAGCTTCTTCAACCAGAGCATCCACCCGGTCTTCGGCAACCAGCGGCTTGGCTTCCCGCCTAACCGTTCGATGGAAGTCTTGTACTACAACCAGACCTGGCTAGAAGAACTGGGCTTTTCTGGCCCGCCCACCACACCCGATGAGTTCCGCGAGATGGCTTGCGCGGCGGCCGAGGCCAATGGCGACGGCACCGGCGGCTACATTCTGCGCGAGGATGCCTCGGGGACGGCCGCCTGGACCTACGCCTTTGGCGGCGACGTTCTGACCGAGGACGGGTCGGGCTACGTCTACAACAGCCAGGCGACTATTGACGCCATGACCTTCTTGAAGCAGCTTTACGACGATGGTTGCGCCTACTTGTTCACCGAAGGCTTCCCCAATCCTGAGTTTGCCGCCCGCCGGGCTATCTTCACCCAGGGTTCTAGCTCTGGTATCCCCTTCTACGCTGGCGACGTGGCCACAGTGGCCGAAGAAGCCGGCCGTGAACCCGACGTGTGGGGTGTGACGGCTATCCCCCATACGACGGCCGATCCCGTGCAGAACATCTACGGCGGCGACATCATGATCACCAACACCTCGCCGGAGCAGCAGTTGGCTGGCTGGCTCTTCATCAAGTGGTTCACCTCGCCAGAGATTCAGGCTCGTTGGGACCAAATCAGCGGTTACTTCCCCACCCGCAAGGGCACCGAAGCGTTCCTGGCCGACTACGTGACCGAGAACCCGCAGTGGGGGCAGGCGTTGGCTTTGTTGCCCTATAGCTACTACGAGCCGCAGCTCATCTCCTACCAGGCGGTGCGCGACGCGGCCGAGGCTGCTTTCAACGAGATTATGCAGGGCGCGGATATTCAGGCGACCCTGGATACCCTGACCGAAACGGCCAATGAACTGCAAGCGGAGTTGATGTCGGAGATTACCCCGTAAAGCGGAATGGGCGCGGCGTGAAACGTGACACGTGACACGTGGCGTTGATAGGATAGAATGATCAGGCGGGCTGGGCGGTTGCCTGGCCCGCCTTTTGCTTTGGCCGAGATGGGGTAGAAACCAGGTTTTTTGGGAAAACCTGGTTTCTGGTTGGATAGAGGCAAGGAGTTTACATGAGCGGGACCACCACTGTCACTAAAAATCTGCGTTCATCCGCGTTTATCCGCGTTCTATTGCTTATGGTTGGTCTCTTGAGCCTGGCGGCCGCTCTCCTGGCTTGCGCGGGCAAGGAGCCGGCCGCTACCACCCCGGCCGGAGACCAACTGGCGGTCGGGGAAGTGGCTTACCGCTACGACAACCTGCCAGACCCGGAGGCGGCCAGCGACTCCCTGGAGGAGTTCCGGGCCATTTCTAAGTGGCCGAAGCTAGACCTGACCTATTTCTTTATTAACAGCACGGCCGCCCTGCCCGGCGACGAGGAGCAAGAGGTGGTGCGCCAGGCGTTGGCCCTGTGGGCCGCTCAGACACCTCTGACTTTTGCGGAAACGAATGACCGCCAGGCGGCCGACATCGAGATCGGCTGGGCGGAGGGTGAACACGGCGACGGCGACCCCTTTGATGGCCCCGGCGGGGTATTGGCCCACGCCAGCTTCCCCAATCCCTTTGAGGAAGTCACGGTCTTCCTGCACTTCGACGACGACGAGCGGTGGGTGAATAGTTCGACGCGCAACGTGGACATGGTCACGGTGGCCGCCCACGAACTCGGTCACGCCCTGGGGTTGG
>JBFMFT010000277.1:0-7231 GCA_040751925.1 Chloroflexota bacterium
GTGACGGACGTGATCACCACCACCGACGCCCAGTTGAGCCACCACCATCTAAACTCGCCCGACGCGGTGCAGCTTCATTCCGGCAACGTCGTGTCCTATTCGGAGGAGGTAGCGGCCATGACCCGGCCGCTCAAGAATTTTCTCTACCAACGGATGTACCGCCATTACCGGGTGATGCGAATGCAGGCCAAAGCCGAGCGTTTCATCTCGGAGTTATTCAACGCTTACGTCAAAGAACCGCGTATGTTGCCCACCAAGACTCAGGAACGGCTGGCCGACCTGCCGGTAGAGCGGGTGGTGGTGGATTACCTTGCCGGCATGACCGACCGCTATGCCCTGGACGAATGGGAGCGGCTATTTAATCCCTACCAGCGAGCTTGACGCAAATATCCGCTAATCCTGCTGATCCGCGTCTATTAAGGAGAAATATGGCTATACAGTTGATCGGCCGTGAGGAACTAAAAGAGAAATTAGATCGAGGAGACAACTTCAAGCTGGTGAATGCTCTGGGGGAGTGGGCCTTTCGAGCCAAGCGCATCCCCGGTTCCATTCGCTTCAATACGCCAGAAGAAGCGACCAAAACTCTTGGTATTGACGAGGAGATCGTCGTCTATTGTTCCGGCTTGGACTGCATCGCCAGCGTGGCCGCTTATTACAGTCTGGTCAAGGCTGGTTATAAGAATGTCCGCCGCTTCGCCGGCGGCCTCCAGGAATGGGAGGCGGCGGGCTACCCGTTGGAAGGGGATATGGTGGAATGATGAATGAAGAGGCGGCGCTGTTCATGGAGAAGGTAATACCACGTCTGGCTGACCGCCAGGTGGTGGAGGGGCTACCTTGTAAGCATCTGGATCAGGTAGCGGCCGTTGCCCCTGGAGCGGCCGGCTGCCAGGAATGTCTGGCGGCTGGCGAAAGTTGGGTACATCTGCGCTTGTGTCTCACTTGCGGTCACGTGGGCTGCTGCGACCTTTCCAAAAACCGGCACGCCTCAAATCACTACCTCCTGACCGGCCACCCGATTGTACAGTCCTTTGAGCCGGGCGAAGATTGGCTGTGGTGCTACGCTGACGAGTCGCTGATCATTTAGTCAGTTTCTTGCCGGAATTCTGAACAGGCATGGCTGATACACCCAATATCCCAGAGGGCCCATCCAAGAGTCATCGCTTGGCCCCGCTACCGCGCTCCGGTGAGGCCCGGCCGGAACGCCAATCGGAACGGCGCGTTGTCACCATCCTCTTTTGCGACGTAACCAATTCCACAGCCCTGGCCGAGCAACTCGACCCGGAAGAATGGGCCGAGATGATGGACGTAGCCTTTGATTACCTGATTGCTCCGGTCCATCACTACGAGGGAACGGTGGCCCGGCTGATGGGTGATGCTATTCTGGCCTTTTTGGGCGCGCCTACCGCCCACGAGGACGACCCTCAACGAGCCGTCGCCGCCGGGCTGGACATCCTGGAAGAGATAAAACCGTTCTGTGAGCAGGTTCGCCAAGACTATGGCCTGGATTTCAACGTGCGAGTGGGAATTAATACGGGCTCCGTCGTGGTGGGCGAGATTGGCTCCCAACTGGCGACTGAATACACGGCCATGGGTGATGCCGTGAACCTGGCCGCGCGCATGGAGCAGACGGCCGCCCCAGGCACTTTGCAGGTCGCCCCTGACACCTACAAACTGGTTTCCCCGCTCTTTGACTGTATACCCCTCGGCGAAATCCAGGTGAAAGGTAAGAGTGAGCCGGTGATGGCTTACCGGGTGACTGGCCGCAAAGAGCAAACAGGCCGGTTACGGGGTATCGAAGGGCTGTCCGCGCCCCTGGTCGGCCGGGCGCAGGAGATGGAGACATTTAACCGCTGCCTGGCCGATTTGCGCCAGGGACGTGGGCAAATTGTCTGCCTGATTGGCGAGGCCGGACTCGGCAAGAGCCGACTGATCGAGGAGTGGCATACGGCCGACCTTCTGCGCGTGGAAAGCCGGGGGATTGCCTACGAGGCCACCCGGCCGTATGGCCTTTTCCAGCAGCATCTACGTCGTCTGTGCGGGGGCAAGGAAAGCGATTCGCCAGAAGTTGCCCGCCAGAGGCTTGCCAGCCGGTTGGCCGAGTTAGCCCCTGGCCTGGCAACCGAACCACAACGGGCCGTTGAGGTGGCGCTGGGTCTCAGCCGCGAAGCAGAGGGTACCCAGGTGGAGGGGGAAGCCCTGAAGCGAGAGCTTTTCGAGTCCATGTACCAGTTCTGGCAAGAGGCGGCCGGCCACCAGCCAGCCGTCCTGGTCTTTGATGACTTGCACTGGGCCGACATGGCTTCCATTGACCTGCTGTTACACCTCTTCCCCTTGACGGACGAAAGGCCGACCCTGTTCTTATGCGCCTTCCGGCCGGAACGCCAGTCACCAGCCTGGCAGGTGAAGCAACGGGCTGAAACGGACTATCCGCACCGTTACACAGAAATCGTCCTGCGCCCGTTGACCAACGAAGAAAGTGACACCCTGGTAGATAGCCTGCTGGCAGTGGCCGACCTGCCCCCGAAGCTGCACCAACTCATTCTGCGGAAGGCAGAGGGCAATCCCTTCTTTGTCGAAGAGGTGGCACGCGAGCTGATCGAGAGCGGAGCCCTGGTGCGCCATGAGATAGACGGTCAGGTTACCTGGCGTGTAGCCAGGGAAGTTGAGGACATTGCCATTCCCGATAATTTGCAGGCTTTGCTCGTGGCTCGCCTTGACCGGCTGGAGAAGGAGACGCGCCGCACCCTGGAAATGGCGGCCGTTATCGGTCGTTCCTTCCACTACCGTGTTCTCAAGCTGGTCTCAGACGCAGCCATGGCCCTGGACCGGCAGTTGAGCCTGCTGCAACGCCTGGAGCTCATTCGGGAGGCAACCCGTCTGCCCGAACTAACCTATCTCTTTCGCCACGAATTGACCCGCGACGCCGTTTATGACTCCATTATCCATCGTCGTCGCCGGGCCCTCCACCGCCAGGTCGGCCTGGCCATGGAAACCCTGTTTGGCGAGCGCGTCGAGCAAGAAGCCTTCCGGCTGGCCTACCATTTCTACGAAGCGGGCGACAAGGAACGGGCCTTGAAATATAGTATCAAAGCCGGTGATGAGGCCGCTCGCCTCTATGCCAACCAGGAAGCCATCATGCACTACTCCCGCGCCATTGAACTGGCGCGGAGTGTAACCATAACGACCGAACAACTTAGCTACCTGTACACCCGGCGTGGTCGCACCATGGAATATAGCGGTGACTACGACGCGGCCCAGGCCAATTACCAGGAACTGGAAGGTCTGGCCCGCCAGTCGGGCAACCGCCCCCTTGAGTTGGCCGCCATCCTCCCCTGGGCGACCATTCACTCCACTTTTACCTCTAAGTTCGACGTGCCGCAAGGCAGAATGCTTTCGGAGCGGGCTCTGATGCTGGCCCGCGAACTAGGTGACTACCGCGCGGAAGCCAGTGCGCTGTGGAATCTGATGCTCCTGATGATTTTCGGCCGCTTGAGTGTGCGCCAGGCCATCAGCTATGGCGAGCAGGCCCTGACCATTGCCCGCCAACACAATTTGCGTCGGGAACTAGCCTATGTTCTGCACGATATTTCACGCCCTTACGCGAACGTCGGCCGCACAGAAGATGCGTTGGCCGCTCTGAAGGAAGCCGATCACCTCTGGCGTGAACTGAACAACCTGCCCATGTTAGCCGACAGCTTGACCAGTTACTCCCTCATGCTTTTTATTCTGGGTCAATACGAAGAGGCTCTACAGTTCGGTCAGGAAGCGCTGCAATTGAGCCGTCGTATTGATAGCGCCTGGGGACAAGCCTACAGTCTGATGACTGTCGGACTGATTTACCTGGAGCAAGGTCAAATTGATGACGGGGTCCAGGCTTTCATCGAATGCCAGGCCATGGCTCTAAAAGCAAACTTCTTTATCGCCTCTGTCTGGTCGCGGATCATGCTGGCCCGCGCCTACGGTGAATTGGGAATGGTGGAAAGGGGGTTGCCCCTGGCTCAGGAAGCGTTGAGTTTGAGTGCAGATAGCCAGGAAGGGCAACTGTATTGCCAGGCCATTCTGGCGATGCTACACGTCGAGAACAACAACGCGGCCGAGGCCTTCGCCACCATTCAGGCCACCTTGGATCCAGAATCGTTGGACGTAGATGTCTTCTGGCTTGTGCCTCTGGCCGACGCGATGACAGCCCTCGGTCTGGGCGAACTAAACAAGGTGTTAGCTATTACCGAATCAGGTCTTCAATGGCTAAAGTCATTGGCAGCCCGCCCCTTCAAGGCCCAACTGCTTCGATTGCGGGCGCAGGCATTGGCGCGCCTGGGACGGCCGGACGAGGCCCACTCCATTTTGCTCGAAGCCCAAGCGGAGGCCGAGGAACTCAACGGCCGCCTGGCTCTCTGGCGCATCTTGAATGATCTGGTCACACTAGAGCAGGAGCGGGGTAACCCAATACAAGCTGAACAGTGGCGGCGGCGCGGTCGAGACGTTGTCCACTACATTAGCCATTGTACGAGCGACCTGGAGCTACGAGCCGCCTTTCTGGCTCTTCCGGCCGTACGCACCCTCCTAGAAGTCTAGTATCTCCGTCGTCTCCTCGGCCGCCACCGTCTGTTCACTCGCCCCACCCGGTTTGACCCAGGCCGACAATTCAACCGTGAACCGCTCGAAGGCGCTGCCGGCCGGCGAGACCCCACTGCTGTATTCTAATTCGCTAATGTGGGCATTGACGATCAAAGTGGCCGTTTCCAGGGCAATCGTCTCGCCCGGCCGGGCCAACACCGGCTCCCCCTTCGGGGCCAGTTTGGCCTTGAGCGCGTCGTCAAAGTAGGCGGCGTCGCTCATGATCACCTTCGTTATCGTGCGGATGTCGTTTTTGTCAAACAGCCACACCTCAAAGGCCGTCACGTTGCGGGGAACGTCCATGCCCATTGCTTCGGACACACCCACGCCACATTCGCCCAGGAAGTCGCCGTTAGCATTTTCAATGCTGAAAGAGTCGTCGTAGGCGTCGTTGCCCCGCACGTAAGTTGTCTCGAAATGGGCGACTGGCGTAGCCTCCAAACCACGTGCTGGGGGGGTGGCCGCCCCCTCGCCGGCCACTACCTCGGCTCGCCGCGTGGCCGGCCGCGCCTGGGTCACCACTCCTCTCCGGCTGAGAAGCAGGTAGATGCCGACTAGAAGGCCCAGCAGCAGCACAGAGAGGCCAATGATAATCGGCAGCCAGCTACGACCCTGCTCTTGTGGCTGGGGAAGTGTACCGGCCGCCCCCGGCGCGCAACCCACCCCATTCA
The DNA here is from genome assembly GCA_040751925.1 of Chloroflexota bacterium. Lineage (GTDB taxonomy): Bacteria > Chloroflexota > Anaerolineae > Promineifilales > Promineifilaceae > JBFMFT01. The sequence goes on from JBFMFT010000277.1 coordinate 5,289, forward strand.
GGACGGCCGCCAGAGCCGTCAGCCGGGCCACGTCGGCCGGGTCAAAGGACGTACCGGCCAGGGCGCAGATGGCCTGGTCGGCTTCCGGCCAGAGACCCAGGGCCTGGCGCACGCGATCCTGGTTGCCATCAAAGGCAAACAGGTCGGCCAGGTTGCGTAAATAATTGGCCTGGTCTTCGGGGTGCAAATGCTGAGGGCCGGCCCCGGTGAACTCAACGGGCCAAACTCCCCAACCAATGACAAACCAGCCAATGACCAGACCGGCCACAAAAGCAATAGCAGGAATCAGAATTGAGCGTGATTGCAGGATTCTCATTGTCACCAAACTACCTCGGCGGTCTACGGTTTACGACACACACATTCCAGCCGCCCCCTCTGCCATTGCTATCTTACCATAGGTCAAAAGGGGATACAACAAATCGCCATGCGTTAAACCCCGTAGGTTTTCCGAAACCTACGGGGTTTGATAGGAGTATCGGGCGTTTCACGTTTGATCAGCCCTGTGGTATACTTGTCAGCCAGGGGAATGACGCATCATGCCCTATCCAATGACCACTGAATAGTGATTACAGACGATGAAGCACTTCCTTTCTCTGGCTGATTTGACACCTGACGAAATCCAACACCTCCTGGAACTAGCCCGGCGGTTGAAAGCCGAGTGGCAGCAGGGAGGCAACCCGCCCCTGCTGGCCCACAAGAGCCTGGCCATGGTCTTCCAGAAGCCCTCTCTACGCACCCGCGTCTCCTTTGAGATGGCGATGAATCACCTGGGCGGCCACGCCCTCTACCTCTCGCCGGCCGAGATCAAAATGGGCAGCCGCGAGAGCGTCCCCGACGTGGCCCGCGTCTTGTCCGGCTACGTGCAGGCCATTATGGCCCGCGTCTTCGCTCACGACCACATCCTGCAATTGGCCCAATACGCCAGCGTGCCGGTCATCAATGGCCTGTCCGACTACAACCATCCCTGCCAGGCTTTAGCTGACCTTTTTACCATTCTGGAACAGCGCGGCCGGCTGGCCGGGCTAAAAGTGGCCTACGTGGGCGACGGCAACAACGTGGCCCGCTCCCTCTTGTTCGGAGCGATGAAAGTGGGCATGAACTTCGCCATTGCCTCGCCGCCAGGCTACACCCTACCGGCGGCCGACCTGGAACTGGCCGCTACCTTCCGCCTCTCGGCCGGGCAGCAGATGGAAGCCTCTGAAGACCCTATCGCCGCCGTCGCCGACGCCGACGTGATCTACACCGACGTATGGACGAGCATGGGGCAGGAAGAAGAGACGGCCGCCCGCCTGCGGGCCTTTCCACCTTACCAGATTAACCAGCAATTGGTGGCCCAGGCACGGCCGGATTGCCTGGTCATGCACTGTCTACCGGCCCATCGCGGCGAAGAGATCACCGACGAAGTGGCCGACGGGCCAAACTCCGTCCTCTTCCCCCAGGCCGAAAACCGCCTGCACGCCCAAAAGGCCATCCTGGTTGAATTGTTGGTCCCAGAACGGGTTGGAGAATACGCCATAGGCCATAGGCCATAGCTATGGCCTATGGCGTCCTCAAGGAACTTGTGGCACACAGCCGCGCCAAATTTGACGAGGCCCTGCAAAAGGGCCATTCCTACAGTTGGGAGCAGCGCTGGGACGAGGCGATCCAGCAATTCCTGCTGGCTGTGCGCGAAATGCCCGCGGAGCCGGCCGCCTACACCGGCCTGGCCCTGGCCTACACCGAAACAGGCCAGTTGAACAAGGCCCTGGAAAACTACAAACTGGCCGCCCGCTACACCCAGGGCGACGTGGTCTATTTGCGGCCGGTAGCCGACCTCCAGCAACGCCTGGGTCAACTGGCCGAGGCCGGCCAGACCTATCTGGCCATGGGCGAAATGCAGTTGAAGAACCACGCGCTGCGCGAGGCGATAGAATCCTGGCAGCAGGCCACCCGCCTGGCCCCCA
>JBFMFT010000278.1:0-7209 GCA_040751925.1 Chloroflexota bacterium
CGGGCGATTGAGTATTACTCGTGCTTTATCAGCTACTCTGAGAAGAACCGCGACTTTGCCGAACGGCTTTACAATGATCTACAAGGGAACAACGTGCGCTGCTGGTTCGCCCCCGAAGACTTGAAGGTCGGCCAGACCGTTCGCACAGGGCTGGAAGAAGCAGTGCGGCTGCATGACAAGCTCTTGCTGGTACTTTCGGAAGCGTCGCTCAACAGCCGGTGGGTGCAGCACGAGGTGGAGACGGCGATGCAGAAAGAGTTGGAGTGGGGGCGGCCGGTTCTCTTCCCCGTGCGCCTGGACGATATGATTCTGGACAAGGAGAAAGTATCAGGAGGTTGGGCGGCGCATCTACGAACGCGACACATTGGCGACTTTCGCCAGTGGAAGGAGCACGACGCTTACCAGCAGGCCTTCGGCCGGCTGCTGCGCGACTTGAAGGCGGAATCAACGGGTGTGACAAAGACGTGATCGAGATTTCTGGCGGAGGTAATATGACAAGATGCTCGTGGGCGCAGACGGAGTTGATGATGGCTTACCACGACCAGGAGTGGGGTGTGCCGGTACACGATGACCGGCGGCTGTTTGAGCTTCTGATACTAGAGGGGGCGCAGGCCGGGCTGAACTGGCTGACGATCTTGAAGAAGCGGGAGAATTACCGCCGGGCCTTCGATAACTTTGACCCTCAGATGGTTGCTAATTATGGCGAGGAGAAGGTGGCCGCGCTGCTGGCCGATGCGGGGATTGTCCGCAACCGCTTGAAGATTGCCGCCGCTATCCAGAATGCGCGGGCCTTTCTGGCCGTCCAGCAGGAGTTTGGCAGCTTCGACGCTTACGTGTGGGGCTTTGTGGGCGGCCGTCCCCTGGTCAACGCCTGGCGCACACTGTCAGAGATTCCAGCGCGCACGGCCGAATCAGATGCCTTGAGTAAAGACCTGACCCGCCGGGGCTTCAAGTTTGTGGGTTCGACGATCACGTATGCGTTCATGCAGGCGGCCGGGTTGGTCAATGACCACACAGTGGACTGTTTCCGCTATGAGACCTGACAGGTTTTCAGAAACCTGTCAGGTCTGGGTAAGATAGTGGGGGTTCGTTACGCGAAGTTTGTCTACCACTGTCGCCCAGGTGTGAGCGAAGACGGCCGCCGCCCATTCCCCCTCGTCGGCTTCGCCCGCCCGGATGCGCTGGCATAGCTCCTGGTTCAGCCGCTCGATAGCCAGCCGTAGTTCGCCACCGTCTAGTCGAGGGGATGGTGACGGCTGGCCCAATAGTTGGTGGAGCCTTTGCCACTCCCCGACGAGGGGCCCCTCACCGGCCGCCACTTCGCGGCCGACGATCTTCAGGACATTGGTGGCAACGAGCAGGCCAAAACGCAGGCGCGGCTCCCGGACGGCGGGGGGGACTTCTTGCTCCAGAAATTGGACCACTGCCTCAAGCAGTTCATTGGCGGTCGGGCGGTCTTGCATAGGGTGGTTGAATCAACGTCAATAGTTCCAATTCCATCTCCGCGCACTTGCGGCCGAGGCTTGCCAATTCCAGGCTGGGCTGCTGGCCGGACAGATGGCGGTGGGCCTGGTTCAAGGCTCCCACTGCCCAGGCCACGTTGCCCATCACTTCCCAATAAAAGACGCGAGTAGGGTCTACCGGCCGGCCGCCGGCCGCTTCGTAAGCCTGCCAAAAAGGCTCCGGCTCGCTCAAGCCGCCGAAACGTAAGTGGTCCAGGCCAAAACGCCAGGCGCGCAGCAGAGGCCAGGCCAGGTCTTCGGCCGGATCGCCGAGGTGGCTGAACTCCCAATCCAAGACAGAAACCAGCCCGGCCTGGTTGACGACGACGTTACCAATGCGAAAATCGCCGTGCAGCACGACCAGGTGGGCCGGTGGCTCTGGTTCGCGGCGGCGCAGCCAGCGTAGGCCCAATTCCAGGGCCGGGTGCGGCTCGCCCAGGCGATCTAGCTCGGCCGTCAACTGGGCCAGGCGGAATTGGGCCGGGGTCTGGCCGGCCGCTGGGCCAGGCAAGAGCGTCTGTAAGGGCGTATTGCGATAGGGGATGGCGTGAATGGCGGCCAGAGCAGTCCCCAATTGATGGGGGAGTTGGGTGCGGGCAGCGGCTAACTCCGGCCGGGTCACAATTCGTCGGCCAATCGTCTCCCCATTGACGCGCTCCATGAGCAAAGCCTGGCGTCCGAGCAACTCCGGCCAATACCAGTAGGGGCGGGGAACTGGCGCGGCGGCCGCGTAAGCAGCTTGCAGAACGGTATATTCTCCAGCCAGGTCAAGGGCCGAGGCTTGTATCTTGCCACCCTGCTGCCAGCGCAAGACGAGCGGGCGCGCCCCTTGCCAATGGTCGTCCGCCACCATCAGGTCGAATTGCCATATCTCCTGCGACGCGCCACCAGCCAACGGCCGTAGGTCGCGCGCCTGTACGGGACGGCCGGTTTCCTGGCTCAAGCGGCTTTCCAGGGCGGTTAAGAGGATATGTGCGTCAGACACAAGAAATGAAAAAGCCACCGCCGAAACAGGGTGGCTTTGTGCTGAGGGACGTGGATTCGAACCACGACTGACGGAGTCAGAGTCCGCTGTTCTACCATTAAACTATCCCTCACCAATTAGGAATCGCTTGTAGACAAATTATGCCACAAATAGCCGGGAGTGCAAAAAAGAAGCCTCCTGCAAAGTCGCTAAGAGAAGAACTCTTTGTGGCTTTGCGCCTCCGCATGACCCAAACAGAAAGAGCCTACGGCCCACTTAGGTCGGGCCACAGGCTCTCTTTCAGCCACCCTCGTCTCGCTCCGAGGGGGCTTAGAGGCCATTATACATCGGCCGGCCAGTGGTCAGGAACGGCCGATAGTCGGAAGCGCGATCAGACTTTAGTCGGATTAAACAGCCCGTTTAATCCCACGTGTTACCCTGAAAAAAACGACGGTCGCCGTAAATGCGACCGTTCTATCGTTTACGTTAGCAGCAACACATACTCAGCAGATCGAATTGATCGAGGAGCGAGGCACGCCCACGTGCCAGGCCGCACGTGGGGTTGCTTGCTCCCCATTTCGATCTACTGTACCAGCAGTGGAGGAAAACGTGAGTAAGTTAGGCGCACACGTGAATACCGGCGCTCGGAATGGATTTGGTGAATTCTGCGCGGCCAAACCGGCCGTCATTCTTTCGACGGAGGGTGGCGCATTGGTGGAGGCCAGGCAATTGAGTGGTGGGCATACTATCACGATCTATCGGGATACGACGGTTTACCAGGATGTGCCGGCGAACATGGATCACATTACTCCCGACCAGGCCCGCCAACTGGCGGATACGCTCTATCCACAGTTGAAGGCGAAATGGCTGTTGAACCCGGCCGATTATTACACGACTCAGAATGAACCGGCCGGCAACGATGAGGCCGTGATGCCCAACTACGTGGCTTACGAGGAACGGCTCATGGAGTTGGCCGAGGTGGATGGCTTCAGGCTGTGCATCTTGAATCTGTCGGGGGGGACGCCGGGGGACATCGAAGTATGGAAACGGGTCTACGTGCCGCACATCCAGCGGGCCTTTGCCGGCGGTCACATTTACGGCCGCCACGCCTACGGCGGCGACCTGGTGACGGCCGATGGGCAGCCGTTTGATGGAAACGTAGAACGGCCGCTCCTGGAAGCGGCTTATTTGCGTAGCCTGGGGCTGAACGGCGGCGTCGCCCTCACCGAACTGGGGCTGGAAGCCGGCTTTGGCTTCGTCGGCGTTGGGCGGTTTGTGGAGCAGGTAACGGGCTACGAGGCGTTGCTGCAGCAGCACAGCAATATCATTGGCGGCTGCTTGTGGACGCTGGGTGACTTCGTTACCGGGGGCCTGAACGCCAACTGGCAATCGGCCGCCCCTGACCTGGCGGAGTGGATGGCCCAGCACCCCTCGCCGCGCTGGACGCCCACGGCCCCTCTCCCTGGGAGCGGAGGAGCAGGGGGGCAGGGGGGCAGGGGAACGCCGCGCCAGCAATACCACCGGGTTTACCAGGTCATTCACCCGGCTCTGTCTGACGAAGCGGCTTTTGAGGTCTTTCGCCAGGGTCTCAGTCTCAAGCGCACCACTGGCTGGAGCTTTGACGACGCGGGGATTGGCGACCTGGAACGGCGGACGGCCGAAATCTATGGCTGCCCGGCGGCCGAACAGCCGACCTATCGGGATTGGTATGCCCAGTATTATCCAGGCGTCCAGGTTGTCTTCAAGGAAGTGGTCAATGGCGGGCAACGCCTACGCCTGACCATGCCCCTCAGCGGCCCTTATCTGCTGACCAGCCGCCTGAATGACCCCCGCGATTACGATGGCGACGGTGTCCGCGATGACCGTCACGAGGGGGTGGATTTCGCTCCCCTCTCGGCCGGGTCGAAGGTGTTGGCGGCGGCTGCCGGCACGGTGGATCGGGTGCGGGAGACGGATGGCTATGGCAAGCACGTCGTCTTGCGCCACAGTGACGGCGACCTGGCCTACTTCACCTGGTACGCCCATCTGGCCCAGGTGGACGTGGCGGCCGGCCAGGTGGTGGCCCAGAAAGACCCCCTGGGATTGGTCGGCCGCACGGGTAACGCCACTGGCGACCACGTTCACTTTAGCCTCCAAGTGGTGGGGCAAGGGCTGAGTGGCTTCGTCATCCCCGACGTGGTTGACCCCTTGCCTTACCTGGACTTGACTGTTGTCACCCCCTCACCCTCTCACCCTGTCACCCCCTCATCCTACCACGGCCCGGCCCTGGCTCCCTTCGTGGCTGGGGTAGACCAGCCGGCCAGCGATTGGCATTGGCCGGTGGCCAAAGCCGTCTTCGAGGAGACCGGCTTCTCCCCCAAGTTCCACACCAACGGCGTCAACAGCCAATGGTACAATGCTTTCAAGCACCCGCGCTTCAACCTGGTGCGGGTACTGTTAGACCCGGCCTTCGGCGGTAATGCCGAGGCTATTTTCAATGAGACGATTACGGGTGTGCGGGCTTTCTATGACCTGGGGGCGCGGGACTTTGCCCTGCTGAACGAGCCGAATATCGAAGGGCTGGGGCTTCGCTGGCAAAATGGGGCGGAGTACGGCCGGGTCTTCAAGACTCTTTGCCAGCGCTACCGTGAAGCCCTGCCGGACGTGCGCTTGTGGTTTCCCGGCTGCTCACCCGGCTTTGGGGCGCAGCACGCTTTTATCGGGGCGGCGAAAGCGGAGGGGGCTTTCGACCTGGTGCATGGGGTCGTCGAACACGTCTACACGGGGATTACGAATGACGCGGCGGCGGCCGTAGCTCAGATGGTGGCGGAGGTCAAGGAGTTTCAGCAACGGCACGCTCTGGACAAGCCCTTGGCGATTGGGGAGTTTAGCGTGAACCGGCCGGCGACGGCGGCCTACAAGGCCGAAGTGTATGGGGCCTTCTACGACGCGCTGGCTCTGATCCCTGGTCTTCAGGCCGCCTACGCCTTCACCGCCAGCTGGCATCCCAACCCGGACGCGAACCAGGAGGGGTGGCTGGAACTGGGTATCCATAATCAATGGTAACTGCCAAAGCCAACGACTAGCGGCGGCGGGTTTGACAATCAGCCTCGAGCCTATTTCGCCCAATCTGGCAGAGTCAAATATAGTACAAAAGTACCAGCAATGGTACTTTTGTACTATTGTGTGGGGGCAATGTTAGGATTATTGTTACAATGACGTATTGGGCGACTATTTCCCCTGGGGCGGTTAGCTCCGCCGGGAAGCCAGGGGCCATCGGACAGATCGGAGCTTAAGGGACATGGATTAAGAAGGAGGGCAGTATGCCCACTAAACTGGCGATTTCACTTCTGGTTGTCTCATTGGTAGAGATATTGATTGTGGGCTCGGTGGGAGCCGGCTGGGGTTGGGAAGACCCGGCCATTGAAGGCACACCCCTGCACGTTTGGGGACCGGCCGGGGCGGAGTTTGAGATTCAGACGAATGTCTTGCCACACGACTGGGTCCTCTATCACGTCGCCGTAACCTACCCCTGTGACGAGGGCACCTTCGAGGCTGGTATCAATCAAAGCGTACTGGCCCCTGGTGACTGGCTGTACTTCGACCAGGCTGCTTGTGGTCACACCGTGCGTTTCCATGGCCTTTGGAGTGGGTCGTGATTGCTTCTGGCCGCCAAAGTTAGCTCATCCTTGCCAGGCGGTTACCAGCTATGAAGTGTCCTCGTTGTCACTTTGAGAACCCGGCCGGGCTGCGCCTCTGTTTGCAGTGCGCCGCCGAATTTACCCTACCCTGCCCCCGTTGCGGCTTCGACAACAGCCTGGAATCTTACTATTGCGGCCGGTGCGGTGGCCCACTCCCCTCAGCCCACCAGCGGCCGGTTGACGAGCCATCCGAACGACAGTTCTGCGGCCATTGCGGCACGCCTATCTTCAGACAAGCAGCGGGCGAACCGGTTCCGGCCAGCGCCGTGCGCGACCTGGTGGGCAAAATTCTCGTGCCAGAGCAATACCTCGATGGAGAGCGGCGCAATATCACTGTCCTGTTTGCCGACCTCAGTTCATTCACCTTACTGGCCGAAAAATCAGACCCTGAACAGATTTATCTGGCCGTAGACTTATACTTGCGGGCCATGGTCGAAGAAGTCCAGCGCTATGGCGGCTTCGTGGACAAATACACGGGCGATGGTCTGATGGTTCTTTTCGGCGCGCCGACGGCCCACGAGAATGATCCAGAGCGCGCCATCCGCGCCGCCCTCACCATGCAGCAGCGATTACAGCAGATGGCCCAAGCCAACGTCTGGTCGGCCCCAGTGGCCCTCCAAGCGCGCATCGGCATCAACAGCGGCACGGCCGTCGTGGGCAGCGTCGGCCCTGACTTTCGGGCAGAATACACCGCCCTGGGCGACGTAGTCAACGTAGCCTCGCGCCTGGAAGAGTTGGCTGAACCCGGCACAATCTTGGTTAGCCATAACACCTTTCTCTTGACTCAGCCCCTATTCGAGTTCGAGAAACTAGGCCCTATCCAGGTGCGTGGGCGGCAAGGGCCCGTTGAAACCTATCGCGTCTCCGTCGAGAAGAAGAGGCCCGGCCTTCTGCCCGGTAAACGGGGGCTGCGCGCCCCCCTGATTGGTCGAGGCGAAGAATTAACCCGTCTGCAAACCTTTACCCAGCAGTTGACCAGCCAGCAGCAAGGCGGTCTAATCCTGGTAACTGGAGAAGCGGGTATTGGCAAGTCCCGTTTGGTCGCCGAATGGCTGGTTACTTT
>JBFMFT010000279.1:0-7202 GCA_040751925.1 Chloroflexota bacterium
GCGCGCCCCTGCACCCCTGCCCCCCCGCGCCTCCTGGCCGCACGTCCAGTTCGTCAAGAAATTTCCGGCCAGCTTCAATGCCGATAACTGGCCGGGCCTGGTACGCTCGGTCGTGGCGAAGGCCGGCCTGACCCTCGACGACGTTGACCTCTTTCTCTTCACCCAACTCAACGTCAACACCATCAAGCAGACTATGGCCACTCTGGGCCAACCCCTGGCTAAAACGCACTGGATCATGGATAAATGGGGTTATACCGGCTCGGCCTGCCTGCCCATGGCCCTGGACGATGCCCTGGAACACGGCCGTCCACTGCGGCCCGGCGACAAGGTTCTCTTTTGCGCCAGCGGCGGCGGCATCGCTATGGCCTGCGGCCTCTGGCAGTGGGTTTGACAATGAACAATGAACAATGAACAATTGTCAATGACCAATTGTTCATTGTTCATTGACAATTGTTCATTGCTTTAAGTATGTACATCGGCGACTATCTTGGACGACGGGCTATCTATTCACCCGACAAACTAGCCATTGTAGACACAGGCAAGCACCCTGCCTGGCGATTGACCTACGCTCAAGTGAACGAGCGGGCCAACCGGCTGGCTAATTGGCTGCGGGCGGCCGTCGCCATCGGCAAAGGCGACCGCGTAGCCATCCTCGCCCGCGACGGCCTCGAACACCTGGACACCTTTTTCGCCTGCGCCAAGCTGGGGGCCATCCACACCGCCCTCAACTGGCGTCTACACTGGCGCGAACTGGCCGGCATCCTGGCCCAAACGACTCCCCGCGTTCTCATCTTTTCTGGCGACCTGGCCGAAGTCGCCCAGGCCCTCCGCGACGACCCCCAGGCTGCTTCCCTGACCCATTACTTGCAAATGGATGGTCAGCTTCTGGCGGGCTGCTTGAATTACGAAGCAGCCTTGAGCGGCGCGCCGGCCGCACCCGTGACCACCGAAGGTCTAACGGCCGAGGAAATAGCCGCCCTGATTTTCACCGGCGGCACGACCGGCCTGCCCAAAGGCGCCCAGGTCTCCCACCGCATGATTGCCTGGAACACACTCAACACCATCGTCCACGACCTCCATCACGATGACGTATACCTGAACGTCTTCCCCCTCTTTCACACCGGCGGCCTCTTTGTCTACACCCTACCCCAGATCATCCTGGGCGGCACAACGATTCTCCTGCGCCAGTTCGACCCAGCCCTGGTGTTAGATTTGATTGAGCGTGAACGAGTCACCGTCTTCGCTGGCGTCCCGACGATGTATCAGATGTTGACCCAGGCCGCCAACTGGCCGCAGGCCAACCTCACCTCCCTACGCTTCTGCACCAGCGGCGGCGCGCCCCTCCCTGTGCCTCTCGTGCAGCAATACGCCACTGAAAAGGGCATCCGTTTCAAGCAAGGTTTCGGTATGACCGAGTTCGGCCCCGGCATTTTTGCCCTGGCTCCCGAAGACGCGATTAGTAAGGCCGGCAGCATCGGCCGTCCCAACTTCTTCGTAGACGCCCGCGTGGTGGATGACGCCAATCGCCCGCTTGGCCCCACTGAGGTCGGTGAACTTGTCCTCAAGGGCCCCAGTATCTCCTCCGGCTACTTCAACGACCCGGCCGCCAGCCAAGCCGCTATAGACGCCGAGGGCTGGTTCCACACCGGCGATCTGGCTAGGTATGACGAGGAATGGTACTTCACCATTGTAGACCGCAAGAAGGATATGTTTATCTCTGGTGGGGAAAACGTCTATCCAGTGGAGATTGAAAAGGTGCTTTACAGCCACCCGGCCGTCCACCTGTGCGCCGTTCTCGGCGTCCCCGACCCGAAGTGGGGAGAGGTTGGCCTGGCCTGCGTCGTCCTGAAGCCAGGCGCCACGGCCACCGCCGAAGAATTACTTGGCTACTTACAGACCAACCTGGCTCGCTATAAAGTCCCCCGGCGCGTCGAAATCATGGATGGCCTGCCCATCTCGGCCGCCGGCAAAATCCTCAAGCGCGACCTCCGCCAGCGCTTTTCCTGAATTTTGCTCCATCAAGGGATGCTCCTTCCAAGCGGCCGCAGGCAGAAAATCGCGAATGGGACGAATAGACGAATGTGGCGAATCGTTTATTTAGCTCTATTCACGTCATTCGCCTATTTGCGTCATTCGCGATTAGACAAGTCAGTGGATCTCCGTAGGAGCCGTCGCCAGCCAGCCCGCGTGTGCAAGCCCTTGAGCTGCCACGTACCCACGATCCCATAAGGAAAAACCAGCACACTCAGGATAAAGACCAAGCCCAGGATCAAAGCCCACCGCTCACCGACGTTGACCTCCAGGCCGCCGATGGTCAAGACGGTATCGCGCAAGGCTTGTTCCACCAGGTGCAAGCCAAAAGCCCCCACCACCGGGCCGACAAACGTCCCCTGGCCGCCGACGATGGTCATCAGGAGCGGGTTAATGGTGAAGTCCAACCCCAACACATTGGGACTGGCCCCCTTCAAGGCCAGGCCGCGTAGCACCCCCGCCCCGGTCGCCATAACCCCGGCCAACACAATGGCGATGAGCTTAAAGTAAAAGGTGTTATAGCCGAGCATCTGGGCGCGGGCTTCGTTGTCGCGCAGAGCGGCCATGACCCGGCCGGTGGGCGAATGGACCAGCCGCCGTATCAGCCAAAAAGAAAAGACCAGGGCCACGAGGGTCAGGTAATAGAAGAACAGGCGGTTCTTGGTGCTGTTCAACCAGTCGGGTACGGCAAAAGTGAAGCCATCCTCCGCCCCCGTCAGGTTGACCAGGATGCGGTTGCCGGCCAGCAAAAAGAAGATTTCGGCAAAGGCCAGGGTAAAGAGCGCGAAATAGAGGCCGCGAATACGCAACCCGACGACGCCTTTGACGAGGGCAATCAACGCGCCCGTCGTCAGGGCGGCCAGGACGGCCGTCCACCAGGGCCATTGCAAGTGGAGCATCAACAGGCCCACCAGGTAGGCTCCTGAACCAAAGAAGGCGGCGTGGCCGAAAGACACCACCCCGGTAAAGCCGAACATCAGGTTGTAACTCATGGCGAGGATAGCCAGAATAAACACGTCCACGAAGATAGACTGCCAGAAGAAGGCGTCTCCACGCCGGCAGACCGACGAATCGGTGCGCCAGGCAATCACGAACGGAATGGCGACCAGGGCCATTACCGCTAGAAGATGCCAGCCATCCGTGCTGAAGAACGGCCGCTGACCATCGGCCGCCGGCCGCCGGCCGCCAATGATAACCGCCCCTAGCATCAGCCCCATCTCGACCAGCAAGGCGACAGCCGCCGGGTTCAGACCTTCCTGACAATAAACCGACTCGGCCGCGCTGTGGATACGGGCCACCCCACTCAACCCCTCCTCCGGCTGGCCGGTGACGGCCGCCAGCGAATAGGGTATCAGCGCAAAGAGGAGCAGGGCCAGCAAGCCCGGCAGGCTACCCGAAAGATGACGGCGCATGGATCACTCCCTCCCGAACAGGCCCGTCGGCCGCACGAGCAACACAACCACCATAAACACCAGAATCGAGACACTGGCTAAGACAGGCGTATTCAGATATTGCAGAGAAATCTGCTCGGCGGTGGCCCGTGTCAGCCCCACCAGCACACTGGCAATGGCTGTGCCTTCGTAGCTGCTCATACCGCCAATCACGATGACGATCACCGCCGTCAAGAGAAACTGGCCGCCCATGCTGGGATAGGCCCCCAGGAAGGGGGCGGCCGTCATGCCACCCAGGGCGGCGACGGCCGTACCCAGAACGAAGACCAGGGTAAAGACCCGCCGCACGTTTATCCCCAACGCCTCCACCATCTCCCGATCCTGTACCCCAGCCCGGATCACGATCCCCAGGCGAGTCCGTTGCAGCAACAGCGTGATGCCCACCATGAGCATAAAGCCGACGGCGATAATGAAGACGCGATACGTCTCAAACTGTCCGCCCAGCACGGTGAAGGTCGTATTGAGGGCCGCCGGTGGTGTGATCGGCACCAGCCCGGCCGGGCCGTAGATGGCCCGCACAACCTCGTTAATCGCCGTAGCCAGGCCAAACGTGAGGACAATCTGGAAAATCGGCCGGCTGTAAAGCGGCCGCAATAAACCCACCTCCACCGCCGCCCCCAGCAGGCCGCCGAATAGGGTCGCCCCTACTAGAGCGGTCACAAAGCGCACGGTAATCGGCGCGCCTTCGGGCAAGGCGGCGTAAATGGCAAAACCGGCGTAAGCCCCCAACATAAAAAAAGAACCCTGGGCCAGATTCAGGACATCCAGCAGGCCAAAGACGATGGACATACCGGCCGCCACCAGAAAGAACAACATCCCCTGGTACAGTCCCGACAACAACACCACCGCCACCGTCCCGGGCGGGAAGAACAGGAAGTTGACCACCAACAGGGCCAGGACAAACAGCCCCGACACGACGAGGGACTGGCGAAAAGCTGTAGAACGGAGGGCAGGCGGGGCAACAGTACTCATCTTACCTCAAGCCGCACTCAGATAGCGGGTAATCAAAGCCCGATCTTGGGCCAGGTCGGCCATCAGCCCGGCGTGAACCGATTGACCATTTTCAATAACCGTGTAACGGTCAGCCAGGCGGCTGGCTACCAGGAAATTCTGCTCCACCAGCAGCACCGTCGTCTGGCCGCTCAGTTGGCGGATAGCCGCCATCATCTGTTCGACGATGACCGGGGCCAGCCCCTCACTTGGCTCGTCAATCAGGAGAAGGTGATTGTCTGGCACCAGAACGCGCGCAATAGCCAACATTTGCTGCTGGCCGCCGGAGAGCTGGCCGCCGGGCCAGTGGTACAGCCGGCGCAGGTCGGGAAAGATAGAGAAGATAAACTCCTGCTTGCGCGCCAGGTCGCCCGGCCGCCGCTCGGCAATTTTCAGGTTCTCCGCCACCGTCAGTTGCCGGAAGATCGCCCGGTAGTCCGGCACAAAGCCGATCCCCAGGTGGGCAATGTCATACGGCCGCTTGCCACTGATGACTTCCCCCCGAAATCGAATAACCCCCTGGGCCGGTGGATGGAGACCCATGATACTACGCAGGGTGGTCGTCTTGCCCGCCCCATTACGGCCGAGCAGCACCGTAATGCTGTTGGCCGGCACTTCCACCGACACACCCTCCAGGATGTGCAACTGGCCGATGAAAGTATGGATGCCCTCGATAGTCAGAATGGCGCTCATATAGTGGTCAGGCTGGCGACAAATCGTACAACTCACCCAGGTAGGCCTTCTGCACCATTGGGTCGGCCGCAATCTCGGCCGGTGTGCCTTCGGCCAGCAGGCGCCCCTGGTGCATGACCGAAATCCGGTCAGACAGCGACATCACCACGTTCATATTATGCTCCACCAGCACCACCGTCTTGCCGCCAGCTTTCCGCACCCGATCCACCAGAGCCATAAACCCCGGCACTTGCTCAGTAGCCAGGCCAGAAGTCGGCTCATCCAACAGCCAGATGTCCAGGTCTTGGGCCAACAGAATGGCTAGTTCCAGCTTGCGCTTGTCGCCCTGGGGTAGAGCAAAGGCCGGTGAGGTCGCTACCCGCAGCAGGCCCGTTTCATCCAGGGCGGCGCGGGCTTTGTCCAGGTAGCGGGTGAAGCGGCCGGCCGGGGTGAAGACCTTAAAGTTATCCTGGCCCAAAGCCTGGGCCGCCAGGCGCACGTTCTCCAACACGGTCAGGCCAGGGAAAACGTTGGTGATCTGGTAGGAGCGGCCGATGCCCAGGTGAGCCGTTCGGTGGGGTGGCTGGTCGGTCACGTCCTGGCCGCGCACCAGCACCCGGCCGCGCGTGGGCTTCAAGGCTCCACTGAGCATATTGAAAAGGGTGGTCTTGCCCGCCCCATTGGGGCCAATGATGGAGTGCAGATGGCCCGCCCGTATCTGTAGATGGACGCCCTCCACCGCCTTGAGGCCGCCAAAATGACGGGTCAAGTCACGAGTCTCCAGGATGATGGCCTCGTCGCTCATGGGGGGATTGGAGGTTGAAAGTTGAAGGTTGAAGGTTGAAAGTTTAGAAAACCTTTAACTTTCAACCTTCAACTTCTGACTTCGCTTACTGGCAGCGGTCAGGAGCTTCGCAAGGGGGCGCAGCTTCCTCGGCCGACACTTCCGCCACCAACTCAAAGAACTTGTCGTCCGGGTCATCCACGTTCGCCAGGCGCACCACGTACATAGGAGCCAAAGCCTGGTGATCCTCAGCGCGGATGGTGTACGTGCCTTTTGGCCCGTCAAAGGTCAGCCCTTCCAGGGCCGCAATAAGGGCGGCCGGGTCTGTGTCGCCGCTGGTGGCATTGAGAGCGGCCACCACGGCCTGGGCGGTGGCAAAGCCACACTCGCTGAACAGGTCGGGCGGGCCAGCAAACTGCTCGATGTACTGGGCCGTCAGATAGTCATTCGCGGCCGTCTGCGGCAAGCTGTAATGGTACACGATCAGGCCAACCGCGCCAACGTTGCCAGGATCCAGCAGTTTCGTCAGGTCGTTGGAAGAAAAGCCGGTAATGAAGGGGATCGTACCGGTCACACCCTGGCTGGTCAACTGCTCAAACAGGATCGTGCCTGACGTGTTGGTAGCCCAAATTAGGATCAGGCCATCCGGCTGCGCCTCCAGGATTTGCTGGATGTATGGGGTGAAGTCGGTCGTGTCGCTTGGGGCGAAGATGGGCTGCTCGGTCAGGAAAGTGCCACCCTGGGCTCCAAAGACCGCCTGGAAACCGGCCGCCGTCGCCTGACCAAAAGCGTAGTCTTCCGCCAGGATAACGTAGTTGCTGCCTACGTTCGCCAAAGCCCAACCGGCAATGGTCAGCGCGTCCTGGGCCGAGTCACGGCAGACGCGGAAGGTATACTCATTCCAGTTCTTGCCGGTGATGTCGTGGGAAGCGGCCGGGGCGGCAAAGTAGACGATTTCGTTCTCGGCGGCGATTTGCTGCACCTGCGCCGCCACCCCAGAACTGGTGTTGCCAATGAGGATTTCCACCCCTTCCGATTCAATCAACTCGCGGGCCGCTGCCGCCCCGGCGTCCACGTCGCTGGTGTCGTCGCGGATGATCAGTTCAATCGGGCGGTTACCGGCCATCATGGTTCCATCAGTGGCATAGCCGAAGCCGATTTGTAGACCGTTCCACATCTCATTACCGAACAGGGCCAGGCCGCCCGATAGGTCAGACAAGACGCCTATCTTTAGCGGCTCGCCCATCGCCGGTTCCGGCGTAGGGGCTTCGGTG
>JBFMFT010000028.1:0-21770 GCA_040751925.1 Chloroflexota bacterium
CCGTCGTTTTTGTGTAGGCTACAGCCCCGTCACCTACACGCTGGTACTGGCGGGTTATCTAAGCCTCGTGTTCATCGGATGACAACTTAAATAAGACAGGCCCAGACGGCATAACTTGAATCATTTGCCGGTAGTCGTTGGGGTCTTTAGCATTGCTCATTGGCGGAAGTACTATGATTGAGTTTGTCTCTTTGGGCAAAGAGCAAACAACCATTCTTCCACGCTTGGTTTCGTAAACTTGAGACGACCCTAGATATATTTGGGGTTCCTGCCCTGCCAATATTTTCTTATCGCCCTTGAGGTATTTTTCGTCTATCTCTGAAATAACAGCATTCAAGGACATGATGACAAACGGCTGAGGAAATAAATAGGTGGCGCGAATCCAATCGGCAAGTTCCATGTCGCCATACACCGAAAAATTCTCTACGAAATCGGTGAAAAGGATAACATTCATACCAGCGCTTACCTTTCGCAAGATATGCTTCATGAGCCCTTCATTTGAAAGCCATTGACCAAGATTCTTAACACGGTCTTTTGCCACCCCATACTTCAAACACTTGTCTAGCACCAAAGTGGTGAACACTTTTACGAAGGTTATGTTTCCCGACTGAATATCGTCCCGTATTAGAACTTCTATTCCTTCCTTTCGACATACGCTAAAGAAATCCTCCTTGGGAATCTTTGCCTGAAGCATTCTCAAGAATTTCGCTTCTTCATCGCCTAGAATCAGTTCTCGGAGCTTTAGAGTGCAAATTACAGGGGGCTCCTCAAAGAGTTCGCCTATAAATAGAAATGGATAATTGTCTTCAGGGCTTTCCTTTACAAATGCTTCGAAAACTGAGGCGTCTACTTCCTTATCTATTATGATCGCGATTTTTACGTCAGCATCAGTTTTGTCGAGTATTCGCAAGTCACGCGAAACTTGGCTCCGTGTTGCGAAAATCTCAAACAGGATTTTTCTCCCGCTGAACTCGAATAACATCAAATCGTTTCTGCCCCCAGCAAGCCCAACGGGCTCCTTTATGGGATGGTAATCGGGAGCTATTTTGCTTACAAGTTTAGTGAGCCTATCTTCAACGGCCGCATGAAGTTTTCTGGCTTGTCTCTGTTCTAATATCCACTGATGACGTTCTTTCACCCAAGGCTGTTTCATAAAAACCTCACGGATTGCACACTAAACGGTATCTGAAGCGGTCAAACGCTCGGGTTCAGTCGCGTTGCGAAGCGCAGCGGAGCACTGTCGCCTGCAACCCGGTATTAGCTAGCCCTCTACGTATTGATTGCAAAGAAGGTATCAAATGGCGTGGCATATCGCAAGATCCCATCGAAGTTGCTCAGCGCTTTATCTACTTCAATCGGGTTTATAGAAATCAATTCGGCTTTAGATTGCCCATGTAAAGTCAATTCAAGTTTTACAAGGACACGCTCGTCTACAACCATGTAATCTTCCAGAAAATCGCTCGGTATCTGGTCGGGGGTGGCAACGTATGTCTGTATATCAGCCTGTTTTTGGCGCTCGATTACATCCTTATAGCCTGCCAAGGCATCCTTGTTGAAAATCCACACTCGAATGATATCTACACCTCGCTTTGCTGCTTCGATGTTTAAGAGCATATAAGTCTCTCCTGGATTCGACCTCCACCAAGCAATATCCGCATATGCTACTGCTTTGATGCCATGGGTAGCTGTATTAATACCAGTGAAGCCGTAAGTGTACTTACTCTGGGTGCTTACAGTCATTCGCCCCTCAACCAAGTGGTGAATAACTTCCCTGCATTCCAATAGAGCATCATCCGCTCTCAGTGAGAAATGATCAAATGCTAACTGTTTCACTGCACGATAATCTTGGGCTATCTGCCGGATTACCCCAAAGAGGCGCGGGTCACTTGACAATGCCTCCCCCAATTCGATTGCTTCAACAATCCTTTGTTCGCTGTTTTTCAGCCTTGCTAATACGTCTATTAAAAGAGTGATCGCTGTAACTGCAAGACCTATAAGGAGACTCGTGGCTTGGTCCTGCCCAGTTAAGACCAAAATGATTGCCACAGCGACTGAGAGCACTACCCCTATTGCAAGAATGGGATCTAATGATCGTAGTATTTTGCCAAACATTGTAGCTCCGGCGTAGCTTTATCTGTGGTGGACAAACTCTAATTAGACGGCATACCACAGCCTAATTACTTCATATGGCAGAGTAGAGGACACAGCCTACCCTTCCTATCCGCAGCAGCAAATGGTAAAGGAGAGTTGGGGTGGCGTCAATAAAAAAAGCCTAACGGATTGTACCACACTCGGCCGACTACAGGTTATAATGGGAGCATCATTCCCCTCTCCCTCTTAGGGAGAGGGGGCAGGGGTGAGGGTGTCTTGACTAGGAGATAACCATGCGTAAGTTAGCTGTCTTATCTATTCTCATTCTCTGGATTATGGGTTGTTCCCGGCCGCCGGCCACACCCACCCCGGCCGCCACTGAGCCACCGCCCGCGCCGACGGCCGAAGTCGTCACTGAACCAGGCGGTGTAGCGGCCGAAGAACCCATCTATCTCGCCATCATCTGGCACCAGCACCAGCCGGTCTACTTCAAGGACCCGGAGACGGGCATCTATAGCAAGCCCTGGGTGCGCGTCCACGCCACCAAAGATTACGTGGACATGGCGACCACCGTCGCCCAATATCCCAACGTCCACGTCACCTTCAACATTACTCCCAGCCTGATTCGCCAACTGGACGACCTGGCGGCCGGGGCCAAAGACCTCTATTGGGTCTACTCAGAGGTAGCGGCCGGCCAATTGACCGACGAGCAAAAGCAGTTCATCCTGGATCGCTTCTTCGACATCAACCGCAAAATCATCGCCCGCTTCCCTCGCTACCAGGAGCTATTGGTCAAGCGAGACAGCAGCGAGAGCGCGATTGACGTGTACGAAACCCAGGATTAC
The DNA here is from genome assembly GCA_040751925.1 of Chloroflexota bacterium. GTDB lineage: Bacteria > Chloroflexota > Anaerolineae > Promineifilales > Promineifilaceae > JBFMFT01. Next base: position 2,937 of record JBFMFT010000028.1, read on the forward strand.
CTGGATTTGCAGGTGCTTTTTAACCTGGGCTGGACCGACCCCGACTGGCTGGCCGAGGAGCCGCTGGCCGGCCTGGTCGCCAAAGGGCAGGGGTATAGCGAGGCGGACAAGGCTGTTCTCTTCGCCGAGCATTTGCGCCTCGTCCAGCAGGTTATCCCTGTCCACAAGGAGCTACAGGACACCGGGCAAATCGAAGTGACCATGACCCCCTTCGCCCACCCCATCCTGCCCTTACTGGTCAGCACCGATCTGGCTCTGGAAGCCCTGCCGGGGCTGGAACTGCCGGAGCAGAAGTTTGTCTATGGCGAGGACGCCTTGAAGCACCTGGAATTGGGCGTAGAGTTGTACCAGGAGCATTTCGGCCGCCCGCCGCGTGGCATGTGGCCGGCCGAAGGCTCGGTGGCTGAGGAAATTGTCAGCATGGTCGCCCGCAACGGCATCCAGTGGATGGCCTCGGACGAAGGTGTGCTGGCGAACAGCCTGGGCCTGGGGAGCTTCACCCGTGACCCTAATGAGACAGTCAACGAGGCCGACACCCTCTACCGGCCGTACTACGTCCAGGGCGGCGCGGGCGACCCGGTAGCCATGGTCTTCCGCGACGTGGTCATCAGCGACAAGGTAGGCTTCACCTACTCCGGACTACCGGGGGAGGTAGCGGCGACCGATTTCGTCAACCGCATCCACGCCATCCGCGACCAACTCCTGGAAAGCGGGGCGACTGGCCCCCACCTGGTCTCGGTCATCCTGGACGGCGAGAACGCCTGGGAGCATTACGATAACGACGGCAAGGAGTTTCTGCACAGCCTCTACCAACGCTTGAGCGAAGACCCGCTCATCCGCACCGTCACCCCGACGGAGTTCCTGGCAATTGCCCCCGACCAGCCCACGATTGACGACTTGTGGGCCGGCTCCTGGATTGGCCATGATTTCTCCACCTGGATTGGCGAGGATGAAGAGAACCGCGCCTGGGATTACCTGGCGACTACCCGCGACCTGCTCCGCAAGTACGAGAATGGGGTGCGCCAGACCAGCCCGGAAGCGCTGGCCCAGGCCCAGACGCTCATGTACATCGCCGAAGGGTCGGACTGGTTCTGGTGGTATGGGGCCGACCAGAACTCCGGCGATGACGAATCGTTCGACCGGCAGTTCCGCGACACGCTCAAGGAGGTCTACCTGGCCCTGAATGAAGCCCCGCCGACCTTCCTGGATGTGCCGGTGATTCCGCAGCAGGCGGTGACGGCCGACCGCGCCGCTACCGGCCCCATCGCCCCCACCCTGGACGGCGTGTTGGACGAGGAGGAATGGGCCGCCGCCGCTCTCTACAATGCTTCGGGTGGGGTCATGGCCGCCGCCCAGCCCATCTTTAGCAGCATCGCCTACGGCTTTGACAGTAAGAACCTGTACCTGGGGGTGACGGCCGCCGCGCCCTGGGCCAACCTCACCGTGCAGGGGACAGATAGCCTGCAACTGTACTTGAGCGTGCCTGGCGGCGGGCCGTTCAGCAACTTCAGCCTGGGCGGAACGGTGCTGGGCTTCCCGGCCAACCGGCTGCTGGAGTTCCAGTTGGTGGGCGGCCAACTGATTGGCGTGGCCTTTTACGCGGCCCAGGGCGACGGCGAGTGGGAGGCCAGCCACAGCCTGACAGGCGATGGATTGCTGGCCCCAGGCGTGTTTAGTTTGACGGTGACGGCCGGCGAGACCGAGGCGGCTATCCTGTGGGCGTTGGGCGAGAGCCAGTTGGAAGTGGCGGTTCCGATTCCCGTCCTGGGCAACGCCGACGTGGGCGACCGCATCAGCCTGCGGGCCATCTACAGCCAACCCCTGACTACCGGCGACCTGGTAAGATTGGTGGACGCCGCCCAACTGCCGGGGACAGGTCCGGCCGTCATTGGCGTCCCCGACCTGGGTACGACGACGATTGTGCTGGACGTGACCGACCCCACCGGCGACGACCATGGCCCCGGCACGTACACCTATCCCACCGACGCTGTTTTCTCTAACGGCTCTTACGACATCGCTAATTTCCAGGTGGGCTACGACGAGGAAAACATCGTCTTCCGCTTTACGATGAATGGCCCGGTGGAGAATCCCTGGGGCAGCCCCAACGGAGTGGCTATTCACACCTTCGACGTTTACATTGACGTGGATGGTGACGGCGTGGGCGGGGTAGCCATGCTGCCCGGCCGCAACCTGGCCTTGCAGGAAGGCTTCGCCTGGGACTTCGCCATTACCGTCGAGGGCTGGGAGCCGGGCATCTTCACCCCGGCCGATAGCGGCCCGGAGAAGATCGCCGGGGCCAGTGAGTTCTTCACCCTGGCCGATTCCGGCCAGCAGAAGGTGACGGTGCGCGTGCCGAAGGCTATCCTGGGCGACGACCCGGCCGCCTGGCAGTACGCGGCCGTCGTGATGAGTCAAGAAGGCTTCCCCAGTGGCGGGGTGATGCGCGTGCGCGACGTATTACCGGCGGCCGAGCAGTGGCGGGTGGGCGGCGCGCCAGAGGGGGCGACCAACCACACGCGGGTTATGGATCTGGTCTGGCCGGAGGAAGGTAAGCAGGAGGAGTGGCTGAGTGCCTTCACCCCCAGCACGGCCGACCAACCGGAGTTGACGGCGGCCGACTTTGCTACGGTACCGATGTTTGGAACAGAGTAGGTCATGCTTTTAGCTTGACCAGAGGCGGTCAAGTTGGCAACGTGACCTACGCGGAGGTAAAACCATGGTTGCTCCCATCATCGAAAAAACGGCCGCTCCTACGGCCTTGACCATGACCTACGAGGAGTATCTGCAATGGTGCGACGAGGACGTTCACGCCGAATGGGTGGACGGGGAGGTAATCGTATTCATGCCAGCGAAAGATGAGCATCAGACGATATGGGATTTTCTACACAGGCTCCTGGGTGATTACGTGGAGTTGTTGGGTCTGGGTAAAGTGCAAAGCGCGCCTTTTGAAGTCAAGTTATGGCGGGGTGGGCCGAGTCGAGAACCAGATATATTCTTCTTAAAAAAGGAAAATCTGCATCGTTTGACTTCGGATCGATTAAGTGGCCCGCCAGACTTGATTGTAGAGATTATCTCCCGTGATAGCGTGCGGCGGGATCGAGACACGAAGTTTCGTGAATACGCCCAGGGTGGTGTAGCCGAATACTGGATCATAGACTCCCGCCCTGGTTTCCACTGGGCTGCTTTCTACCGGCTGGGTGAGGATAACCAATACGAATTGGTGGCTACCGAGGATGATGAGCGGGTGGAATCGTCAGTCGTGTCCGGTTTCTGGCTTAACCCGGCCTGGTTGTGGATGGTGAACAAACCTAACGTGATGCTCACCGTGACTCGTATGTCGCCAGAAGCAACGGCCGCTTTTCAGGCATTGCAGAAGGAGGAGTAAGGCATCCTCAGTTGCCGGTTCGTCCAGCCCACCCTGGCAACGGATAGACGGTGGGCAGCCGGTAGTTAATCCTGAACCGTTACGTGAATGAGTGTATCCTTTTTCACCTGATAGGATAGGTCTCTGAACATCAGTTCCGATATTACTTCCTCTTATGATACTTTCGCCTCAACCTCACTTCGTGCTTGCCACCCCTCGGACAAAACAAGTCACACGAACACATATTCGTAATGATGGCGAACTGGTCAAGATTCTTCGCTTTCGTAGCGAGCTCGTTATAGTAAGCCGGTCTGCTCTACGGGCCGCACCTGGGGGTGCTTACTCCTCGCTAAAATCCCGTCGGATCCGGTAGAGCCAGAGAGATTATACGGGGTGGGGCGTGAAACGTGAAACGTGATGCGTGAGCGTACCTCTTTTCACGTTTCACGCAGCAGCCGGCCGTCGGCGGTCGGCGGTCATTCTCTAAACACGCATGTCCCTGTATTGCCTCATCCAACGGCCGGTGGTATAACCCCGCTCCGTGAGAAGACGCGCCAGTTCCCTGATCCTCGGTAGCTTAGTCGTGATGGTGGGGCTGTTGGCCCTGGTGTGGCGGCCGTTGTTCGCCTCGCGGCCGGCGGCCGGTCGCCTGATTGCCTATTCCGCGCCAGGTGTCCTGGACGATTACCTGGCGAATCCGGGGATTGGCTGGCAGGGGCCGGCGGGCGGCCGTTCTCCCCTTCTGCCGGAAACGGTGGCTTACCGCCGGCCGCAGTATGGCTGGCGCGAGCAGAACCCGGTCGAGGGGGTATACGATTGGTCGGCGGTGGACGCGGACTTGCAGCAGGCGGCGGCCGAGGGCAAGCAATTCTCCTTTCGTCTCTACACCATGTCTAGCCCCTGGGAGGGCGGCCATCGTGTGCCGGATTGGGTGCTGGACAAGGGGGCGGCCATCCTGGACAACGGCGAAGTGGATTATAGCAACTGCGTCTACCAGGCGGAGTGGGGCCGCTTCGTGGAGGCCATGCGCCAGAAGTACGACGGCCATCCGCACATTGCCTTTATAGACATCTCTGGTTATGGCAATTACAACGAGTGGAGTTGGCAAGAGCAGACCGACACCCGGGAGTATTACCTGGACTACCAGGCCCGCCAACGCCTGGCCGATACGTTCATCGGCGGCGCAGGCACAATTGAATGTCGCGATGAGTGGGGCGAGTGGCAAACGGTCTCCTACAGTTACCCCGGCTTCCACTCCACTCAACTGCTGATGCCCTTCGCCGGTATCCAGCAATCGAGCCGGTACGTGGCCGAGCGGCGGCCGGACGTGGGTATCCGCCACGATTGCCTGGGGTCGGCCCGCCACGCCGACACCCTCCTGGACAAGATTGGCGACCTGGTGGATGAGACCTGGCCCTACGCCCCCATTGTTTACGAGTTCTGCCCGGACGAAGCGGATAGCGAGGAGTTTTTAGAGGAGGCGGCCGACCTGTTGCAGCGCACCCACGCTTCGTTGGCGCATGACGTGGCACCAGGGGCCATCGCCCAGGACGACCTGGTGGCGTTATTGGCTGGGGTGGGCTACCAGTTGGCCTTTACGGAGGCCACCTTCCCGGCCGTGGCCGCCCCCGGCGAAGCCTTTGACTTCCGCATGACCTGGGTCAACCAGGGCTACGCGCCGCCATACCCCAAGATGGGCCAATACTTTGAGTTGCGGCTGTACCTGGTGGCGGCCGATGGCGCGGTGGTTCAGGCCTGGCTGCTGGATGCGGGGATTAGCGGTTGGCTACCGGCCGATCCGCTGCCGGGCGAGCCGCCGGAACAGCGTGTCCGCGCCCGCCTGGGGCCTGGGCTGACGGTCTCCCCTGGTCAGTATACCTTACGGGTAGCTATCGTGGACACGCGCACGGGGCGGCCGATTAACCTGGCGAATGACGGCCGGGACGATCAGGGCCACTACCTGTTAGGTTCTCTGCGGATCGGGGAGGTCGGAAATTGAAACGTGAAAGGTGAAACGTGAAAAGAATGCTTCACGTTTCACGTTTCACGCCTTTACATCCAGCCGAAATTCCCTTATACTGTGGGCGTTCGCGCTACCTCCGCGCCCACCAAAAACGTTCATCATTTAAGGAGAACCTCTATGAAACCCCTCTTTCGCCGCCACCGGCGCCTCTCGTTTCTCGTGTTTGGTCTCTGTTTGTTGCTGGCTGCTCTGCTGGCTAACCAGGTTTGGGCCGGGATGCAGGAATCCCAGAACCCCAAGCTCACTCGCTCCATGGAACGTTTTCTAGCCGACCAGCAGCCGGCCATGGATCTGGCTCCCCTGGCCGAAGTGCCTTGCGTGGGCGGCTTCGCCGGCGAATACCCCTGCAACAACGTGGACTTGATGGCCTTCCTGCCCCTTAGCTCCATTGGCGGCGGCAATGGGGCGGACATCTGGGGCTGGACGGATTCGCTGGACGGCAAGGAATATGCCTTGATGACCCGCAGCAATGGTACGGCCTTTGTAGACATCACCGACCCGGTCAATCCCGTTTACCTGGGCAACCTGCCAAGCTCCAGTGGGACTTCGAGCTGGCGCGACGTGGATACCTACAACGATTACGCCTTCATCGTTTCTGACCTGAACGGCAATCACGGGATGCAGGTCTTTGATTTGACTCGCCTGCGGAACGTCAGTAATCCGCCCGTTACTTTTACCGAAGACGCCCATTATTCGGGCTTTGGCAGCGCGCACACCGTGACCATCAACTACGACACGGGCTACGCTTACGCCGTCGGTACCAGCACTTGCAACGCTGGCCTGCATATAGTCAATATCCAAAACCCCCTGGCCCCCACCTTCGCCGGCTGCTACAGCGGCGATGGCTACACCCACGAAACGCAGTGCGTGATTTACAATGGCCCGGACACCCAACACCAGGGCGACGAAATCTGCTTCGCTTCCAATGAAGATACCGTGACCGTCGTGGACGTGACCAACAAGAGCGCGCCGGTGCAGTTGGATCGCCAGGGTTATTCTGGTTCTGGTTACACGCACCAGGGCTGGCTGACCCCCAATCACCGTCTGTTTGTCATGGACGATGAACTGGACGAGTCCTTCTTCGGTCACAATACCCGCACGCGCTATTTTTGGACGACTGACCTGGAGAATATCCGGCTGCGGGGGTCGTATACGGCGGCCAACCCGGCCATTGACCACAACCAATACGTCAATGGCGTCTACATCTACCAATCCAACTACCGGGCTGGCTTGCGGATCATCCAGCCGCCTTCGACCGAGGTGGCCTATTTCGACATCTATCCCAGCAACAACAGCCCCAGCTTTAACGGGGCCTGGGGCAACTACCCGTTCTTTGAGAGTGGCATCGTCATTGTTAGCGGTATCGAGCAGGGGTTGTTCATCTTGCAGCCGAACCTGCCGGCCGGCAGCGATGCCTGGATGAACCAGTAACTTTCGGCCGGGATGAGGGGATGAGGGGATTTAGGAAAAGTTCTTATCCCCCTATCCCCTAATCCCGGCAACTCTTATCGTTGGCCGATGGGGGTCATGGAGAGGCCGCCGGTGTGGAGGAAGAGGAGGCGGCTGGCGGGGGGTAGCTGACCCTTTTGCACGAGGTCTAACATTCCGTCAAAGGCTTTGGCGGTGTAAACGGGGTCGAGTAAGTAGCCCTCTGCTCTGGCTAACAATTCAATGGCCGCCTGGCCGCCGGCCGTCGGGATGGCGTAGCCCGTTTCGGCGTAGCCAAAGAGTTCGTGGATGGGCGGCCGTTGGGCCAAGTCCAAGCCCAATTCGGCGGCCATCAAGTCAAAGAGGCTGGTCAGGTCTTGCTCGCGCAACTTCGCGGCCGCCTCACGGCTATTGACTGCGACGGCGTAGAGCGGAACGTGAAAGCCGGCCACCGCCTGGCCCAACAGGAGGCCCGTGCTGGTGCCGCCCGTGCCGTAGGCTACGAAAATGGCGTCGAAGGGCAAGTCGCCCTGGCATTGGTGGGCGATTTCCAGGATGGCGTTCATGTAGCCCAACTCGCCGGCCGGCATGGTGCCGCCTGGGGGGATCATATAGGCGTTGTATTCAGCCTGTTTCTGGGCAAAGAGGGTAAAAGCCTGGGCGTATTCGGCCGGGTCTGGATTTACCAAATCGAGTGGGGCGTAAAATAGATTGGCGCCCATGTATTTCAACAAGAGGATGTTGCCTTCGTAGTAATCGGGTGGGCGGCCGACCACCAGGCAATGGCAGCGCAGCCCCAGCCGGCGGCAGGCCATGGCGGTCATCATGGTATGGTTGGAGGTGACCGGGCCGACGGTCAGCACGTCCTGATAGCCCTGGCTGATGGCCTCGGCCAAGATAAACTCCATCTTGCGCGTCTTGTTGCCGCCCAGGGCCACGCCACTGAGTTCGTCGCGCTTCAGCCACAGTTCCACGCCCAACTGGCGGGAGAGTCTCTCTAACCGGATTAAAGGAGTGGGGAGTTCGCCTAAGCGCACGCGGGGACGGCCGTTGATGAATTGTTCGAGTTGGTGTAGAGACATGATTACCTGACCTGCTAACCGGCCGTTTGGCTGGCTGACCACTGGCCGGTGCGGCTGCGATCGGCCATAGCCAGAGAGGGTGAGCAGTTTGACAAGGTTAAATTCGCTACCTCCGGACGCCACCCAATGAATTGGGTGTCTAATGACCGTAAACCTGTCAAAACAGGTTTCAGAGGGCTGCCTACAACACGTTTCAACGTGTTTCCTCTGTTTCAGCCTGTGATTTCAATCACAGGGCGATAGGCATAAGAAATCTAACATTGTCAAAGCAGTTACCTTTTCTTACCTACTATGATGACGCGGCCGGCCAACTCAGATAGTCTAGTTATGGGTGATTATGAAAAGTATAGCGTAGACAGCGGGTATTGTCTAACGCCGCGTTACGTTTTAGCAAATTGGCACGAACATTGCAGGTCACGTTTTCAACTTGACCGCCGCTGGTCAAGCTAAAAGCGTGACCTACCATGCTACGTCTGCGGTTGATGTTCGGACATGCGGCTAGAACGTTGGCTATGGATCAGGTATAATTCCCCTGCGGCCGACGAGCCGCATCCACCAGGTGACAGCAATGGCGACGATCTCTGAAGAAATCAAGAGCCGGTTGGATATTGTGGACATTGTAGGGGAATACCTGCCGCTGCGGAAATCCGGCCGTTCCTACACTGGCTTTTGCCCTTTCCACCCCAACACCCGTACTCCTTCCTTCGTCGTCTTCCCCGATTCGCAGACGTGGCGCTGCTTCGGGGCCTGCGCCGAGGGCGGCGACCTCTTTTCCTTCGTGATGAAAAAGGAAGGCTGGGACTTCAAGGAGGCTCTGGTTCACCTGGCCGGCCGCGCCGGGGTCACCCTGGAAGAGCGACGGCCGGCCGACAAGGCCCAGCAAGCCGTGGAAGATAGGCTAGGCGATTTACTGACGACGGCCGCCGACTACTTCCACCAACTGCTCCTCTACGCCCCCCAGGCCGAACACGCCCGTCGCTATCTGGCCGGCCGCCAGCTAACCGAAGAAACCATCGCCACCTTCAAGCTGGGCTACGCCCTCAACCAGTGGGACGCCGGCCGCAGCCACTTCACCATGCAAGGTTTTAGCCAGGACGACTTGATGGCGGCCGGGCTGCTCATCCACAACGAAGATACCGACAGCCGTTACGACCGCTTCCGCCACCGGCTGATGATCCCGATTCGTGACGTGAACGGCCGGGTGGTCGGCTTTGGCGCGCGCACCCTCGACCCGGATGGTTTGCCCAAATACCTCAACTCGCCGCAGACCCCCGTCTTTGACAAGGGCCGCCTTCTCTATGGCCTCGACCTGGCTAAACGCCACGTGCGCGAGAGTCATCAGGCGGTCATCGTCGAGGGGTACATGGACGTGATGCAAGCCTGGCAGGCTGGCTATCGCAACGTGGTGGCCCAGATGGGCACCGCCCTCACCGAAAGCCAGTTGCGCCTGCTCAAGCGATTCACGAAAGCCTTTGTCCTGGCTCTGGACGCCGACGCGGCCGGAGCCAAAGCCACCCTCCGTAGCCTGGAAGTGGCCCGCGAGACGCTGGATCGGGAAGCGGACACCGGCTTTGATGCGCGGGGGCTGGTGCGCCACGAAAGCCGCCTGGAAGCCGATATTCGGGTGGTCACGTTGCCCGAAGGCCACGACCCGGACAAGCTCATTCGCAACGAGCCGGCCGCCTGGCTGCCTCTGCTCAAGCAAGCCAAGCCGGTTGTCGAGTACGTGATTGGGGTGGTGACGAGTAACCTTGACCTGAACGACGCCAAAGCGAAGTCGGCCGCCGCCCACCAGATACTTCCGCTCATCGCCGACGTAGCCGACCCGGTGGAGCGGGAGCATTACCGCCAACAGTTGGCCCGCGCCCTGCGGGTTGACGAGCGGGCTTTGCGATTAACGGCCGGCGAGCGGCGACGGCCGGCGGACGACCGCCAACCACTGGCGGACAACCCATCCAAAATCCAAAATCCAAAATCCAAAATCCAAAATGGCTCGCGCCAGGCCAATTATTTGCGCCAATGCTTCAGCTATCCCCAGCTCGTGACCCAGGTTGACCAACGGCTTCTACGCAGCCAGCAGCCGGTGGTCACAGAAGCGGATTTTGCCACGGCCGAAGACAAATTGATTCTGCGTCATCTGCGCGCCCAGTTGAACCGCCAGACCATTGCCTCTAGTGAAGAAATGTGGGATAGTTTAGATGAATCGCTGGCCGGCCGGGTACAATACCTACTCAGCCTGTCCAAAGCCAGTGAAGCGGAATTGGAGCGTTTACCGGACACGTTGGTTTTGTCTATTCTGGATTGGCGCTACGAACGGGTCAAGGGGCTTGTGGAAGATGTGCGCCGCCTTTCTCAAGAAGCGCAGGGGCAAGGCGACGCGGAGACCATTGACCTCTGTCGCCAGCAGACCCGGCAATTGAGCCAAACGCTGGCGGCCCTCGACCGGGCCAGAGGGGCCCTCAGAGGGTTTAAGGTTAAAGGTTAAAAGTTGAAGGTTGAAAATTGGATAACCTTCAACCTTTAACTTTCAACTTTCAACGATTGATAACTATGGACTTCGAAGAGCTAGACGAGCCAGAAGTTGAAGAAGAGGACATCGAGACAGAAGCTCCTCTGGACATCGAGGAGTTAATCAAGAAGGCCCGCCGCTCGCGTAAAATTGACGAGGCGGAGATACAGGCGTTCCTGGCGACGGCCGACGAGGAGCAGGCTGAACAACTCTACGACCGGCTACAAAGGCTGCGTATTCGCATCGTCTCGCCCGCCGGCGAGGAAGCCGAAGACCTGGCCGAAGAAGCAGAAACCATCGAGCTGGAAGAAGAGGGCGAGGCTGGCGAGGAAGAGGCTTATTACGACGTCGTAGACATCGAGGAAGACCCTGTTCATACCTATCTCAAGGACATTGGGCAGGTACCTCTGCTGGCCCCCGAACAGGAAATCTGGCTCTCCACCCAGTTGGGCGCGGCCACCGTCCTGGAGCAACTCAGCCGCAAGGTCGTGGCCGAATGTGAGGGAGAAAAGCCTTATAAGAAAACGCTGGCGGCCGACCTGGAATTTCTGCGCCAGAATTGGGAGCGGGCTATCGAAGCGGGCCAGGCCGCCCAAATGCCTCTACCAGACCTGGGTTTCATCGGCCGCGAAGCCCAGCAATTGCGCGACGGCTGGCAGATGAACACTCCTTCTTACTTGTACCAATACCTGAATGAAGGGGAGTGGACACAGATTGACCGCTGGGCCGACCTTTCGCGCAGTGTGTTTAACGTCTTTACGGCTTTCTACTTGTTGCCGGAGGCTCTGTCAGATAGGATGATGGCCTATTACGCCAGGGAGGGTGTTTTGCCCCCGGCCGAGACCTTTAGCCAGTGGCTCACCCAGGATGACTCGACCCTCAAATACAATGAGATTTTCATCTACCGCCAGGCCGAAGACGCTAAAGATAGCCTGACCCGCGCTAATTTGCGCCTGGTGGTCAGCGTCGCCAAGCGATACATGGGGCGCGGCATCCATTTCCTGGACTTGATCCAGGAGGGCAACGTGGGGCTGCTGCGGGCGGTGGAGAAGTTTGACCACACCAAAGGCTTTAAGTTCAGCACCTACGCCACCTGGTGGATTCGCCAGGCGGTCAGCCGGGCTATCGCCGACCAGGCCCGCACCATCCGCATCCCCGTCCACATGGTGGAAACCATCAACAAAATTATCCGCGCTCAACGGGACCTGGTGCAGGCTTTCGGCCGCGAACCCACCGTCGAAGAACTGGCTCTGGAACTGGACTACCTGACGCCGGAGGAGACGGCCGGTATTCGGGCCACCGGCGGCACACCCGAATATCTGGACCCCCTGCTTTACCGGAAGTGGCGGCTGGCGGCCGGTAAGATTCGCAACATCCTCCGCATCTCACAAGAACCGATGTCCCTGGATTTGCCGGTGGGCCAGGAGGAGTCTACCCAATTGGGGGACTTCATCGAGGACGAAACAGTGGTGGAGCCGGTGGACGCGGCGGCCAAGCAGTTGCTCCGCGAGCAAGTCCACAATGTCCTGGGCTTCTTGAGTGACCGCGAAAGGGAGGTGTTGGAGATGCGCTTTGGCCTGACCGACGGCCAGGATCACACCCTGGAAGAGGTGGGCAAGAAGTTTGGCGTGACCCGTGAGCGCATCCGCCAGATCGAAGCCAAAGCCCTCCGCAAGCTCCGCCACCCCTCCCGCAGTAAGACCCTACGCGACTATCTCACCTAAAACCGTAGGTCACGTTTTCAACTTGACCGTCTTTGGTCAAGCTAAAAGCGTGACCTACGATCTGGTCAAGCTAAAAGCGTGACCTACTGGCTTTTAGCGAGACTTATCCATATTGGCGACGGCCGTGAAGGCCGGCCGGGGCGCGCCGTTAATGTCTACCAGACTATAGGGAACCGTGTCGTCGGTGGGGCCATTACCCTTGTTGCCAAAGTCGAAGTTAAAGAGGAAGGCCAGCCACACCTGGCCGGAATCGCGCATCTGCTGGAAAGCCTGCACAATGTATTGGGCCTGCTCGTCCAGGGTGTTGTCCAGGGCGAAGCCAAAGCCTTCGGGGTAGGTGTCGTATCCCTCGCTGCTGGCCCAGCCAAATTCGGTCACGCACAACTTCTTGGCCGGGTCAACCGCCTGCACCTTCTGGGCATAGGTGTCCAGGGTGGTCTTGAAGCTCCAACTGTGATCCAGGTTATCGAAGGGGCCGCGGAAGAAAGCGGTAGCGGCTTCGGCCGTTTGTCCGGTCTGGTCGAAAGCCACGTCCGGCCCAATGTTGTAACCGTTGTGATGCGCGCCCACACAATCGGCGACGTTCAATAGCCCGGCCGCCAGCATTTCGTCCAGGTAGATGAAGTCGTCCATGGCCGTTACCCGGTCGTGAACGCCGGTGGGGGCCAACGCTCCGCTGATGACGATGACGTTGGGATCGTGGGCCTCGATGGTCTGGTAGGCCAGGGAGAGGAAGTTGACGTAAGCGGCCGGGCTGAGACCTTCGGCCGTCGTCCACTCCCGATCCAGGTTTTGCTCATTCCAGACCTCGATGGCGTCAATCTGGCCGGGGTAATGTTCTAGCAGTTGGCTGAGGAAGGTGGCGTACTGGTTGAAATCGTCGGGCGGGCCATTGAGTGTGCCGCTGGCCCGCGTCCAGGCTGGCGCGCCGACGACGCTGAACAGTAGGCGCAAGCCCTGGGCATTGGCCTCCGCCACCACTCCATCGTAGAAGAACCATTGGAAGGTAGCCGGATCCGGCTGCACGACCGGCCACTCCAATTGCACCTTGACCCAATCCAGGTGGAGTTGGTTGCGGATCACCTCCATCGCGTACCTGGGGTCGCCCACTGTGGCGTGCGATTGGACGCCGTAACCAAAAGCGTCGGCCGGCCAGGGGCCAGTGGGGGCGGCCGATTCGGGCGCGGCGGCTTCGGGAGCGGCCGGGGCGGTGTCAGTCGGCGCGGCTGTGGGCTCCACCACCAGCACCGGCGGGGCCAGGGTGGGCGTAGGCATTTGGGTTGGTTCTTCAGCCACAGTGGGCGGGGTGTCTGGGGCGGCCGCACGGCCGCAGGCGACGAGAAAGAGAAAGAGAACAAGAGCAGGGAAACGAAGAAGATGTCTGAATTGCATCATGGTATGATTGACAAACTCCGGAAATGTGGTACTGTGTAAGAAGATGCAGGACGAAACCCGTTTGTAGTGGCGGATGTAGGTTCTGCTAGTGCCCCCGCAAGGGGGCTTTTTCGTTATAGGGCGGTATTGACTCAGCCAGCCCCACCCTCACCCTAACCCTCTCCCTCAAAGGGAGAGGGGACGAACGCCTCCCCTCTCCCTGCCAGGGAGAGGGGGTAGGGGGTGAGGGTGAGTGGTTGAATAATGTCTAGCCTAGCCCCCCATGACCGCCCCCAACGTGCCGCAGGCGGGGCAACTGCCGTCCGGCCGGATGATCGCATAGCCGGCCTGGGGATCGTCGCCCCACAGGGTGAAGTCCACGTTGAAGACGATCATCAGCCGCACTTTGCCCGTACTGGAGGAGAGGCTGGCGGCCTCCGACAGCCATTGGGCGTGTTCGGCGACGCTGGTGTTGGCCGCCCAGGAGAAGCGGGACGGTACGCTGCCAAAGTCCTCGCCAGAGAGATAACCTAGCTCAGTCCAGCAGACCCGTTTGCTGCCGCCAAAGGCGTTGTAATACACGTCCATCGTGGGCTGGAAGTACCAGCTATAGTGGTAAGCGGCCGGGTGGCCCGACGTGTCGTAAGGTGAGGTAGCTCCAGCGTTGTAGTGCGCCCCCACACAATCCATGTAATTGCCGCCTCCGGCCGCCGCCAGGCCAGCCATGTAGCGGTCGTCGGCCCAGGCGTTGGTGCCGTTGTCATAGCCAGTGGGAGCCGGCGCGCCGCTAATGACCATGATGTTCGGATTGACCGCCTTGATCCGGTTGTAAGCAGGGGCCAGCATATTGTTGAGATAGGAAACCGGGTCAATCTGGCCGGCCGGCCACTCGAAGTCAATGTTCATCTCATTCCAGACCTCGATGGCGTCCGGGCCGAGGGCGGCCACCCCACCCAGGTAATCCACGTAAGCGGTGTAGTCAATGGTGGTAGGGTAGGTGGTTGCGCCGGGGATGCTCAACAGCACCTTGAAACCGTTGCCGTGTCCCTGGTTAATCAGGCCAGCCACACCGTCGGCCGACTCGCCCGGCGTCCACTTGTGCTGAAATTTGACCCAATTCATGCCCGCGCTCAACATCAACGTCGGATTGGCCAGGGTATGGGTCTGGCCGCCCAACTCAAAAACGCCACCAGCGGCCGGCGGGACGACTGGCGGTGGGGCAGCCCCAGAACCACCGGCCGGTGGCTCTACTTCCACTACCGCCAGCGCGCTGACGTTGACACTGCTGTTGACCGTCAGTAAGATGGCGTAAATCCAGGCTTCTTTATCGCCAGGGAGAAGGACCTGCAACCAGTCGGCCGCCTCGCTGCGGCCAATCAAGTTGACGGCTACACCGGCATCCACTACCTCAATCACCGAGTAGCCCAGGCCGGGGCCGCTGCGGGCGTTGGCGGCAATGTTGGTGACGGCGTCGGCGTCGCCGGGGTCATAGCTGGTGGCGGGGGCGGCAAAGGCCGGCGTGGCCAGGGCTACGGGCGTCGGCGTAGGGGCCGGCGTGGGCGTGGGCGTCGGCGGCAGGGCCACCGCCACGGCCACCGACCCCAGGCTGGTCAAGTTCGTTCCCTGGGCGAAGTCGGCGTTGATGGCGTATTCGCCCGGCTGGTCGGCCGCCGGCCAGTTGAAAGTAAGGGCGTCGCCATTGCTGCTGGACAGCACCGCTCCCGCGCTATCCTTGACCGTCCAGACGATGGCCGCCCCGGCCGGTTGGGGCGCGCTGGCTGTCCCCAGGTAGCTCTGGATCGCCGCTGCGTAACCAGTCCCATCGCTCACCTGGCCCAGACCATTGATAGCGACTCCCCGCACTTTGTAGGGGGCGGCCAGGCGCAGACGGTGGCTGACGGCCGCTTCGTTGCCCAACCAGACGCGGACGCTCTGACCGTCTTGCTCAAAGTTGTACTGGTAGGCCAGGGCGATGGCGTCCCAGGCCAGCCCATCGGCCGTGCCGGAGAGGGCCACGTCAACAGACGCCCCCGGCTGAACTTCGGCCGCCCCGCTGACCAGGTTGACCTGACCAAAGTGAGACAAAGCCTGGCTGGTGGTCACTTCGCTGAAGTTCGTGCCGGCCAGTTGGACAGCCCCACCAGTGACCAGGGCCATCAATTTGGCCCGGCTGACCTGGCGGGTGGCCCAGGCCAATAGCTGGTTGGCCGGGCCGTCGTCCCCGTAGGCGGCCGGGTCGAGGGGCAATTGGACGTAAATTACGTCGGCCGCCTGGCCGATGGCCGCCCACTCTTGCCCAGTGGCGGCCCAATTACCGTCAGGCTGCAAGACGGGCGTGGCCAGGGTGACGGCCAGGTTGAGTTGGCGGCCGTGCAGGACATTAGCCAGATTGCCGACGAAGCTGGTGAAAGCGGCTGCCTGTTCGGCGGCGACGCCCTGGTAATCGAGGCTGACGCCAGCGTAACCGCCGCTAATCGCCTGGTTGACCAGGCTTTCGATTTGTTGGTCTTGAGCGGCGGGATCGGCCAGCAGGGCGATCAGGGGAACGCGCTGGCCGTCGGCCGTCCGGTTGCTGACGCCCAAGAGTTGGCGGTAGCCGCCGGTGGGAACGGCGGCGACCTGGCCTGCCAACACGCCGTCGGCGGTTAGGCTGAGAGTGCCGGCCGTCACTTCGGTCAGATAGGGCAGAACGGCTACCGGCAGGACTTCCTGGCGTTCGACGCTGGCGGCGACGGCCGGCGTCACTGCCCCCGTTTGCATGAGGGCCAACGCCGGGGGCAAGGGGCCTTGCGCTGAGGTGAGCCGCCGGTTGCTGGCGTCAATCTGGCTGGGGATAAAGAGCCAGGTCTGGCCGTTCCAGCCGTAGAGGTCGAGAGTAGGTAGGGGATCGCCTTCTGGCGGAATGACCAGGCTGGCCTGGCCGGTGGGGGCTGCCCCGTCGTAGTTTAGAGTGTAGACCGGGCTGACCAGGCTGAGGCCGGCCGGTAAGCTCTGGGCGGCTGGGAAGTCGGCCGCCGCCACGCTGCTGACGGCTACCTGGCTGTTGGGATCGGCCAGGGTTAGTGTCACGTCCTGGGTGGTTGGTTGTTCGGCGGCCGGAGTGGCGCCAGTGCGGCCGGCCAGCCGTTGGCCCAGGGAAATAGGAGGTAGGAATAGCCCGGCCACAATCAGGATAACTACCAGGGCGACGCCGGCCAGAATCAGGCGATTGTCGGTGCGCGGCCGGGCAAGAGTGTCAACGGCCGTGGGGCCGGGGGCAATCTCTGTGGCGTCCGTTACGGGACGTTCTTCATCCATCGTTCGTGTTCCTATGGGTGGACAGGATTGACAGGATTTACAGAATAGGGCCTAATCCTGTAAATCCTGTGAATCCTGTCTTATTGATGAACATACAGGCTGCATTATGCAAAAAGCGGCCGTCAACGCCAGCCGCCCACGCTACAGGCCACCAACCGGCCTGAGAGAATGCTATTCTAACATAGACAAGGTAAAACCCAAAATCTGGCAACTCAGCCTGGTGTGCGAACCAGCCAGGAATCAGTTATACTTGAAGACTATCAGAACATAGTGAGGTGTATAGCAGATGGAAGGAACTATGACGGCCGTAGAAGTTACCGGCACCGTAAATGAGAATCGGCAACTGCTGTTGGATGGCCCGCTGCCGGTCAGTGGGCCAGCGCGAGTGCGAGTGATCATACTCTACCCGCTCACCGGGGATATAGACGAGACCGAATGGCTGCGATCAGTCGCCCATAGTCCAGCCTTTGATTTCCTGCATGACCCCCAGGAAGACATTTACTCTCTAGCAGATGGACAACCCTTCCATGACGAAGTTTAAGGTTGTCCTGGTCACCTTCCCTTTTGATGACCTATCTGGCAGCAAAGTCCGACCGGCCGTATGCCTGACTGATCCTATCGGCCCACACCGCCACGTCGTCTTCGCCTTCGTCACCAGCCAGATTTCTCCTACACTGCTACCCACCGACGTTTTACTGCAATCTAGCGATCCCCATTTCGCAACAACTGGGCTACGTGTCTCCTCAACACTTCAGTTGCACCGCCTGGTCACGGCGACGACCGCCCTCATCCAACGTGAACTAGGCAAACTTCCTTTGGGCTTACAGACACAAGTAAACGATCGCTTGCGAAAACTGTTTAATCTCAAGTAACCGAAAACTTAAGAAGTTGCAAGCGCTTTAGACCGCGCAACGTTCGACGGCCGCCAGCACGTCCTTTAGCACCGGCTTGTTCTTGAAGGTTAGCACCTCCCCGGCCGCCACCGCCTCAAACGTTCCCTCAGCCACGTTCGCGCTTTCGTAGACCAGCAGAATCAGGTCGCCCCGGCCGGCCTGCTTGACCTTCGTTAGCTTGCGCCGCAGGTAGTCAGGATGCCAGTAGCCGACGATTTCCAGCAAAGCCCGCCGGCCGTTCTGGCGATGGGTCAGCGAGAAATCGGGAATCATCACTGTATCGCCCACCACAATCAACTCGTCCTCACGGGCCAACTGCCACACCCGCTCCGCCCCACCGTACTTCTCCTCGAACTCGGCGGCGAAGTCCGCCTCGAGTTGGCTGTCGAACGGGCCGGAAGCGGTAAAGTGACCGCGCAACTCGGTCTGGTCGTCCAGGCGGTAACGGAGCGGCCGGCCGATCCCCGGCAGGCGCACATCCGCCTCCATTTGCCAGGTTTGGCACAGGAGGAGGGCGGGCATGAAGCGGGCGAATGGCAGCCCATAACGCAGGGTGGACTGGACGAAGGGCGATAGCGGCCCGTAGAGGGTGACGTGGTAAACCCGCGGGGTTTCGGAAACCCCGTGGGTTTCCAGCCTGACCGTGTGCATTAGCTTGAACAGCTTGATGTACTTGAACACGTCCTTGTAGCCGTCCTGCACCCACAACTGGAGTTCCCGCGCCCAATAGAGGATGCCCCGCGCCACTTCCAGGTTGTAACGGCCGATAATCTCGCCTGGGCCTATCGGTTCGCCTACGTTTAGCAGGAGTTGTTCTTCAACCAGGTCAGCGAACAGGGCCGCTTCCACCTGGTCGGCCGCCAGGTTGTAGGCGGCGGCCGTCTCCGCCACCACCTGCTCGCGCCCGGCCCCACTCAACAGGTCGTGCTGGTACGTCACCGGGCCACGCCCAAACAAAGCCGCTCGCAGTTCGGCCGGCGGCATGGGTGGCTCCGCGCCAAACGTGCAGCGGGCTTCCAGGACGGCCGCCAACCCCCGTAGGATCGGATAATCCAGGCTATCCCCCTCGTAATCGCGTAGAGCCTCGTAGAGCGCGCCCCGCGCCCGGCCAGTGTGCTGGCGGAACAGGGCGGCCAGTTC
>JBFMFT010000280.1:0-7195 GCA_040751925.1 Chloroflexota bacterium
CGCAGCGTCTCCACCAGCAGGTCGCCCCACCAGAAATAGCCGGAGAGCAAGAGAGCCAAACAACAGCACAATAAAATCACCACGACGATAATAATAATCGGTTTGCGGTTACTCTTCTTTTCGGGTTCCATTTCCTTACGCCCCTGTTCAATAACTGGATAGGTAGAAAAGCCAGCTACATCTTCTTACCCACCAGGATAGGTTTACCTGATCGTAACATGGGATACCAGAACTGGCAATTTTTCTGGAGTAAGTATTCAGCAAGAAACCAGGTTTTTCCCTGGCAGAGCATGATGATTAGCGACAAAGAACCTGGTTTCTTCAGAGGGCCTGAATAGTTACTTTCTGGAAAGGGCCTGAGAAATGGGTCATGGCCGGCCGTTCCCCTTCCGCCCACCAATAACCCACCCGCCAGAGGTAGAGCCATAGGACTTTAGCGGGTGGCCCGCCTGTCCTGGGTAGTCAGTCACCTTGAGATAGCCCCTTCACTCCTTTTACCATGTCTCCTGAAGCGAACAGCCACCAGGCTGTGGAGACTGGTAAATGAAACAAACAAACCCAAACCGAGCCAAATTCGTTAAACTGACCGGGATAGCCCTGGGGTTAGGGCTGATCCTTTTTCTGAACAGCACCCTGCCGACGGCCGGGGCGACTGAGAATTACACTCTTTACCTGCCCATCACCATCGGCGGGGTGGGCCAGCCGGGGCCAGACGGCGACGAGGACACCATTCCCCTGGCCCTGGAAGAAGCGGGGACGACCATTGAAGGTGCGGCCGTCATTTCCCCCTACACGGGCGACGACAACCAGAACAACCAGGCGGTAGCTTTCTACCGGCCGGCCGGCGGCGCCGAATGGCTGCCTATCCAGGAAGTGACGGTAGATTACACCAATCGCCAGTGGAACATCGGCCTGGCTGGTCTGCTACCCGATACTGACTACGAGGTGGAGGTGCGCTATCAGGACGCCGACGGGGTGACGCCGCCCATCGTCTCCACCACTGTCCATACCCAGATCATCTACTCCACCTTCTTCCCTGTCTCGACGGAGGTAGCGGCGGCCGGTCACGAAGAGGAAATCCGCGACGCCCTCCAGGCCGTGCAGGCCCTGGGGATCAATCTCGTCATCCAATCCTTCGCCGAAGACTCAACCGAGGCCGATTGGCAGGCTTTCCTGGACGTGGCCGCCGAAGAAGGCTTGTGGGTTATCCCAGGTTTTCAGGATGCGCCGCCCGTCTGGAACGGAACGGACTTTGACCTGGGGGTGAACGAGCCCTTCCTGCAAGCCATGAGCGACCACCCGGCCGTTTACGCCTACTGGTTGATTGACGAGCCATTCCACGAGAAGCACAACTGGACGATTACGGCCGAGCGGCTGCAACTCCTTTATCAACAGGCCAGGGCCGTAGCCCCCAACTTGCCGATGGCCGTCCAGTTTAGCCGCGAGATCATGCGCGGCGAGCAGAACCCCGGTGATACCTACGATTTCCGCGACGGGATGTGCGATATTTGCGTGATCAGCGCGTTGGAGTTCCGCGATTTCGGCGATGGCCCCCAGTTCTACTCTGACGTATTGATCGAAAATCACACCATCTCGCGGGCCGTCATCCGCCGCGAAGCGCCCCAGGCCCAAATCTGGACGACGGCCCAGGTCTTTGGCGACGCGCACGGTAACAGCAGCTACTATATGCCCAGCCCAGCCGAAGTCCAGGCCATGACTGACCTACTCCTCTCGCCAGAGTTGCAGGCGGCCGGCCAGCTCAACGGCATCGTCTGGCAACAATGGACCTCCCCTCATCTGCAACAGGCCCCCGGCCAGTTTACCCTGGGCGACGTGAGTATGAGCGGGCAGCGTGAAGTGGTCACGGAGACTGCCGTTGACCTCGACCTGCCCCTAGTACCGTAGTACCTAAATGGCCCAGATAGTACCCAAGAGGGATTCTCGACCTCTGGACTCTATGCTATTCTGTTGATTGTAGCCATTGACCAAGAAACAGTGACATTGTCAAGGCGAATTGAGGTGTAAGATGCGATACGAAGTGCCAGTCATTCAACCCAATGGTTCTGTTGCCGCCGGTCAGGCCCACCTGTTGGAGCGGCTGCGTCGAGAAGCGACCACCGGCCAGGTGCGCGTCAACGCCTACCGGGGAACCGGCATCTATGGCTCGGAAGCCTTTTACACCTTGTCGGATGGCACGGTTTTGCACGAAGTCAATGGCACGGCCGAGGACGGCTCCGACTACCGCACTATGTCCCTGGTGCTGGAGCAACCGGGCAAAGGATTCTTCCACCGCTTCCGGCACGGCTTTAGACCGGCCGCCGCCCAGTAGGGCGATTTTCTAAAATCGCTCTACCGTAAAACGATAGGATTTGTCGTTTTATTTAACAACGTTAGAAAGCCTGGCTCTGGCCCTTCCTCCCCGCAGCCGGCCGGCTGTGTGGGGCCGTGGCCGTGGTTTACCCAAGCCTTCCCACGAACCCAGGGCGACGCTGGCGTTCGATTCTTATGTGAAGGCCCTCCCTCCTCCCTCTCCCCTGTAGCCTCCCCCTCCCCATGGAGGGGGAGGAGCAGGAGAATCCCCCTCCCTCTTCCCAACCCATTCTTCTCATCTGGCTGTAATCGTTTAAGCAAGACTAGCCAGGTATAATAGTCTCTCTGAGTCAGAAACCAGGTTTTCCCCCAAACCTGGTTTCTGACCATTTTCTTGTGCCTGCGCGCAGACCTGACCGGTTTTCGGAAACTTGTCAGGTCTCAAATCAAGAATAGGAGATAATGGATGTATAGAAGATACACTTACCTGACCATCCTGATAGCCCTGGTGGTCTTCCTGGTCGCCCTGGCCCCGGCCGGCCGTGTCACCGCTACCGTCCCGGCCGGCCCCAGCACAACCCCCGACTGGACGGCCGAAAGCGATCAGGCGGCGGCGGCTTATGGCTGGTCGGTCTCTTCGGCCGGCGACGTGAACGGCGATGGCTACGACGACCTCCTCGTCGGAGCCTATGACTACGATAGTGGCAACCTGGATGAGGGACGGGTTTTTGTCTATCACGGCTCGGCCAGCGGTCTCAGCCTGACCGCCTCGTGGACGGCCGAAAGCGACCTGACCAAAGCCGCCTATGGTTGGTCGGCCTCGACGGCCGGCGACGTGAATAGCGACGGCTACGACGACGTGATTGTGGGAGCCTGGCTGGTAGATGACCCCGATAGAGATGAAGGCAAAGCCTACGTGTACTATGGTTCGGCCGGCGGCCTCAGCCCCACCGCCGATTGGACTATCGGCGGCGACCAGATTGGGGCGCACCTGGGGGCGGCCGTCAGCGCGGCCGGCGACGTGAATGGCGACGGCTACGACGACGTGATCATCGGCGCTCACCTCTACGACAATGACCTGGCCGAAGAAGGGCGGGCCTACATCTACTATGGCTCGGCCGGCGGCCTTGCCCCAACAGCCAATTGGTACGCCGAAGGCGACCAGGAGCAGGCGCAGTTGGGTTACGCGGTTGGCGCAGCCGGCGATGTGAACAACGACGGCTACGACGACGTGATAGTAGGCGCGCCGCTCTATGACAACGGCCAGGCCAACGAGGGCCGGGCCTTAGTCTATTACGGTTCGGCCACCGGCCCTAGCGCGACGGCCAATTGGGCGGTCGAAAGCAACCAGATTGAGGCCCAGATGGGGGCGGCCGTCGGCCCGGCCGGCGACGTGAACGGCGATGGCTACGGCGACGTCATCGTCGGCGCTCCGCGCTATGATCACGGTCAGGCCAACGAAGGGCTGGGCTTCGTCTTCTTGGGTTCGGCCAGCGGGCTAGGGGTCAGACCGGCCTGGGTTGGTGAGGGCGACCAGGCTAACGCCGCCTTTGGCGCGTCGCTGGCCTCGGCCGGCGATGTGAACGGCGACGGCTACGCCGACGTCATCGTTGGGGCTTATTTCCTCAACCATCCCGAGCGGGATGAGGGGGTGGCCCTGCTTTACTATGGTTCGGCGGCCGGTCTCAGTCGCTCACCTAACTGGCGCACCGAAAGCGACAACGTGGACGCCTTCTACGGCTACTCGGTCAATACGGCCGGCGACGTGAACGGCGATGGCTACGCCGACGTCGTCATTGGCGCGCCCTTCTTCGACAACGGCGAACTAGACGAAGGCCGCACCTACGTCTACCACGGCGCGCCCTAAATGGGAATAACATATCAAACCTGACAGGTTTTCGGAAACCTGTCAGGTTTGATCCGGTAAAGCCCTATCTCTCTATGTAGGGCAGGTAGAGCTGGTTGGGGGGCAGGACGGTAAAGGTCTGATCAACAGTGGAACTACCCCATTGATTGGTGGTGGTCAGGGTCACGGTGTAGGCCCCGGCCGCCGTGTAATCGTGTGTCGGGTTCGTCAGGCTGACCGGAGGCGTGCCATCGCCGAAGTCCCAGGTATAGGTCATAGGTTGGCTGCCGGTGGAGGTGTTGGTAAAGACGGCCGTCTCCCCCAGGGTGACCGGGCTGTTGTGGGCAAAGCCGGCCGCTGGCGAGACACCATAAATAGACGTCGGTAAAAACATGGGCCCACTGAAGCACGGGTACGTTTCGGGATTGGGGTCGCCCTGCACTGTCCAGCAATAGTAACTGCCGGGAGTCACGTCGGTCTGCATCTGCGGCACGTACCAGATGACAATATCCTCGTTCTCAATGGATTCACCATTCAGAAACAGGTGTGGTCCTTGCTGGTAATCATCCAGGCAGCAGTCGCCCATCATCCCCAGGTCGGTGTCCCCTTCGGCCGGGTGGTGTTGCACCGCGTAAATAAAAGCATTATCGCCGCGGCCGCCGTCGCCAAACTGACCCTGCCCTGGCTCCACGTAATAACCCTGGCCGCCCTGGTCGGTCACGCGCCATTTATAGCCCTCTGGGGTATACGGTTCACCTTGCAGCCACCAGCCTTCCACCGCCTGCACAGCCCAGTCCATCCCATCCCAAATAGCGAAGGAATCATTGCCCGGATCGGCAATCGCCAGGTCAATGCGGACCAACGGCCGGTAGATAGGATTGTTGCCACAGCCCTTGCCGTAAGAGCCGCTGACCACCCGGTAGCGGCCGTCGTCGAAGAACTGGATGTGTTGTTCGTAGCGATAACTGCACCAGCCCCCCCAGCCATTCATGCGAAAGTCTTGCACCACCTCGAAGCCAATGACGTTGTTTTGCTCGTCCAACAAATCCAACACCAGCGTCTCGCCGTAGGGGTAAATGGGCGAGCCGCCGCCACCACCGCCGCAGCCGGCCGAATCCTCATAGCCATTCGTACCGTAGTCAGCGTGCCACTCCGCCAGCTTGACACTGGTCAAAACAGGCGTGCCATTATAAGAAACGTCATAAACACGGAGACCATCGGTATAAGTATTTTCGTAGTTTAGTGACCAGCCAGCCCGCGAGACGCTACCCGGTTCCGGGCAACTGGGCGGCACGGGTGTCAAAATAGGCGCGTTAGGGGTCGGTAAACCGCCGGGGACAGTCAAGTTGGTCCAGGCTAATTGCACAACCTGTTCATCCATCAGGTCCACAATAGCCCACAGCGCGCGGTTATGGATCGTGAAGGTGGGGGCCAGGCACAAATGGCCCTGAGCGCAGGTAGAGTTGACCAAGCCAGCATCCATCGGGGCCATATCGGCGGCGACCGGCCGGTAGCCCAGGGTTTCTATGACGTCGGGGTCGTTGAGGGCCAGTTCCAGAGCCAGGTCGTTCAGGCGCTGGTTGACGCCGGGATGCACGCCAGGTTGGTAGAGAACGTCCAGCACTGCGGCCGCCTCCACGTTGACAATCGCCAGAACGGTAGCGTTTTGGTCAAAGATGTATATCTCAACCTGCCAGCAGGCGGCCGTGGCGCAGGCCCGGCTGGCTTCGGTAAACTGGTTGCCGACCCGGCGGACGCCAAACACCTCGGCCCGACGGCCGCGCGTATACTCTTGCACCCGGCTGTCGGAGAGGGCCAGGTCTTGGGCCAGGACTTGCGCCGGGCTGGTGTCGCCGGTGATGGGGAGAGCCGCCGATTTGCCGCGCACGGCCGGCAGGGGGGTCAATAAACTAATGGCGATGATAAGAGCAGGCAGGATCAGGAAAAGAGCTAGAATGAGGGTTCTGACAAACGGCCGTTGGTTCATCTTGCCATTATAGAAAAGACCTGACAGGTTTCCAAAAACCCATCAGGTCTTCATAGAAAAGCAAAACCGCCTCCATTGGGGGGGTGGAGGCGGTTCTGTCGCTCTCGTGCCAGGAGGGGAGCACGTCGAGCAAGGGTCGGTAATAGCCAAATTCGAGGGAGGGGTAGGCATTACCTGGGCTTAGTTAGGGCTGTTCCAGTCGCGTTTCTCTCGTGCCAGTTTGGGGGGGGGAGGAGTTCCTCTTTCTTCCTAACTAAGCTTACCTGTAATAATACCCCAAAACCGTAAACAAAGCATTACAAAAATATGAGAGAAAGATTAGAAAATAGATTAAGGGGGTGGCCCGGCCGTGATCTAGACCCTAATCTGTAGGTCACGCATCATACGTGACCGGCTCGAAGGTGGCGGAGATTGGGGGATTAGGGGGTTTTTGTTGACGGTGGCCCACCGAAAAGTTCCAGCCACTCGGCCACGTCGTCTGCGCCAGCTTCCGGCTTGGCCGGTGGCGCGGGAGGAGATGGCCGGCCGACCTCCGCCAACAGTGCGGCAAATTGCTCGGAGCGGAGGGTGGGCATCCCCCGTCCGGCCGCCGCCGCCAAGACCTCTCTATCGCTGCTAACTACTGTGTACTCGGCCGGATTATGGGCCGCCTGGATGCGCCGGATGAGCAGGGTGTCGGCCGAACCGGCCGTCGAAGCAAACACCGTCGTCACCCGCCCGCCCGATAGGTGACGGGCCAGGCCGCCCGGTAGCCCCTGGTCAAAGATAACCGTCACCCGCCGTTTGGGGCTGGCGGCCGTCCACTGGCGCAGCCGCCGCACCAATGCCTCCTCATCGTCCGGGTCCGCCAGCGACATATCCGGCAGGGCGGCAATCAGGTTATGGCCGTCTATCAGATAGTTCATCCGAAAACACAGAAGCCGCCATAAGGCGGCTTCGCACCAGGTTCGCCGAAGCTACTACTGGGGGGTATGCTGATATTATAGGCCATCACATATAGGCTGTCAATTAGTTAGCAATCACCTCCAGGCGGGCAAAGGAGGCGGCCAGCT
>JBFMFT010000281.1:0-7186 GCA_040751925.1 Chloroflexota bacterium
TGGCGACCTCTGACGGCTGGTAAGAGCCTTCGACCAGGCCGCGTTTCGCCCCAAAGATGGCCTCGCCAAAGAGAAGAATACCCACCAGGAGGAGCAGGGTTAGCCCCAGGATCGGCACGGAGAGACGGCGCAAGAAATGGTAATCGAACTGCATGATGACCACAATCGCCGCCAGCCCTAGCAGCATGGCGATAAATTGCCGCCGGAAATAGTAAGTGGGGTCGTCCTTGAAACGCAGCCCCACGTCGAAGGTCGTGCTGTAAACCACCAGCATCCCAATCACCAGCAGGCCGGCCACGGCCAGCAGCAGCCAGTAATCGAAGTGGAATCTATGCCCCGGCCGGGCGCGAGACTGGCCTTTGTGGATAGCGTTTACAGTGGTCATATCACAAACCTCTTACAATCTGCCTGAACTGTTCTCCTCGGTCAGCAAAATCCAGGTAGGCGTCGAAGCTGGTACCGCCAGGGGAGAGGAGAACCACGTCGCCCGGCCGGGCTATCGCCGCCGCCTCTTGCACTGCTTCGGCCATCCCGTCTACTCGCACAATGGGCGGCCGAGGCAGGTCGGCCAGTTCCGGCCGGGTCAACCATTCTTCCAGCAACCCGGCCAGTTCGCCAAAGAGGACGACCGCCTTCACCTGTTGGCGGACGCAGCGCGCCCATTCAGCCCATTCCAGCTTCTTGTCGCGGCCGCCAGCCAGTAAAATAATCGGTTCGCTGAACGAATCCAGCGCGGCCAAAGCTCGTTCAGGCGCGGTGGCAATCGAATCATTGACGTAGTGGACGCCGTTGACGAGGCCCACTCGTTCCAGGCGGTGTTCGACGCCAGTGAAGGTGGTGACAGCCGCCCGGATAGCCTCTAGTGGCACATCGGCCGCCTCAGCCAGGCCGGTCGCCGCCAACACGTTCAGGACGTTGTGCCGGCCGCGCAACTGGATCGCCTCTAGGGGGCATACGGCCTGTTCCTTTTGGCTCTCACGTAGCCAAATAGCCCCATCTTGGACAAACGCGCCATCGGCCACCGGCCGCCGCAGGCTAAACAGACGCAGCCGGCCGCGCACCCCATCGCGTAAGCCAAACGCGCCAGGGTCGTCGGCGGATAGAACGGCTACGTCGCCGGCCGTCTGGAAGCGCAGAATGTTGGCTTTGGCCCTGGTGTACGCTTCCATCGTCTGGTGGCGGTCGAGGTGGTTAGGGGTCACGTTGAGAACGGCGGCCACCTGGGGACTGGTGTCCCACAGTTCGAGTTGGAAGCTAGACAGTTCCATCACCACCAGATCGTCCGGCCGCATCGCGGCCAGGTCACTGATCAGGGGGCGGCCGATGTTGCCGCCGACCCAGGTGCGCCGGCCGGAGAGTTCAGCCATGCGGCCAGTCAGGGCGGTGGTGGTGGTTTTGCCGGCCGAGCCGGTGACGCCAATCATCAGGCACGGGCAGCGGCGGGCAAATTCCAGGGCGTCGTTGGTAATGGGCAGGCCGCGCCGCCGGGCCTCGACGACCAGGGGCAGGTCGGCCGGCACGCCTCCGCTTATCGCTAACACGTCGGCCGTGTCCAGCAAGCTCATCGGATGTTCGCCTAACACTGTTTCGATGCCCAAATCCTGTAACTCGTCCAGGCTGGATTGGAGTAAGGCGGCCGGGCGCAGGTCAGAGACCGTCACCCTGGCCCCCACGCCAACGGCAAACCGGGCCAGAGCCTTGCCCTGCCGGGCCAGCCCCAAAATCACCAGCCGCTTACCTGCTAACGGATCAGAGTCCACCGCAGAGACGCGGAGAGCGCGGAGGTTTTCTGGGGAGCGTGCCAGTGAGCGGGTGTCTCTTACCATCGGGTCAGTTCTCTCTGCGTACTCTGCGACTCGGCGGTGTCTCTTCTAGTCCCAGCACTCTTCGCTTGACGCCCTGCTTCATTACCGGAACGTTAAAGTTGAGCAGCAAGCCTACTTTCCATCCACCCAGCTTCAGATAGGTGATCAATTGGGCTTCGTGAATAGGAGATAGGCTTTCAACTGCCTTAATTTCTACAACCACTGTTTCAGCCACCAACAAATCAAGACGATAACCACAGTCTAACTCCAAACCCTTGTATTGAACCGGCAGTGTACGTTCCGTCTCAAACGGGACCTGCCTCAGTTCCAACTCCTTGCATAGACAAAGCCGATAAGCCGATTCCAGCAGTCCAGGGCCAAGCGCTCGATGAACGTCTATGGCGGCCCCAATAATCACCTCGGTTAGTTTGTCTATCTCCTCCTTTGTCTGGAGCAAGCCGTCAACCTCCTCCTCTCAAACTCTTCTCCGCGTCCTCCGCGTCTCTGCGGTTAAATAAGGGCCAGGGCGATGCCGACCATGCCCGTCAGGATTGCCACCAGCCACCAACGCTGGACGATCTGCGTCTCGCTCCAGCCAATTAACTCAAAATGATGGTGCAAGGGAGCCATCTTGAACAACCGCTTGCCATGCGTCGCCTTGAAATAAAGCACCTGCAAGATCGTGGACAGGGTGGTAGCCACCGGCACAAAGGCAATGAGGGGCAAGATGAACCACTGGTTGGTCATCAAGGCCACCACGCCTAACGCCCCACCGAGGGCCTGTGAACCCACGTCACCCATGAACATCTGGGCCGGCTTGGCGTTGAACCACAAGAAGGCGAAACACGCGCCCACGACGATAAAGCAAAAGACCATGAGAAATTGTTGATCCTGCAAAAAGGCGATAATGCCGTAAGAAGCAAAGGCGGTGGCGGCAATGATGCCCGCCAACCCATCCAAACCGTCGGTGATATTGACCGCGTTCGCCATGCCGGTAATGATAAAAGTAGCAATCGGAATGTAAGCAAAGCTAATGTTGACCAGGCGAGGCACGGTTGGCAAGGCCACCAGGCCGCGCCCGTCACCCACCGGCCAGTAGAGCAGCACGGCCGCTACCAGGGCAATACCCACCTGAATCCAAATCTTGTGGCGGGCGCGCATCCCTTCGCCCGGCCGCCGCCGGAAACCCTGGTAATCATCAATTGCCCCCAGGATGGCGTAAGCGACCATTACCCCCAGGGGGATGACCACACTCTCGGCAATCTCCAACTGCCGCAACAACTGGACGCTGTTCACCACCACACTGATCACCAGAACCCAAACGACGATCAAAATGCCGCCCATCGCCGGTGTCCCCATCTTGGTAATGTGGGTCTGCGGGCCGTCAATGCGGATTTGCTTGCCCAGGCGCAGCCGGCGCATCATCTCCACCAGGGGACTACCCCAGATGACCGCCAGGATAAACGTTACACCACCCAACGTCAATGCGAAAGCCATGAATGATTTTGGATTTTGGATTTTGGATTTTGGATTTCGGATTTCGGACCGCAATCCAAAATCTAAAATCCAAAATGGTCAAATTGTCTTACTCAATGCCTCCACAATGCGATCCAGGCGGGCCCCACGCGAGCCTTTGACTAGAATCACATCGTTGGCCTGGATCAGATCGTGTAAGAGCGGGATGGCTGCCTCAGCCTCGGCCGCCCACAGAACGCGCTCCGCGGGCATCCCGGCCGCCAACGCTTCCTCGCCAATCAGCCGTCCACGCGGGCCGACCGCCACCAGAACGTGGGCCACGTCCAAAGCCCGCCGGCCGACCAGTCGGTGGCCGGCTTCTTCCACGGCCCCCAGTTCCAACATATCACCCAGGACGGCGATGCGCCGGCCCTCCAGGTCGGCCAGCAAGTTCAGAGCGGCCACGGCCGAATCGGGGCTGGAATTATACGTGTCATCCAAAATCAACGCACCATGGGGGCCACGGGTGACGATCAGGCGCAACTGGTCGCCCTGGGTCTGCAAACCGGCTACGATCTCTTCCCAGGAGAGACCCTCCGCCAGCCCAACGGCCGCCGCCCGCAACACCGTATGAACGCTGTGCAGCCCCAAGAGGGGTACGCGCAGGCTCAAGGCTTGCTGACCATGATGCAAAGAGAGGCGGATGCCGCTCAAGCCCATAGACTTCACGTTGTCGGCCCACAGGTCGGCCTGGCTATCCAGGCCATAAGTGAAAACGCGGGCCTGGGTGTGGGCGGCCATCCCCATTACCAGGGCGTCATCCTTATTCAAGATAGCCACACCATCGGGGGCCGGCGGCAGGGCTTCCACCAATTCCTGCTTGGCGGCGACGATGGCTTCCATCGTCCCCAGCCGTTCCAGGTGGACCGGGCCGACGTTGGTGACGACCCCCACTTGCGGCCGAGCCACTTCGCACAGGAGGCAGATTTCACCGCCGGCGTACATTCCCATTTCCAGGACGACCCGTTGGTGTTCCGGCCGTAAATTCAATAATGTCAAAGGCAGGCCAATCTCGTTATTCTGGTTGCCGGCCGATTTTAAGGTGCGGTAGCGTTGGCTAAGAACGCTGTGGATCAACTCTTTGGTCGTCGTCTTGCCAATGCTGCCGGTCACGCCCACCACCCGCACGCGGAAGCGGGCGCGCCAGGCTTTCGCCAGACTTTGCAAGGCGGTGAGGGTATTACCTACCAACAGGCAGAGCCGGGGAGCGGCCGTCGCCCTGTGCCACGTTTCCTCATCCACCGGCCGGCGGGCGTCCACCGTCAGCCACTCGCCTTCCACCGGCCGTTCCACCAGGGCTAGTCGCGCCCCGCGAGCAAAAGCGTCGGCGACGAAGGCGTGGCCGTCGGCGTGTTCGCCGACGAAGGCTACGAACAGGTCACCCGGCCGGGCCTGCCGGCTATCCACCACCACGCCGGCCAGAGGGGATCCCGTGACGGCCGGCGGGCGATTCGTTAGCACACCTGCAACGAAGCCGGGGGTTAAGTCACTCATCACTGATTCCCTCTAGCGGCCACGATGTCGGCTTGCAGACGTACATCATCGGGGGGGATGCCGAGTAACACGACCAATTCGTCTACTAGAGCGGCGAAGGTGGGCGCGGCCGTCATCGAACCCCAGGGCGACACCTGCGGCCGATCCAGCTTCACCAGGACGATCATCTCCGGCGCGTCGGCCGGCAGCCAGCCAATGAACGAACCAATGGTAGCGCTTTCCAGGTAGACGCCGCCCTCGGCGATCTGGGCCGTACCCGTCTTACCAGCCACCGTGTAATTCTCCACCTGGGCTTCGTAAACCTCCTGGCGCACAGCAATCGTGGCCATGGCCGTCACCTGGTGAGCCGTGTCCGCGCTGATCGGCCGGCTGACCACGTTGGGCGTGTGGGTAAAGACCTCATCCCCCTGGCGAATCTCCTGCGCCAGATACGGCTCCATCAAGTAGCCATCATTGGCGAGAGCGGAAGCGGCCGAGATCATCTGCAAGGGGGTCACCGCCAACCCCTGGCCGAAGGCGTTGGTGCCGATTTGGGCCTCCGTCCACACCTCGTCACCGGGGAGGCTCATCTGGCCACCGATTTCGGCCATCAGATCAACGCCAGTCGGACGGCCGAAGCCAAAGCGTTCCAGGTAATTGTAGAAGACTTCCGGCCCCATCCAGGAGGCAATCGTCGCCGCCCCCACGTTCAGGGAGTAGGCTAACAAATGGGTCATGTCTGTCACCCCCCGCGCGCTGCGATCCCAATTGTACATAATATGCCCACCCAATTCGATGTAGCCCACGTCGTTGTAGGTGGTCTGCGGGGTGACGGCACCTGAATCCAGGGCGGCGGCCATCGTGATGAGTTTCATTACCGAGCCAGGTTCGTATTGTTGGCTGACCAGGGGATTCAGCAGCAACTCCGTTGGGGCTTCGTAAAACAAATAGGGTTCGTAGCAAGGCAAGGTCGCCATAGCCAAAATCGCTCCGGTGCGCGGATCCATGACGATAATCGTACCGCTTTCCGCCTGATACTCCTGTAAGGCGCGGGCCAGGTGTTGTTCGACCACGTATTGCACCGAGCGGTCAATGGTCAGGGTCACGTCGGCCCCTTCTCTGGCTATGACGCTCTCCTGCACGGTCAATGGGGAAATGTTGATGCTGGCGCTGGCCGCTTCGCCGGCCAGGTCGGCTTGGTAATACCCTTCCAGCCCGGCCCCGCCATGCCCGTCGTAATCCACGTAGCCCAAAACGTGGCACATCAGTTCACCCTGGGGGTAGATGCGGCGGGGGAGGGGGTCTACTTGCAGGCCGTCGTAGTCCAGGGCCAGGATCGCCTCGGCCACTTCAGGTGCGACTCGGTTGGCTAACAAGGCGTAAGGCTGTTTGGCCGTCAATGCGCCCAATATCTCGTAGCGCGGCCTTTGCAGAATAGGGGCCAGAGCCGTCGCCATCTCTTCGGCGTCGTAGACCAGGTTCGGCGACACCCCCACCTGGTAATCGCTGCCATTGGCGGCCAGGACACTGCCATTGCGGTCATAAATGAGGCCGCGCTCCGGCCGGGCCACCACGTTTTGCACCTGGCCCAATTGCCCGCGCAGCCGCCACTCTTCACCCTGCACCACCTGAAAGACAATCAGGCGGCCGACGATGACCACCGTAAAAAAGGCCAGGCCGATGACGATCATCCAAACTCGTCGCTGCTGGCTGCGGGTCATGGCGATTCTCCTGTAATGAAGCCGCCGAAGCCCTCGCGGGCCGCCAACCACAACGCCTCACCCATCGTCTCCACCGGCTGGGGAACAGGGGTCGGCGTGGGCGGCGGGGCGGCCGGTGTGCCGGCCGGGTAGTTCGGCACAATCAAGTATTCGACGTCTTCGGGTTGGGCGCGGATGAAGCCCAAAGCCAACGCCCGCTCTTGCAGCTTTTCCAGCGATTGGGCTTCGGCGATGGTGCGTTCCAGAGCGGCGTTCTCCCGCTTGAGGGTGTCCAACTCCTCTTGCATGAACTGGACGTGGCGGCCGACAGCAGCGATGCGGCTGGTCTGGGTCAGGTAGATCGCTCCCAGCAGGGCCACCAACACCAGGATCACCGCCCAGCCCAGGACAGCCTGGGCCTCCGACAGCCTGGGGAAGCGTCTGGCCCGGCCGGGGCGTGGGGAGGGGGTGGGTGAGGCAGTGGTCATGGTAAGGACACCTGTTCTAACTTCTCCACCACCCGCAGGCACGCGCTGCGGCTGCGCGGGTTGTGGGCTATTTCCTCGGCCGCCGGCTTCACCGCCTTACGAGTCATGAGACGGACGGTGGCTTGCGCCCGGCAAGTACAGACCGGCTGTTCCGGTGGGCAAACGCAGTCGCGGCTCCACTCACGGAAAGTGTTTTTTACCAGCC
>JBFMFT010000282.1:0-7167 GCA_040751925.1 Chloroflexota bacterium
TGTGGTGTGCTTCCTGGGGTTGATGGGGTTCGGTTTCGTTAGGGGCGATGAATGAGGGCCTCACTTTTTTTTTCGGGGTTTAATCATCGTTATATGGGGGGGAGGGGGTGTTTTTGTCGCTAAATGGCTAGATATGGCGGTCATGGGCGATGTTTAAATGGATTTAATCATCGGTTTAATCATCGTTAGTGATGAGTGATGAGTGATGAGTGGGGCGCGGCCGGGTTGGGGGCCGCTGGTTTTTAAGGATAGGATAGCATGGGGGGTTAAACAGGGTGTTTAGAGGTCCACAAAACAGACACCCTGGAACTCGTTACGGCGATTGAGATTCTTTCGCCAGTCAATAAGAAACCAGCACTATCCTTGCATTTTTGGGGATGCGCCACTGTAGAGACGTTCCGGCGGAACGTCTCTACGCCAGAGGAAAATGTAAAAAGTGCAAACATCGTGAAACCAGGTTTTCCCCTGGCAGAGCGTGATTATTGGCAACAAAAAACCTGGTTTCTTCAGAGGGCCTCAATAGTTACCGTGAAACGTAAAACGGGAAAAGAGCCTCTTATGCTTCACTCTGCGCGTTTTATCTATAGCTCCAATCGCCTATACCACTTCGCCGCCGTCATTCCTATAATGTCTGCGTGACTCCACCGCAGATAATACAAGGCAACCCTTCAACGCTGCCGGACAAAGCCGGCCAGAGTGATAGCCCACCCCGGCCGGCCAACGTGAGCGGCCCGGTCACTCTAGCGGCCGGTGGCCAGGACTGGGCCCGCCTGCGGCTCTGGCTGGCGGATCGCCTGGAGGCTTCCCTGGCCGGTAAGGTCAAACTGGAGCGCACGCCATCATCCCTCCAACTCCTGCAAGAACGGTTCCAACTGGCCTGCCAGCACGCCAAAATCGCCGTCCCCCCTCCCCAGCAAGAGCAACTCTTCAATGAAGTTGTAGATGAAGTCATCGGGCTAGGCCCTATCGAAGCTCTCCTGCGTGACGATAAGGTGAGCGAGGTCATGGTCAATGGCCCACGCCTGGTCTACGTGGAGCGCCAGGGTAAGCTGGTGGAGCAAAACGTGGCCTTCGTGGACGACGCCCACTTGCAGAAGGTCATTAACAAAATTGTCGCCCCCCTCGGCCGCCACGTAGACGCCGAATCGCCGATGGTAGACGCCCGGCTACCAGATGGCTCGCGGGTCAATGCGGTCGTGCCGCCCTGCGCGATTGATGGGCCATCTGTGACCATCCGTAAGTTTGCCAAGACCCAACTGGGTATCCCGGACCTGATCCGGTTTGGCAGTTTGTCGGAGGATATGGCGAGCTATCTGGAGGCGTGTATCGTTTCTAAGCTCAACGTGGTGGTGTCGGGGGGAACTGGCTCTGGCAAGACGACGTTGCTGAACGTCCTCTCTGGCTTTATTCCAGAGGGAGAGCGAATTATTACGATTGAGGATGCGGCCGAGTTGAAGCTGAACCAGCGTCACGTGGTGCGCCTGGAAACCAAGCGGCCCACCCGCGCCGGCGAAAGCCAGGTGACGATCCGCGATTTGGTGATTAACTCGCTGCGGATGCGGCCAGAACGGATCATCGTCGGTGAATGTCGGGGGGGTGAAGCCCTGGACATGCTGCAAGCCATGAACACCGGCCACGACGGCAGCCTGACCACCCTCCACGCCAACACACCCCGCGACGCCATTTCCCGCCTGGAAACGCTGGTGCTGATGGCGGGGATGGATTTGCCGATTCAGGTGGTGCGGAAGCAGATCGCCTCGGCCGTTCACCTGATTGTCCAGCAGGCCCGGCTGCGCGACGGCAGCCGGAAGGTGACGCAGATCACAGAGGTCGTGGGGATGGAAGGGGATACGATGGTGATGCAGGATATTTTTCGGTTTGAGGATAAGGGGGAAGAGAACGGCAAGGTGTTGGGGGAACACGCGGCTTGTGGGATGCGGCCGGCCTACGAGGAGCGGCTCAAGCTGCACGGCTTCAACCTGCCCGGCAAGATGTTCTTGAAAGCCAATACGCCGAACGCCTGGCGCAAGTAAGACTCCGTAGGTCTACGGGGTTTTAGCTTGCGTTTTGGAGAATCCACCAAAATCAGCGACAATCCGCGTTCATCTGCGTCCCATCCGAAGGAGGGTCTCTATGAACAAGTTTGATTATCGCAAGACGCTGGTTATTGGTTTTGGTTTTCTGGGCATCAGCGTCGTCTGGCCCATCTTCAACCAATTCATCCCCATTTTCCTGCAAGCGGGCAACCCCGAATTTGAGCGACAACTGCTGGCAGCCGGCCGCGAGATTCCTAACGTAGCCGGCTTTGCCCTGGCCCCCTCCCTGGCTCTGTTCATTATGACCTGGGATAACATCATCAACGTCTTCTTCCAGCCCTGGGTGGGGGCTAAGAGCGACCGCACCTGGAATCGCTTCGGCCGGCGCAAGGGGTGGATCATCCTGGGCGTGCCAATAGCCGTCGTGGGCTTCATCCTCATCCCCTTCGCTCAGGCGGCCGTCGCCCTGGCCGCCTTCATCCTCATCACCAATTTGGGCATGGCCCTCTTCCGCTCGCCGACGGTGGCCTGGTTGGGCGACCTTTTCCCACCGGAAGACCGCAGCAAGGCCAATGGCATCATCAACCTGATGGGTGGGGTGGGCAGCATCCTGGCCTTCCTGGGCGGCGGCATCTTGTTCGACCGGCTGGGCCGCGCCGCTCCCTTCGTCGGAGGGGCGATTCTGCTGGTAGTGGCCTCGGCCGTCGCCGTCCTCAAAGTGAAGGAGCCGGCCGAACGATTGGGCGGAAACGAGACAACTCCCACCAGCGGCCGGGTGCTGGCTAATTTGCGGGCCATGTTCGGCCGGCCGGACAAGAGCATCTTGTTCGTCCTGTTAGGCATCCTGCTGTGGTTCATGGCCTTCAATGCTCTGGAAGCGGGGCTTTCCTCTTTTGCCGTGTTCAGCCTGGGCATCGCGCCTGGGACGGCCTCGATTTACGCGGCTTCCATTAGCCTGGCCTTTATTGTGTCGGCCGTACCGGCCGGGCTATTGGGGACAAAGATGGGCCGGCGGCCGGTCATCCAGATTGGGCTGGTTGGCCTGACCGTCCTTTTTCTGGTAAGCTACTTCCTCATCCAGGGGGCTGCTACCTTTATCCTGGTGCTGGTCGTGGGCGGCTTTTTCTGGGCGTTGGTCAACGTCAACAGCTTGCCCCTGGTCTACGATCATGGTGACGAACAGCAGATTGGCGCGTACACGGGGTTGTATTACTTTGCCTCGCAATCGGCCGCCATTCTCGGCCCTACCCTGGGTGGGGTCACGGTTGACTTGATGGGCGACCAGTATCGGTGGCTGTTTCCCTTCAGCACGGTGTTTATGGCCCTGGCCTGGGTAGCCATGAGAGGCGTGAAACGTGAAGGGTGATATTCTGTTCACGTTTCACGCTTCACGTTTCACGTCTGCCAA
Organism: Chloroflexota bacterium; assembly: GCA_040751925.1. Lineage (GTDB taxonomy): Bacteria > Chloroflexota > Anaerolineae > Promineifilales > Promineifilaceae > JBFMFT01. Next base: position 3,445 of record JBFMFT010000282.1, read on the forward strand.
ACTTATGACTACCCAACCTTTACTCGACGCGGCCGGCCGGCGACGAGGGTTGCGAACGGTCATGGCGACCACCTTCCTTATGCACGCCGGCTTTTTCCTGATTATTCCCCTGCTCTCTGTCCACTACGTGGACGATCTGGGCTGGGCGGCCGCTTTTATTGGCGTTGTCCTGGCTGTGCGCCAGTTCATGCAGCAGGGGCTAACCGTTTTTGGCGGCGCGCTGGCTGACCGCCTGGGGGCGAAGGGGTTGATCATGGCTGGCCTGCTCATTCGCTCAGTCAGTTTTGTGGTGATGGGCTTCGCGGCTACCCCGGCCGTCTTGCTCCTCTCTGGGGCATTGGCGGCCGTTGGCGGGGCGTTGTATGACGCTCCCCAGAAGGCGGCCATCGCTGCCCTGGCTACTGTGGAGGAGATGCCGGCCTATTACGCCCAAACGGGGGTTTTGTCCAATATCGCCCAATCGGTGGGGCCGCTGATCGGGGCTTTGCTCATCCGCCTGGATTTCCAGGTGGTAGGTTTGGCAGCGGCCGGTTTCTTCTTCGCCGCTTTCCTGATTATTTGGTGGCGGCTGCCGGCCGTCGCGGTTTCCACCCATAAGCAGGCCGTTGGCAAGGGACTCAAGCTGGCCTTGAGCGACCGCCCTTTCGTCACTTTCACCTTGCTGATGATGGGCTTCTGGTTTATGTGGGTGCAGCTTTCGATTGCCATGCCCCTGGCGGTCACGGGCCTGACGCACGATGAGAGGAGTATTGCTATCCTCTTTACGGTCAACTCGGTGATCGCCATTGTATTGCAAGGGCCGGCCCTGCGTCTGGCCCAAAGGTTCTTATCCCCGCTGCCTATCTTGATCGTGGGTGTTCTGTTTATGGCTCTGGGGCTGGGGACGGTGGCCTGGGCGCACCAGCTCGGTCAGTTTTACCTGTCGGTCTTTTTCTTTGCTCTGGGGACGGTACTCGCCAGCCCTAATTACCAAACGTTGGCGGCAGCCCTGGCCAACCCGGCCGCCCGCGGCTCCTACATGGGCGTCAATTCATTGGCTCTGGCCCTGGGTGGGGGATTGGGCCACGTCACTGGGGGAGCGTTAGTAGACCAGGCGGCTGCGCTCCACTGGCCGGCCCTGCCCTGGATGGTCTTTGCCCTGGTGGGCGTATTGGCGGCGATGGGTCTCACCCGTTTCTACTTACGCCAGCGGGTGATGATCGGCCGGCGGCCGTCAACGATGAATGTGGACTGATGAATGAAGATATGACAAACGTCACTCATTTTTAGTGACATATATCACTGGACTTCGACGGCCGGATTTACCTATACTGCTAACATCCATTAGAAGGCCCACAGGCAAGGTACTCTCGTCCAGCGGCGCCTGGGCCGGCCAGCCACAAACTGTCGTCTTCCCCCTTGTGGCTTTCACACGTCGTTGTAAACAAAGGAGGTGGTGTCAAACAGCAGGTTGACGTTCATCGTAATACCCGTTGCCTGGTTGCAGCTTGCTGGCTGCTGATATGGGATCGTAGAGGAGGACACCATGAATCCCCACGTGAAGTACGTTATTGAAGGTGAGTTGACGAGTCTGGAAGGTGACAATTTTGGCGCGGAGGATGTGACCGTGCGCGCCTTTGTGAAGGGTATGGAGGTGGCCTGCGCCAGCGTAGATAAGCAGAGCCGTTACCAGTTGGCTTTTCTCGGCGAAGAGCAACCACCCGTCACAGAACTGCGTGTGCAGCCGACCCGGTTTGCCCACGACGGCGATCACACCCCGACGCTGAAGAAATTAGTCAGCCCCCAGCGCTACATGGTCGTTGAACGGGAAAACAGGGCGCACGCCCATTACGACCTGCGGATACCCCACGACTACCTGGTGCTCATGAAGACCATTAGCAAGACCTATCAGATGCAAGGGGCGGTCTACGCGACCACTTTCGTGGGTGGCCTGCCCATTGCCATCGAGCCGCTGCCGGCCGCTAAAATCGAATTCTATGAAGTGGACATTCCCTACGTCTGGCCGGTCGGCACGACCCCTGTGCCGACCGAGGCTTACCTGGGCTACGCTTACAGCGGGCCAGATGGGAGCTACAGCTTTGACTTCGATTTCGGCTACCGGCTGGGTACGTTCTGGCTCTTCACCGACAAAGTACCCGACATTCGGGCGCGCGTCTCCCAGTTTGTGGACGGGACGTGGAAGCAAGTCTACGAAGGGCCGGTGGATTGGAACATTGTCGAAACGTTCCACCGCGACTACTTTATTCCAGTGGAAGACATCTTCCCCACGCCGGCCGAGGGGGTGAAACCGGAGGAAGGCTTCCGCTTTACCAGCCTGGGCTTGCTGCCGATTGACGACAACCACTTGGTCAAGGGCTACGCCTACGCGCAGGCGGGCGACCCCGGCCGCATTGCTCCCATTCACCACCAGCCCTTGTGCGGTAGTCTGCGTCTGTTTGGCCTCTTTGCCGAGGCGCCGCCAGTGACCAGCTACAAGGTGCAGGTCGCGGTGGCCAACGAGAATGGCCCGACGGGAAGCTGGCAGGATGCTACCGACCCGTTGGTGAACCAGAAGTGGAATGGCATCCTCCACCGTTGGGAGCCGGTTGTCCTGGGGCCAGACCCGGTGACCGGCCGCTACCAGAACATTGATACGCAGGACGAAGCCGACTGGCACGAACACGCCCTCAAGATGACCTGGGCGAGTTACAACGTGCCAAATGGCTATTACGCCTTACGCATCATGGGTTACGACGCGACGGATACCCTCGTTGGCACGTTCGAGATGCCGGTTATCCGCGTGGACAATGACCGGCCGCAGGTGAATCTGGAGGTCATCGGCACGAGTATGGGCGCGGTGACGGAGTGTGGGGCGTTGAAGTTAGGGGTTGATCGCCGGATTCAGTTCAAGGCGACGGCTTATGACCCGGAGGGCCACGTGCTGAAGTTTTGGCTCGGCGGTACGCGGGGCAAGCAGGCCTTTGCGGCCGGCCCTAGCCTCAGTGACGACCGCTCGACGCACGGCGCGGGTGACGTGTGGACAGGGATTAAGGAGCAGTTGGTGGAGTTCACGGTTGATCCGCTGCCGGCCACGCTGGCCGGCTGCCCGGCTATGGCCTACAACCTGGAGATGCAGGTGTGGGGCCTGGCGACGGATGGTTATGACCCCAATCCGTCGTCCCAGTGGGACCGCCGCGAGGTCAACCTGGTCGTGACTGAATAGGGTATGAGAAACTCGGTTTTTGGCAAAAACCGAGTTTCTCTCGCCCCATCTTTGCGGGGATTGGGGGATTAGGGGATTTTTTCCTTTAATCTCCTAATCCCCGCTTTCTACTGGCTGTGGCCGGTCTCTGACCGCGCCACCTCTGGTCGAAATGTAGCTCTTGACCAGAGCCAGTACCATCTCCCCATCCCCTCAGCCCGGCCCTACCAATCCTCGGAGCCAGGCTCACCCTTGAAGGGGCCAACAATGTCGTGGGTGATCCAGCCGCCGTAGAAGCGGCCGGGTTGCGGCCGGACTAGCTCGCCGTCTACGGTGCAGGCGTCCATGAGGCGGGGGTAGAAGGCCACGTAGTCTTTGATGGCGGTGAAGGCGGGGGTCGGCCGGGGGTAGTACCAGGCGGCGTCGGGGATTTCTTTGTCGCCGACGACGACGGTGTAATAGGCGGCTTTGCCTTTCCATTCGCACCAGGTGGTACGGCCGCCCGGCCGCAGGTATTCCATCTGTATATCCTCGGGGGGGAT
>JBFMFT010000283.1:0-7118 GCA_040751925.1 Chloroflexota bacterium
GAATGTCCGGTGGAACGCTTCCGGCCGCCCGCAACAGATGATAGACCGAGTGGCCCAACTCGATGTGACCCTGGCGCTGCCGCAAGGCTTTAGCGGCCAATTCGGCCGCCTGCTGGGCTGCAAAGCAGGCGTCTTCGTAATATGTCCCCTGAATATCCCAGCGAGCCGAAGCGAGTTTCCGTTCGGCTTGTCGAAACCAGTCTGCGTGGCGTAGCATAGGCAGTATTGTGGAGGAAGTTCTGTCGGGAGTCAACCCCGAGGGCGAAACCCCATGTATCGGTGGTTTTCGAGGGGGTTTGTGAGAGTTCTGTGAAGGTGGGGGTGTACAATGTACCCTATCAGCCCGGCCGGAGGTAAAAAGCGATGGACGAGCAGGAACGTGGGATGATGACTCTCTTTGAGGCGGAGACGCATTCGTTCCTCTTGCGCCTATGGCGGGAGAACCGGGATGACCCCAAGCTGCCGGCCGAATGGCGCGGCTCCATTGACCACATTCAGAGTGGGCAACGCTATTACTTCCGCGACCTGGCCGAAATCGGCCGGATTGTCACCAGCTACCTGGGCGCAGGCGCAGACCCGGCCGACCTGGCTTTTATGCCGATTAACGTAGGAGTGGAACGCGAGAGTAAGACGTGAAACGTGAAACGTGAAACGTGACAAGGAACTCACGCTTCACGTTTCACGATGGTTAGAATTCGTGGCTATCGGAACTTTGGAGGACGTTCGTCAACGGGAAGGTGTGGGTTTTGCGCCCTACGCCAACAGCCTGGAACACCTGTTAGCGGGGTTGGCCTACGTTGACCTACGGGTGCGCTGGGCGGTGGCGCGGGCGCGGGCCAGTGGCCTGAATCCGGACGACGAGTTCCGCGGCCTCTACATCTCCGAAGCCCAGGTAGATTCTCTCTTGGGACAGGAGACGGTGGCTGGCCTGTGGCCGTCGGGAAATGGTCATGGCGGCCCGGCGGCCGTTCAGGAGGGTTGGGGGCCGCTGCTGGCGAAGGCCCGCGCTGAGTGGCAGGCGCGCACCCAGGCCGGCCGGGAAACTGGCTGCCCGATGCTCCTGGATCGGCTCATCCACGATTTCGACCTGACTCCTCCTGAAGTGGACGCTCTGCTGATCAGCCTGGCCCCGGAGATTGACCCCCGCTACGAGCGACTATTTGCCTATCTCCAGGACGACATTACCCGCAAGCGGCCGAGCGTAGACCTGGTGCTAAATCTCTTGACTCAATCTTTCCAGGAGAAGTTGTGGCTGCGGCGGCTCTTCACCGACGAAGGGCCGCTCATCCAGTCGCGCCTGCTCATTCGCTTCAGCGACAACAGCAGCCGCGACCCCACTTTATTAGCCCAATACCTGCGGCCGGCCCGCCGCGTGGTGGAGCATTTGTTAGGCCATCCAGGTCTGGACAGCCGCCTGGTGAACAGCACGGAGGTCATTCCCCTGGCGGTCACCTCTCCCTCGCCCCGCCTGGCCGCTGAATTGGTGGGACGGTTGTTGCGGGCGGCCGCCGGCCAGCCCTTCTTCTCCTTCCTGGGTGGCTATGGCGTCGGCAAGCGGGAGGCGGCTCTGATGATTGCCCAGGCGGCCGGCCAGCCCTTATTCGTGACCGACCTGGCTGCTTTAGCCAGCAGCCCGACAGGACTGGACGACGGCCTGCCCCTTCTGTTGCGGGAGGGGCGGCTGTGGGGGGCAACCCTCTATCTGACGGGCTGGGACGCGATTCTGAACGATGAACGGCCGCCGCGCCGCCTGTTCCAGCAATTGTTAGATTATCCCCACACCGTTATCGTGGCCGGCGAAGTGGTCTGGCAACCGGCCGACAGCCCTCGTGACCGTTTGGTGCTGCGGGTGGAGTTCGACGCCCCTGATTACGACGGCCGCCTGCGCGTCTGGCAGCATTACCTGGGTGAATCGCAACCGCAGTTGGAGTTGGCGGCCGTCGCCAACCAATTCCATTTCACCCCCGGCCAGATCGAAGACGTGGTAGCCACGGCCCGCGACCTGGCCCAATGGCGCGGCGAGGCGTTGGCTGAGGAACACCTGTTTGCCGCCAGCCGCGCCCATTCCAACCAAAAGCTGGCCACCCTGGCCACGAAAATAGCCCCCCGCTATCAGTGGCCCGATATTGTGCTACCGTCGGACACCTTGCAGCAATTGAAGGAGATGGTCAACACGGTACGCCAACGGCCGGTGGTCTACGGCCAGTGGGGGTTTGAGCGCAAGCTGGCCCTGGGCAAAGGCTTGAACGCCCTCTTTGCTGGTGAATCGGGTACTGGTAAGACGATGGCCGCCGACATCATGGCCGGCGAGTTGGGGCTAGACCTCTACAAAGTAGACCTTTCGACGTTGGTCAGCAAGTACATCGGTGAGACGGAGAAGAACCTGAACCGCATCTTCACCGAGGCGGCCACCAGCAACGCTATCCTGTTCTTCGACGAGGCCGACGCCATCTTTGGCAAGCGGTCAGAAGTCAAGGACAGCCATGACCGCTACGCCAACATTGAGATCAGCTATCTGCTTCAGCGCATGGAGGCTTACGATGGGGTGGTCATTCTAGCGACTAACATGCGCTCCAACCTGGATGACGCCTTCACCCGCCGGCTGCACTTTATTGTGGAGTTTCCTTTCCCGGAGGCGACCGACCGCGAGCGCATCTGGCGGGTGAACTTTCCGCCGGAGACGCCGCTGGCCGCCGGCGTGGATTTCAAGCTGCTGGCCCAACGTTTCCGGCTGGCCGGCGGCAACATTCGCAACATCATTCTGGCGGCGGCTTTCGGGGCGGCCGAGGACGGGCAGATGGTCAGTATGCCCCACCTTCTGCACGCCGCCCGCCGTGAATACCAGAAGATGGGGCGTTTACTGGATGAGACGTTGTTTGCCGTGTAGGAGGGAACGCGGATGATGTGGATGGACGCGGATGAATAAGGCAGGTCAGGTCAAAGGTGAAAGAACAGATACGGCTATCCGGCCCATTCACCCGGCCGCCCAATCCCCGTTTGTCTCCACGCCCCTCCAGGCGATGGCTGACGAGGCTCTACGGGCCACCTGGCGCGCCGGCCGGGCCACTGTGCCGGAAAAGCTGGGCGGCCGGGCCAGCGCGCCAATCCGCCAGGCGATGGTGATCAAAGCGCAGCGACTTCATGGCAATCGTGTAACCCGGCGGCTCATCCAGCGTGAGGACGGCGAGGGTGGCGGTGGCTTCCAGTTGCCCGAACCGACCTTGACCTTGCCCCGGCCGCAGCCACCAACCCTGGGCGTTCCCGCCTTGCGGCTGGACCCGGCCCTTTTCCCGCAGCAGCCTATCCAGTCGGCCGTCCCCGTCAACAGCCTGCTCCAACCGACGCCGGAGATGTTGAACAACCTGGTGCAGCAATGGGTGGCCCAGTACCGGCTACGCCAGCCCGCTTTCCTGGCCGCCGCGCCGCAGGATTGGTGGAGCCAGCTTTGGTCGGCTTGGCGACGGCTAACTGACCAGTGGATTGCCCGAGGGGCAGAACCGTTGAGCCGACCGGAGATGGCCCAGGACCTCTTGCGCGACAACGCGGCCGAACGGCTGCAAGCCCTGGCCCGCCAGTTGAGCGGGGAGGAACAGCCGGAAGTGTCGGTCGGCGATATTGCCGGGCAGGTCTGGCCGGCTTTCCAGCAAGCCCTGGAAGCGACGGAGTTTTATCCGCGCTTGCGGACGCGGGCTGGCGAACTGGCCCAGGAGCATTGGCCGGCCTTTATCCCCCTGGTGGGGGCCGGCCTGACTACGTCCCTGATGATGGGGATTCGCGGCGGCGATTGGCGGTCGGCCGAGTTTATCAGCAGCAATTTACTGACCCTGGTGGATACCGAGATTCCCCTCAGCGGCAATCTGGGCCTCATTTTGCGCTTTGGCGAATCGGAGGCCATCGGCCGTGAGGAAGGGGTGACGATTGGCTTGCGGCCGACCGTCGGGCTGCACTGGCGTTTCGAGGAGGGCCGTGAACTGACCATCGAGGGCGACACCAATTTGCGTTTCCAGACCGACCAGGAGAGTGAACGCGGCTTCCAATTCAATTTCGCGCCGGGCCTGACGGTTGGCGGCCGGTTTTGATGGACAGGACATTGCACCGCTGAGGCGCGAAGATCGCAGAGCAGTAATGAGTAATGAGTGGTGAGTCAAGAGTGTTGAGTCACTCATTGCTCATCGCTCATGACTAAAGAACCGCGTTCTCTGTGTCTCGGCGGTGGCTAGAAGGCGGCAAGCATGGCAAAGAAGAGGTTGAGAAAGGTACAACGGAATAGTCTCCGCGAAGAGCAAAAGACAAACGGCCGGCGGCCGGCCGGCGACCTGACGGACGAGATAAGCGACGGCCGCTACGCCCCACCAGAAGGGGTGACGGCCGAATCTTTGCACGACCCCCGCCTGGCCCACAAGACCAGCCAATCGTTGCGCCGTGACTTTGTGGCCGATTACGCCACCCGTCACGGCAACAAGGCGACAAACGCGATGTTGCAGGGGGCGGGCGGCAAGTGGCAAGTAGCGCAAGCCGCCGGCTTGCCAGGGGCAGGTGGTAAGTGGCAGGTAGCGCAAGCCGCCGGCTTGCCAGGGGCAGGTGGTAAGTGGCAGGTAGCGCGTGAAATCCAAAATCCAAAATCCAAAATCCAAAATGAAACCGATCCGATTGTGACGGCCAGCATGGATTTTGGGCCGCACGTCCACCAGCCGCATTGGGGATTGGCCCGGCCGGTGGAGAAGCCCAACCCCTTCGCCAGCCGCCGTTCAGCCCAGGTTGCTCCCGGCGGAGCGACGGCCGAGGTACAGGCCCAGGACGCCGAGGCCGGTGGGGTCAAGTTCACCGTGACGGCCTTTACGGCTACCGTAGCCGGTGGTCTGAACGTGACCGAAGGGCCGGCCAACGTCCAGTTGGGCAGCCAGACCTACACGGCCACGGGTACGGTGACGGCCGCCGGCCCCAAAAGCTCCGTCGGCAAGTGGGACGTGGGCTTCTTGCAGACCGTTTACCGCTCGGATCGCAACTTCTACTACAACTCCAAAGCCCGTACCAAATCCTCTGACGTGTGCGATCCCCTGCCCGTGCGCGACGGCGACACGCTCAAGCAACCCTGGTATGGCCTGGAAACGGTCTTCCCCTTTTCGGCCGCCGCCACCGACACCCAGACCTCAACCATGAACGACACGCCCAGCACCTCCAACTCCTGGAACGACCCGGTGAGCGGCGAGGCCAACACCCTGGATCACACCGACGGCATGGACATTTTCCGCTCCTGGCTGGCTGTCCGCAATCGCACCGACTTCCACAAGAAGTATCTGCGCTACGCCGACTGGCAGGTGGATTACTCGACGGCCGTAGACACGACGCAGGCGGTTGGTTCACGGGTGACGCCGGTCAAGGGGGCCGGCGGCAAAGTGACTGGTACGGGCAATGGCATGGGCGGTAAGCAGCCGGAGTTATTTGATCCGGTGGCTAATGACGTGGCGAAGACGGTTAATTCGACGTGGTAAGTGTAGCACAAGCCACCGGCTTGTGCGGGCGCAATCGAGCCGACTGCGCTACAGCGCAATCGAGCCGATTGCGTTACAGAGGTTGAGGTGAGATGAGCAGAGAGGCGAGACGGACACCACCGCAGAGGAGTTTGCTGGCCGCCATTCAAGGGGCAGCGGCCGCTTTTACCGGCCGGGCTCGTCTGGTCGAGGAGCGGCCGGTCAGCGCGGCCGAGACCACTTTTCGCGGTGGTGGCTTTCGGCTGACGGCCGAAATCGCGCCGGAACAGGCTGTCTTTGGCCCGTTACCAGAGCAGCCCGTCCGCGCCCAGGGTGACACCACGTTGGCCGCCGGCCAACGGACGGGCCTGGACGCCCCGCGCTTCCCGCCGGACGATTTGCGCCAGGAGCTATATTGGACCTATGCCCGGCCGGAGGTCATTCAGCCCGTCCTGGTCATCATGGCCGAACCGGCCGCCGTCTACGCCCTCAGCGGTCCGGCCGACGACTTACCGGCGGCCGTCCAACAGATTCACGGCTGGACACAATTGCCGGTAGACGGCCGGCGACCGGCTATTCTGGACGCCCTGCCGGCCAGCCCGCCCACCGCCTGGCTAGCCGGTTTTGAGTTGCTGATGGCGACGAACAGGGATTTGCCGGGGCTGGCTGAGAGCTTCTTGGCCCTGGCCGGACGGCCGGGCGCGGCCACCCAGGGCATCCTGGATTTATTGTACCGGGCGGCTTCACCATTGCCGCCGCCAGAACTGGCCGGGTTGGCTGGCAAACTGCTGGCCTTTTGGCCGAGCGAAAGTGAACCGGCCGCGCTTTTGGGCTATCTGACTTGGTTTGACGCTCACCGGCGGGCCTGGGAAGGTGACGAAACGATGAAGGCGGCCGTGCGGCAGGCGGCCCAACGAAGCGCATCTTTGACCTTTACCGGCCCTTACGCTGCGGCCTGGCAGAAGCGGGTGCGGCAACAGACCGGGTATCTGGTGGACACGGATTAAGAGGATTAACGGATCAGAACAATACGTTAATCCTCCTGATCCGTTGTCCTGAGGCGCAGTAAGGTTAGTGATGCTGGCGACACCCACTACCTTTACCCAATTTAGCGAAAGCAACCCTTGTGCCGGCTGTCCGGCCCCCTGCTGCCAGATGCAGTTAATCCCTTATCGCACGCCCAAGACCTTTATGGAAGTTGACCACGTGCGCTACCTGCTGCTCTTTCCAGGCACAGAAATGGCTGTGACCACCAACGGCGATTGGTTTTATCTGCGCTGGGCGCAGTGCCAGGAGTTTGACAGCGAAGGCTGCCTGTGCAAAGTTCATCATACCCCCCAGCAGCCGCGCATTTGCTTCACCTACAACGCTTATGATTGCTGGTATAAGCGCAACTTTGTCACCGACGCCCCGCCGAATTTATACCGGCTGAACCTGGAACGCTTTAACGTGTGGGTCCAGGCGATTCTTTTTGACGAAGCCGGCCAGATCGCTCAGGCCCCACCCTTTGAGGACGCCCAGGCGATTGTAAAGGAGATAGCGATCCGGCCGTCCTTCCAAGCGCAGGCCAGTACGATTGCCTTAGAGGATATTCGAGTGGCGTAGAACAATCTGCCAGATTGTTCTACGACGAGGAGGTTACTATGT
>JBFMFT010000284.1:0-7112 GCA_040751925.1 Chloroflexota bacterium
GAGCTACGCCGGCCGCCCCGGCCGCCCGCGCCGCGGCCATCGCCTCCGTCAAGCCCGGCACAAGCGGCAGGCGATAAGGCTGGTGCAAGCGATCCTGCATGGCCGCCCCCAATTTGGCCCAATCCCCCCGCGCCAACGCCCGCAATAGAAGTCCCAGGCGGCCGGCATTGAAAACCGCGTCGGTTAAGGGGACTTGCTGGGACAGAGCGGCGCGGGCGACGGCTGTCGGCAGCTCAAACGCCGGCAGCACCACCACCACTTGCAGCGGCGGTACGTCAATCTGTTCAACGAGCAGGCGCCCTCCCCTCTCCCTCCCAGGGAGAGGGGCAGGGGTGAGGGTAGATTCCTCATCAGCCGCCAGCGCGAGAACCAATCCCCCCAACAGAGCTGGCGCGACGTTATCAGGATGGCCCTCTACCCCAGCCGCCAATGCCAACACCTCATCCCGCGCCAAGGGATAGCCCACCAGGGCGTTCGCCGCCAACATCCCCCCCAGGACGGCCGCCGCGCTGCTGCCCAGCCCACTGCCGATAGGAATAGTATTGCGCTGCTGGACGCGCAGGCCCGGCGGCCGTCGCCCGGCGAGTTGGAAGAGCCGTTCGGCCGCCCGCACGACCAGGTTGCTGTCGTCAGCGGGTAATCTGTCAGACCCTTCGCCGGTGACCTGGATGGCTAGACCGGCGGCCGTTTCCGTAAACGTCACCTCGTTGTACAGCCCCAGGGCCAACCCCAGGCAATCAAACCCCGGCCCCAAATTGGCCGTCGTGGCCGGAACAGTTACAGTCACTTGTTTCATGGTCGCATCAATAGTATAGTTTGGTAGAGATTTACGCCTCTGTCTAGTGAGGGCCCGATGCAAGAAATGATTGCTGAACTAACTCCCCAGTATACATTGAAGTTGCCTATTGAGGTTAGCTATCGTTTTCGGCCGGCCGATCGCTTCATAGTCTGGGTCAACGACGATACACTCTACTTGAAGCGCATAACGCCCATGCCGGTGACCCAAATTGTGGCCGAAGCACCCTTGGGCGAGCCACTATCTCTTGAAGAGATCAATGAAATCGTACACGAAGTGCGCCAACGGCGACGTGAGAATTAGGAGGCCCCACCGGATCGAACGGGAAATACTCACGGCAGATTGTCAAATCCGCCGTTATCCCCCATTGGATTTGGCAATCCAACGGGAGCAAGCTACGATTCTCCCACCAGAGCTAGAAGGGCCAGATATATACAGGCTAACTTGAAGATTAGTTGCGGGAGGAAATCACGCTGGCTCCAACTCTAGCTCAATGACTTTTCCCTCGCGCCGGGCAATCTCAATAATGGCGCTGCTGTCATCCTCCAGCCATTGCCGCTCACCACAGGGAATTGGCTCAATACGTGGGTCCGTCCAGGCGCGCGCTTCCCACAACCTATCAATTAGCTTCTCGTCACGCGGTTCGTCAAACTCAGGCGCAATGACAATCAGGTCAATGTCGCTAAACGGGTGGGCATCCCCCCGAACTTGCGATCCGAACAGGACTGCCTGATCCGCGTGAATATCTGCGCTGTTGATAGCCTTCAGATAATCGGTTACGACACTTAGAATTGAGCTATCAACCATTTCATCATCTCCTGAGCCTCTTGAAGTTCGCTTTTTGCTTTAGCCAGAGTAGGGCCCTTGATCAGCATATCTGGATAACGGCCGGCTTGTTGATATTGGTCAAAGCGGGCCAGAAAAGCACGCTGATCCGACGAGATAGTCAGTTTTGCCCGGTCAGCCAATTGAACAAGGTTATGGATTCGCGGTGCTACATCTTTGACTTGGCGACAGACGTGGGCTTTCAACATCTTCTCTAAGGCCAGGTGAGCGAAGAAAAGGCCGTGGCGCTGGCGACCTCCCTGGATCAGACTCCCGGCCACGTCCCAATCTTCAAGCGCGCTGTCACGCCAGTAGGCGACCTGCTTATCAACGTTGATCATTCAGACCGTCACCTTAAACGTCTTCTTTTCAAGAGCCAGTCTATCAGTTTATGTAGACAATTGCAAAATGGTCTATGCTACAATAGGGGTAGAGGTGTCGGATGCGCTACCCATGGGCCAACGTGGCCCTTTTGCTGTTGATTCTTGCTCAACTGGTCACGGGCTATTTTGGTTTTACCAACGGCCGCCAAAACCAGGCCTGGCTGCTGTGGCTGCATGGCATGGGGGCCTACGCTATTGCGGTTCTCCTGTTGTGGAAAGGCTCCATCATCTGGGACGCGCTCAAGCGGGGTACGGGCTGGAACGGCCGGCGGGCGGCCTTCGTCGGATTGCTCTTCCTGCTTCTCGTCACACTGATAACAGGGCTGGTGTGGACTTTCGCCGGGCCGCTCTATCTGGCTGGCTTTAGCCTGGTCACGCTGCACATCTTTCTGGCGGTGGGGCTGATCGGGCTGCTGGTCTGGCACACCTGGCACGAACGGTTCATTTTGCGCCATCCACAAGCGGGCGGCCGTCGTCTCGTCACCGGCACAGCGGCCGTCGCCCTGGTCGGGCTGGCAGCCTGGCTCTTCTTCCGCCGGGCCAAAATGGCCTGGGCCTTGCCCGGCGCAACCCGCCGTTTCACCGGCTCTTACGAAACGGGCAGTTTTAGCGGCCTTTTTCCACCCACCAGTTGGATCGCCGACCGGCCGCCGCCGGTTGACCCGGCCCACTGGCGCTTGGTCGTAGATGGGGCGGTGGAGCGGCCGTTGAATTTGAGCTATAGGGAACTGGAGGAACTACCGGCAAAGGAAGTGACGGCCGTGCTGGATTGCACGGGCGGCTGGTACTCAGAGCAGCTCTGGCGCGGTGTGCCGGTGGCCCAACTCCTGGCCCTGGCTGGTGTAGGAGACGAGGCCCACAGTGTCACCTTTGAGTCTGTGTCGGGCTACCAACGCCGCTTCTCGGTCAGTGAGGCCCGCACCTTTTTGTTGGCGGTAGAGGTGGGCGGCCGGCCTTTGAGTCACGAGCATGGTTTTCCGGCCCGCCTGGTGGCCCCCGGCCGGCGGGGTTTTCATTGGGTCAAGTGGCTGGCCCATATACAAGTGAACGAGAGTGGCCCACTCTGGCAGCCGCCATTGCCACTGCAATAGAAATTTCTCACCGCTGAGACGCAGAGGGCGCGGAGGCTTTAACTGGAGTCCCCGCCGCAACCTCCGTGCCTAGTTAATAAGTTGCTTTTTCATTGGTAGTAGCTGTTATCATTTTCCTGGCGATATTCACCCAGAGCGCGGCCGGGTTCGGCTCGGCTTTGGTGGCGATGCCCCTCTTGACGGGCCTGGTGGGGATTCGCACGGCTACGCCCCTGGTGGCCCTGGTGGGTTTTACCAGCGAATTATTCCTCCTGGTGCGCTATTGGTCGGCCTTTAACTGGCGGGCGGTCGGCCATCTTTCGGCCGCCTCTGTGGTGGGCATTCCCCTGGGTGTGTACCTGCTACGCCGAATAGACGCTGACATTGTGACGACCGGCTTAGGTCTCCTGCTGGTAGGCTACGCCCTCTACGCCCTCTTCGGGCCGACCTTACCCCAATTGGCTCATCGCGCCTGGGCTTATGGCTTTGGCTTTGTGGCTGGCCTGCTTAGTGGAGCTTACAATACGAGTGGCCCACCGGTGGTGCTGTATGGTAATTGTCGCCGGTGGCCGCCGGCCGAGTTCAAGAGCAACCTCCAGGGTTTCTTTCTCCTCAATAGCCTGGTGACCCTGCCCACCCACGCCCTGAACGGCAACTTGACGGCCGTCGTTTGGCATAACTATTGGCTGGCTTTACCGGCCGTCGCCCTGGGGCTATGGATTGGCTCCAAGTTGGGCGACCGCCTGGAGCCCGGCCGCTTCCGTCAGGTCGTCCTCGTTTTATTGATTGTGTTGGGCCTGCGGCTGCTGCTCTCCTAAATTACCCTCCTCCCTGGTTGGCTAACAAATCTTATGGGGTCTATGGGAGAGAAGTCCTATTCCGAGGCAACGGCCGGGGGGCAGAATCAGTTGCTGTTGGTGGGCCTGGCCTTGTGCTGCTTGTGCCTGGTGGGTTTGGGCATCCTGCTATTCCTCCTATTTCTGTTCAGACGGCGGCGATAGTGATTAGGGCCACCTGTTCTTATGGGGTGAGGAGGCGGTGAACATCCCGGTGGGTCAGCGGGATTTTGGGGGTTTAATAGCGGGAGGCTTTTACACACCTCTCTTCTTGGGACCTGGCAGGTTGCCCTGAACCTGCCAGGTCTGCCCCTGGGGATTGACTTTTTGCCGTTGGCGCGTAGAATTGGTGCCTGTAACGCGACCCCAAAATAGGTACCAGATGGAGGTGACTTATGTTACAGGTAAAGGTCAGTCTCGAAGAATACCAGGTTGATTTTCTGAGCAGCTACGGAGCTTATGGCTTCAAGGATAAAAGCTCAATGGTACGGGTGGCCTTGAGGCGACTGTACGAGGAATTGGAGCAGCAGCGGTTGCGGCAATCGGCCGATCTCTATACCGAGATTTACACTGAAGATGACGAGACACGCGAATTGACAGAATTAGCTATTGTAGGGTGGCCTGAATGACCAAACTCAAACGGGGCATGGTTATTGACGTGAATCTTGACCCCACGCGGGGAGCCGAGAAGGGCAAGATTCGCCCGTGCGTGGTGGTCACAAATGACATTTACAACGAACGAGTGCCGGTTATTCAGGTCGTGCCGATTACCGAGTGGAGCAGTAAAAAGGCCCAGATCAGGACCAACGTCGAAATCGTGCCGTCCCGCACCAATGGCCTGGTCAAGAAATCTGTGGCTGACTGTCTGCAAACCCGGCCGGTGGACTATCGCTTTCGCCTGGTGGGAGTGCGAGGAGCCCTGACGGCCGAAGAAATGAACCAGATAGACCAGGCTCTTAAGATTGTATTTGCCCTTCGTTGAGCAGAAGCTACAACGCGGGGTTTTGCCAAGCAGAGGCCGGCTACTGTAAACCAGCGATGAACTCGTCAATCGGCACGGCGGCTAAGGTCATAATCTTGATGCTGCCGCGGGCGGATAGCTCGGCCGAGACGCGCACGATGGTGAGATTGTCGGGAGCTTCCACCACACTTACAAAATCGTAAGGGCCAAGCGTGGCGTACTGGGCCAGCACCTTCACGTTGAGGGCCTCTACTTCCTGGTTGACTTCTTTGATGCGTTCCGGGTGGTGTTTGACCGTCTTGGCTCCTTCGTCGGTCAAAGTGCTGAGTAAAATGTAAGTAGCCATAGCTTTCTCCTGGGGGTCGCCGTTATAAAAGGGCGTACGGAGTAACAGTTATAACAAGAGGAGTACCCAAAACATTATACTCCTGTTTTCCGGCTCTGTATAGGGGGGTCAACTATTTGCGTGGGTAGGTGGCCATGGGCTATTATGGGAAGCTATGAAGACTGGCAACGACGGCTGGCGGCTGACCGCTGGCTGTTGATGATGTATTTTTGCGGTTGATAGTGGGCAACCGTTTAGGGTGACTGCGATGAGTAAGATGGGAGAAGAGGCTGTTGGGGGCGGCCGTACCCGCCGGGCGGTGATGGTGACGGCCTTGCCGGTGGAGTATGAGGCTGTGTGTGAACATCTGACGGACCTGCAGGAAGATGAACACGCGCAGGGTGACGTTTATGAGCGCGGGCTTTTGGCGGCCGAGGGGCAAACGTGGGAAGTCGGCGTCGTGGAAATTGGGGCGGGCAACCCCAACGCGGCCATGAAGACCGAGCGGGCGATTGCCCACTTTCAACCGGAGGTGGTCGTCTTCGTGGGGGTGGCTGGCGGCCTCAAGGACGTACAAATCGGCGACGTGGTGGTGGCGACCAAAGTGTATGGCTACCACGCGGGCAAGGCGGAGGCGGAGTTCAAGACCCGGCCGGAGGTAGGGCAGCCAACGCACCGCATGGCCGAGCGGGCGCGGGCCGAAGCCCGTAAAGAGGAGTGGTTGAAGCGGCTGGCAGAGCGAGGCCAGCCCATCCCCACGCCCCGGCCGCACGTGTTCCTGGGGCCTATCGCCGCCGGCGAGCAGGTGGTGGTCTCCAAGCAATCCCAGACGTACCAACTCATCCGCGCCAGCTATGGCGACGCGCTGGCCGTGGAGATGGAGGGGTATGGCTTCCTCAAGGCCACCCACGCCACCTCCAACGTGGAGGCCCTGGTGGTGCGCGGCATTTCCGATTTGGTGGAAGGCAAGACGGAGGCCGACGAGGGTGGTTCCCAGCCACGGGCTGCGCGCCACGCGGCCGCTTTTGCCTTCCAGGTGTTGGCTAAACTGGCTCCCGCCCCCTCCCCTCACTCGTTTGCGACTGATACCAGGCAGCAGCAAGGGCGGCCGGTCACCCCGTCGGCCGTTAAAGGCCACTCCACCCTCCCCTACCAGCCCACTTTCTTCGGCCGCCGCAAGGAGCGGCAGATCATCGCCGAGGCCATTGACCCTGACGCGCGGGGCTGGGGGGTGTTGATTGACGGCCCCGGCGGCATCGGTAAGACGGCCCTGGCTATCCAGGCCGGGCACGACGCGCCGGCGGCCCATTTCCCGCGCAAGATTTTCCTCTCGGCCAAAGCGCGCGAGCTGACCCCGGCCGGGCCGCAGCCTTTGGAGGATTTCCAACTGCCCAACTACCTGGCCCTGCTGACCGAACTGGCCCGCGAGGTGGGCGAAGAGCAGATCGCCCAGTTGGAGCCGGCCGAGCGGCCCAGCGCCGTCCGCCGCGCCCTGGCCGATCAACGCGCCCTGATCGTCATAGACAACGTGGAAACGCTGCCGGAGGCCGAGCGCGTGCGGCTGTACCAGTTCTTGAGCCGCCTGCCGCCGTCGTGCAAGGCCATTGTCACCAGCCGGCGTCGCAGCGACATTGATGCCCGCGTCATCCGGCTGGATCGGCTAGAGCGGCCGGACGCCCTGGCCTTGATGGCGGAACTGGCGAAGAACAACCGCGCCCTGGCGCGGGCCACAGCGCAGGAGCGTGAGGACTTCTACGAAATCACGGGCGGCAACCCGTTGCTCATCCAGTGGGTGGCCGGGCAGTTGGGGCGGCCGGGCAGCCAGTGCCGCACCATCGCCGCCGCCTGTGAATACATGCAGTCCGCGCCGCCGGACAACGACCCCCTGGAATTTATCTTTGGCGACCTGCTGGACA
>JBFMFT010000285.1:0-7079 GCA_040751925.1 Chloroflexota bacterium
GGGAGAGGGGCCGGGGGAGAGGGTCTTACCGTAGCACCCCAATCTATCAGCCCGCTGGGTATCCAGGACGAGAAAAATGATGTCAGGTTTTGGATTTTGCATATTCGATGGGGAAGGATAGCACGGCCGGGGGTAGACCGCAAGCAGCGGATAATCATCGGGAGCATTTCAGAATTGGGGAGGGCGGTCGTTTTGATATTTTGATATTCGGTGGTCTGGATTATCAAGATTATCAAAATTATCAAGGCCTATGGGGGTTGGGATGGTCAGACGAAAATGGGGGATTCAATGATCGGCGGGAGGGGTGGCGGTCTCGGGCGCGGTCGGCCGGGGGGATGGGAGTGTTCATGGGTTCAGTGTAGCGTGAGGGGTTAAACGGGCTGTTTAAGGGGGGAGATGGGGTGGGAAAAGGGGGTGAAGGACGGCCGGGCCGGGGCAAGGGTGGCGAGCACGGCTGGGTCGGCCGGGGCGGTCCCGTGTTCCCCAAAACTGAAATACTCCCTGCACTCAGCCAGAAACCAGGTTTTTCGGAAAAAACCTGGTTTCTATCCCCTAGCCAAACAAGCCCCCCTGCTGTGGCCCTTCGTCTTTGACCCGTTGGGCCTGCTTGAAGGTCATTTGGGTGGAGGGCATGGCGATCTGCTTGCCGCTCAATAACTCCTGGATGGTCAGGATTTGCAGCCGGGGATAGCTCTTGCCCCAGGGGGTTTCGTAATACCCGGCCGCCACCGCCTCCGTTTGCATATCCCGGGTTGGTTCTTCCAGGGTGATGAACACTCCCATCGCCGCCCCTTCGCGCTCCACCGTCCCTCGCAAATCCCGAATGTGCTGGCTGCCCACCTTGCCGCTCTTCACCTGGGCCAGCACCCGCCTGGCCGGGCCTTTGGCCTCGTCCATAAAGACGATGACCCCATCAATTCCCCGGTCGCTGCCCTTCTTGCCCACCTTGCTGCCTTCCTGCCCCCCTAGCGGTTTGGCCTGCACCAGCGATAAGGCCCACCACTGGAACTGGTAGCGATCGTCGTGGGCCAACTGGCGGGCCGCGCCTACGTCTTCCGGCTCGCCGATGACGCGGTAGGCGAGGTCGCCAAACATATCGCGCAGCCGGTACTTGAGCAGGGCGATGCTCAGGTGGGTAATGTCTATGCCGACCCAGGTGCGGCCGAGCTTCTGAGCGGCGGCAATCGTCGTCCCGCAGCCGCAGAAGGGGTCGAGTACCACGTCGCCGGGGTTGCTGCTGGCCTCTATGACGCGCTCTAACAGGGTCAACGGCTTTTGGGTCGGGTAGCCCAGACGTTCGGCCGCATGTGCGCTAATGGGAGCAATGTCATTGAATATGTCTTGTAATGGAACGCCTGGCATTTCATCCAGGTATCGTTTCAGTCGGGGCATTCCCCCCTTCGACGGCCAGTAAACACATCCTTCTGCGTCAAGCTTGTCCAGCTCACCGGGGGGAACCATCCAATGACGGCCTTTGGCCGTAACATCTATATTGCGCCATCTTTGGCCGGTTTCACCATGTCTAATTCCTGCCCCTGTTAAATCCCCAAGCGTGTAGTGACGACCATGTTCATCGATATTCCGGTAGAAGTCCTTGATGTAAGATTCATCATAAGGTTGGTATTGCTGGTTCCATGTGTACTTGTCTGACTTCGTGTAAAAGAGGATCGTGTCATGTATCGGGCCATATCTTCTAGCACTGCTATGGGCGCTGGTACGTTTCCAGATGACTTCGCTCCTGAAGTTCTGCGGGCCAAAGATTGTGTCCAGGACAATCTTGAGATAGTGGCAGGCGGTAGGGTCACAATGCAAATAGAGGCTGCCGGTGGGCTTGAGGACGCGGTGCAGTTCCACCAGGCGGGCGGCCATCATCACCAGGTAAGCCATCATCTGGTTGCTGCCAATCAGCTTCCGCAGGGTTTCAATCATAAGGCTGACGTGTTCGGGGGCGTTGGTAATCAAGTCGTGGTAGGCGCGTTCGGCCGCCTGGTTCCAGTGCCAGCTATCCTCAAAGGCCGTCAGTTGGGACTCGCTCTCCCGGCCGCTCTCGTCCTTGAACAGCACGTTGTAGCTGCGGTTGGAGTTGAAGGGCGGGTCGAGGTAGACCAGGTCTACGCTCCCGTCGGCCACGTAGTCGCGCAAGATGGGCAGGTTGTCGCCATAGAACAGGGTATTGCTCGTAATGGGTGACTTCATAGGTCGGCCGTCTCCTGGCCCGAATTATCCTTGAGCGGCGGGTGGACGGCAAATACAAGCTCACCACCCGATCCGTCGCTTCTCTGAATCCGTGTTATAATTGCTTAACAAACCTTTGCCTGTCCTGGCAACGGATAGGCAGCGGATAAGCGGATAGCCAGTCCGTCCATCCGTTTATCCGTTGTTCATCCGCTGCCAGATAGCAAATCAAACATTGTCAACCCAAGATAGTACACTTACCTATCCCACGTTGCCGGGGTACCCATGACACCAAAAGAGATCGTTGACACCCTCCTCCGCTTCGCCGAAATCATCCTCTCCTGGCCGGTTATGGTGTTGGCCTTGTTCATCCTTTTCCGGCGGCCGATTGCCGCCTTCTTACCGGAGTTAAGCAAGCGACTCACCAAAGCGGAATTCGGCGAAGCCAAGTTCGAGTTCACCGAGATCAAGACTGTAGATACACCCGTAGGCAAGGCCAACGTCTCGGCCGTGCGAGCCAGGGCCAGCCACACCCCTTTTGACGGCTTTTACTGCACCTATCTGAGCCGCCCCCACAGCTTTCAGGTTAGCTGGCCCAGCCACTCATGGAGCGCCAGCGTCGAAAAAGGACGAGCTTTTCATCAGCAGAGCGGCTTTCCCCCCACCTTGACGATTCCCCTCTTCATCGAGAGAGATGAAGCGGTTGGCGAGTTCCGCCCCAATGTCAACGTAATCCTGGAATCTATCGGGGCCCTGTCCATCACTGAGTACATGGCCCAATCGCGCCAGGCCATGCAGCAGATGGGCTGGATTGTGCTATCCTCTAGTGTAGACGAGACCACCCAGGGTGGGGTATTGGTTTATCTGAACACCAGCTTCGGCACGAAACTGTACCAATTTGCCCGCATCATCCTCTCGGCCGGCGTGGCCTACGTCGTCACCGCCAGTCAGCTACCCCCGGATGACTTACTCGGCCAACAACTGCGCGAAGAACTCGTCAACATCCTCAACTCCTTCCAGGTTGTCGTATAGACCCTCACCCCCTACCTCCTCTCTCTCCGAGGGAGAGGGGAGGCGTTTGTCCCCTCGCCCTCTGAGGGAGAGGGTTAGGGTGAGGGTGGGAAGTGTCAAGCCACTCCGTCCGCGCCCCCAAAGCGCGTAGGGTCTCCGCGAAGCCGGGGAAGCTGTCGGCGATGCAGGCGGCGTCGCGGATGAGGGTGGGGCTATCGGCCGCCAGCCCGGCCACCGCCAAAGCCATGCCCAGGCGGTGGTCGCCGTGACAATCCACCTCCGCTCCCCGCAAACGCACCGGGCCGGCGATAGTAAAGCCATCCGGCCGCTCCTCCACCACCACGCCCATCCGGCGCAACTCGGTCGCCAGCAGGCTGATGCGGTCTACTTCCTTCACCCGCAATTCGGCCGCATCGCGCACGACACTGACCCCGGCCGCCTGGCTGGCCGCCACCGCCCACACCGGCAACTCATCAATCGCCCGTACCACCAGATCGCCGCCGGCCTCTGTACTATGCAACTCGTCAAAACCCATCGTCAGGTCAGCCACCGGCTCGTCTCCACTCAAGCGAGATTGGCTAACCTGGCAACGGCCGCCCATGGCCGCCAGCAACTCCAACAAGCCTGTGCGTGTTTCATTCACCCCCACGTTGGCCATCGTCACCTGGGAATGAGGCACAATGGCCGCCGCCACCAGCGGAAAAGCGGCCGAAGAGATGTCACCAGGTATGATGATGTCTAAAGGGGCAAGTTTACGAGTGTCGGCCGGGAGGATGATCCAGTTGTCTGCCTGATACACAGCCAGTCCCATGGCCTGCAACATTCGCTCGGTGTGGTCGCGGGTAGTGGCCGGCTGGTGGATGCGCGTTTCGCCCTCGGCGTACAAGCCGGCCAACAGAAGCGCACTCTTGACCTGCGCGCTGGCTACCTCCATCCTGTATTCGAGGCCGCGCAAGGGGGCAGGTTCGATGGTCAAGGGAGCGCGGCCGTCGTGGTCTTGTATATTCCCTCCCATCAGGCGCAAGGGTTGGCAGACACGGCGCATCGGCCGCCGGCGCAACTGGGCGCTCCCATCCAGCACGGACGAAAAAGATTGCCCGGCCAGCAGCCCGGCCAGCAGCCGTATACACGTACCGGCGTTGCGGCAATCCAGGGGAACGGCCGGCCGCCGTAGCCCACGCAGTCCCCGCCCATCCACCGTCAATTCCCAAGAAAACCCGTCTCCTCTCGTCTCGATGGGGACACCCAATGCCCTCATGCAGTCCAGGGTCGCCAGAGTATCGCCGGCCGGCAGCCAGTTGCGGATAACGCTCTGCCCGTCGGCAATAGCCGCCAGTATGACGGCCCGATGGCTAATGGACTTGTCGCCCGGCACTTCGACTGTGCCAGTCAAAGGGGTTATTTGAGGTTGGACCAGGAGTGCACGCACGAGAGTCGCTCAAGTAACCTGATAGATCTGTATGAGGTTACCGCAGGTATCATTAAACACTGCTACGGTTGCCATTCCTGCGTTTGTTGGCTCCATCGTAAACTCCACGCCCAACTCTTTCAATCTGACATACTCTTTTTGAATGTCGTCAACCTGGAATGCTGTGAACGGTATCCCATCGTTAACTAGAGCTTCCTTGAGGGCCTTCATGGCCGGGTAATCGGCGTTTGGCTCAAGAAGTAGCTCAGTGCCATCTGGCTCTTCGGGTGAAACAACGGTTATCCAGCGAGCGTCCCCTCCCAGTGGAATATCTCTCTTTTTCACAAAGCCCAAAACCTCTGTATAAAACTTCAAAGCCCTGTCGTAGTCGTCTATAGATATACTGGTCACTTTAATCTTCATTCTAATTTATCCTTTTTAGTGCTTGGTCGGAATGTGCTTCACTCGTCGGGCGGCCGTCTGCGTCTGCACGTTAAAGCTGGCGGCGTGTTCCTCGGCCGCTTTCAAGGCTTTGAGCATCCGCGCCGAGGCGGGGAGGGCTTTATCCGGCCGGTGGGGGTCCAGGCGGGCCACCGGCGGCCGGCCCTTCTGTTGGGCCTGGGCCAGGGCGTGGTGGACGAGCAAATGGTTGTGGCGGCGCATGAAGTCGTGGTAGGCGGCGTCGGGATGGGTCTCCAGGTCGGCCGCCCGCGCCGCCGCCAGCTTCTCGCCCAGGTCAGCGACTTCATCTTTGGGCAGGTAGGCCACCGAGACGCTGAACTCCAGGCGGTCGGCCACCGGCAGCAGGCGGCCCAGGATCACGTCCCCTCGTTCGATTTGCCCTCGTCCGGCCGGTTCGTGAACCTGGTAAGATTCCCCACTGACAAAATCGCGCAGGGATAGCTCCTGGCCGTGATAGTCCACCAACTCATAAGCGGCGGCCGGCAATACCTCCCGCCACTTGTCCAGGATTTGCTGCTGGTGAGAGGACAACTCCGGCCGTTGCTCGTCGCCATACAGTTCAATCAGGCGCGGGTTCTGGCCGTCCTGGTAGTCAAAGACAAACCAATCAAAGAACAGCAAGCTCTCAAACTGGCTCATCTCCTCGGCCGTCGCCAGGTCATACAAATTATTCCAGTAGAAAGGCAAAGCGGCGGCAAAGGGTAGGGCGAAGCGTTCATCCTGGGCAAAGGCCACCAGGTCTTCTTTCAAGTAACGAGCGGCGTCCGTCCACTGGCGCTGTTCTTGCTCGGCCGCCAGGTCAGCGGGCAGGTGGCACTTCTTGTACTTCTTGCCACTACCACAGTAGCAGGGGTCGTTGCGGCCGGGTTTAGTTGTCATTAGGGATCCTCTCGTCTCATCGCACCTATACGGTCTGAAGGAACTCAAGGAACTGGAGGAACTCAGGGAACGTCGCCCGCTTTCTCTAAGTAATCGCCCGAAAACAAGTTCCCCAAAGTTCCCTCAGTTCCTATAAGTTCCGTGAGTTCCTTCGCCAGTTCTTATTCCGTCAGCAATTGGCAACAACTCTTGTAGAGTGGTAATGATGTAATCGGGGGTGGCCCCGTTTAGTTCCCGGTTCAGGTGAGGGGGCTTCATCAGGACGCTTTTCATGCCCACGTAATTGGCCCCGGCCACGTCGTTTTCCGGCCGGTCGCCGATAAAGATAGCCCGTTCGGGGGTCGTATCCAGCAGGCCCATAATGCGCCAGTAAATGGCCGGGTGGGGCTTCATGTAACCCGTGTCGCCGGAGGAAATGCGGGCGTCGAAAAAGTCCAGCAGGTCATAAGCGCGCAACTCCACGTCGCGCATCCACATCGGGTGAAAGGAGTTGGTGACCAGGCCCATCTTGTAACCGCGCTGACGCAGTTCGCCCAGCACCGGAATCGCATCTGGGTAGGGGACAACGCCAGGGATGGGCCCCCAATCAAAGACGCGCATCACTTCGTCCAGGTCAATCTGCTCCACGTCCAGGTTCAGGTCGGTGAAAACCTGACCTAGAACCTGGGCAAAGGAGAGGCCGGCCCAAGTTTTCTTGGCTTCTTCCCAGCCCTCTTTAATCCGTTCGCCCACCCGCTTGAAGAACTCCTCTAGCGGAGGCAATGAATGGCCGGCGGCCGTCAGGTAAGCATGGATATTGGCGTTTTTCGCCAGAATGAACTCCTGCCAGCTTACGGATTTCTGTGACCAGTCCAGCAGGGTGTCGTCTAAATCAAAAAGTATCGTATCAAGTTTCATAATAGGGTCACGCAAAGGCGCGAAGGCGCAAAGAAAAACTTGGCGACCTTTGCGCCTTTGCGTGAGGCAACGTCTACTCGTATCTGCTCACCGCAGAGGCGCAGAGAACGCGGAGTCTCCACCTATATTCTCTCTGCGGCCTCCGCGTCTCGGCGGTGAAGCTGAGTAGATACATCTAATCGCCAATCTCCAACGATTGGACGGGGGCGTGGCTCCGGCCGCGCACCAACTCCACCAGTACCGGCAC
>JBFMFT010000286.1:0-7072 GCA_040751925.1 Chloroflexota bacterium
GTCAAGGAGAGGCTACACCATGGCCATCTCCTACACCTCACTCATTTCCTCCACCAGATGGCCCCCGACAGGGTGTAGCCGCGGCAATGGATAACGCTTCACTTTCAGACAGGCATAATTTCGGTAGTTGGGGGTACTATTGGCATATCGTTGTGCCTAACCCATATCCTACCAACGTTGAACACGTCCCTATGCTTGCCCACGACATCAGAAGTGACCTACCAAGTTTTTCATTCATTCGAACAATGGCGAAACGTACACCGCATGAGTATTGGCTAGTGTTTAATGAGTGCGAGAATGACGATCCGCTTCAATGTAACGCCCCACCATATGAAGTAGCTGACTTTTACTTTTCCCAGGTCGTTTACACCATGTTCAATTCATCCGTACCGGGCGGCCAACTTGGTGCCGACCCTGGCGCAGATTTAATAATTGGCGGTGTCAATGCCAGCCCATGTGGAATTACGTGGTTGGTTGATTTTGTGGAGGCTTATCGGGACATAACAGAGGATCGGTTAGGCACAGCCTATGACCCTCCTCGCACTGGTTGGCACTTCCACATCTATCCAGAAATAGTCCCAGTGGGATGGCCCGATCCCAATGATCCTGAAAATGGCTGTGACACCCATTGGGCTGTTAACAGCGAGCGT
This sequence comes from Chloroflexota bacterium, assembly GCA_040751925.1. Lineage (GTDB taxonomy): Bacteria > Chloroflexota > Anaerolineae > Promineifilales > Promineifilaceae > JBFMFT01. Next base: position 651 of record JBFMFT010000286.1, read on the forward strand.
TTGAGTTTCGACAACTGGCGTCAAGATGCCCTGAATATACTGGGGTTTGTGTGGGCTTATGGTGCGCCGACTGATGAAATCTGGGTAACCGAGACAGGTTGCTTACCCGGAGACGTTACCAACTGTGGGCGGGCGGGCTTTATGTTCGACTACACAAGCGCACTCACCGGATGGTTCAATAATGAAGGCAGATGGGTTGATCGCTATGCTTGGTACACTGACTGGAACGATAACTCGACCTGGGATGATACTTTCTTATATTCTAGCATTGATCCCTCACTTGTCCGATCGGTATTGGGTGACTATTATTCGCAGATTGAGCCAGCATCTAATATCCCTTTACCCTGGCCCACTACCTTTATTTACATGCCCTTGGTGAAGCAGTGATAGGCGATAAAAAAAATGAGTGCTGATGCACAGAAAAAGCCACTACGAGTTGTGCGCTGCATGACGGCGGTGGTCGTCAGCTTACTCTTGCTGGCGCTCTGTCTGTCTGTGCCGACTTGGGCCAGCCAGGAGTCTCCGAAAGGGTTGCCACCAGCGTGGATCGAGTTCCCTATCATACAAGGCCAGATCGCGCACGTGGATGTTTACGAACAGACGGTCACCTGGTCACAAGGCGCTTGGTCAGGTCTGCCTCCACCATGCACGCAGACCGAGACCACATTGGCCGAACTAGACTGGGACATTTGCCTTTACGACACACAAACCGGCGAAATGACCGATACGATGAGCATCGGTAATATGAACCAGTGGCCGCGTCTCGATGGAGATTGGCTGGTTTGGCGTCGGGGGTTTAAGTCGCGTTCTGTCCTCGCCAAGAATTTGGTGACAGGACAGGAGATAACTCTCCCTCGCGATCCGATTGTTCCACAACCAGACACACCTAACATTCACGGCCCCCTAGTCGTCTATCGAGATTTCGCTGTGTTGCCACCTGATTATGATCTGGCCGAAAAGATAGTGGCCTACGATCTGATGAGCCAGCAGTTTATAACAATTACTGTGAGTCTGGATTACTATGTCAACTACCCCGACGTTTATAGTGAGACGGTTGTATGGCAGCAAGCGCCCACTGCCACCCTAGATTTTGACATTGTAGGGTATGACCTGTCCAGCCAGAATGTCTTTACCATCAGCGCCCGGCCGGGCAATGAACTCTATCCCCGAATTGACGGTTCCGTCGTTGTCTGGGACTGGAACGGCGACATCTTTGGTTACGATTTGGACGCCGGCCGACGCCTGACCATTACCCAGGCGGCCGGCACGCAAACCTGGCCGGCCGTCTCTGGCAACCTGGTGGTGTGGATGGATGACCGCAATGACGGCCAATGGGATATTTACGCTTACGATCTGGCTACCGGCCAGGAGGAGCAGGTAACAGATAGCTCCATCGACGAAGGCTGGCCGGCCGTGTGGGGCAACCTGGTGGTCTGGGATGCGGAAGACACGGGCGTTTATGCTGCCCGCCGCATGACCAGTTTCCGCTTCATGCCCCTCGTCCGGCGCTGACGAGTCGGTTGTAAGTCCAATACCTTATCAAATAACACTCTGCTTGAATACTGTCAACGGATTCGGGGAACAGATTGAACGGATTTATGGGGCGGATTGCGGCGGCTCGACCATCCGTTCAATCTGTTCTCAATAATCCGTTGACAGTGATCTGTTCCTGTTTATCTCTGGAAGCGAAAACTGCAAAGGAGTGGTTCTGAAGCGTTTCAGAAAGGAGGGGGAATTATTTGTCTGCCAGCAGGTTGTGGGCCAGGGCGAAGCGCACCAGAGCGGCCCGCGAGCGGAGACCAAGTTTCTCCATGCCCCGCGTGCGATAAGTTTCCACCGTTTTGGGGCTAAGGCTAAGGCGGCCGGCGATTTCGGCCGAGGTATGACCCAGAGCCACCAGCAACAAAACCTCCCGCTCGCGGTCACTGAGGCTCTCCCAGGGGTCACTGCTGGCCGGCGTGGGCGGGGCCAGGTCTTCCAGCAAGAAGTGGGTCATGGCCGGATGGATGTACACCTCACCGTGCAGGACAGCCCGCACGGCCGACAGCAATTCGCTATCGGCCGCCTTCTTCAGCACGTAGCCGGCCGCGCCCAGCCGGAGTGCCTGGCGCAAATAGCCCTCGTCGTCGTGCATGGTCAGGATGAGGATGCGGGCGGCCGGAGCCACCTTTCGCAAAGTCGGCAACGTATCCAGGCCATGCAACCCCGGCATTGCCAGATCGAGCAAGATGAGGTCTGGCTGCAAGGTCTCAGCCAACAGAAGGGTCTGGCGGCCGTCGCCCACTTCCCCCACCACCTTCAGGTCGGTCTGCGTTTCCAGCAGCAGGCGCAAGCCGGAGCGGAGGACAGCGTGGTCGTCAGCCAGAAGGATGCGCGTGTGAGTCATGAGGCAAAGGGTAACTGTTCAGGCTCTCTGTAGAAACCAGGTTTTTTGCGGAAAAACCTGGTTTCTGGCTGAACGGCAAGGGAATCTCCACAAACAGGCTGCTGCCCAGCCCTGCTTCTGATTCTATCGTCAAAGTGCCACCCAGCAACTCGGCCCGCTCCCGAATACCGTAGAGGCCCAGGCGTTGCTCGGTTTGACCGGCCACTGGTGGGTCAAAGCCCCGGCCGTCATCCTCGATAATGGCCCGCACCACCCCGTCGTGCCGCTCCACTAGCACACTGGCCGTCGTCGCCTGGGCGTGGCGGGCCACGTTGGTTAGGGCCTCCTGCACAATCCGGTAGAGGGCTGTTTCCACCTCCATCGGCAACCGCTCTTCTTTCAGCCCGCGCATCGCCAGGTCTACGGTGAGGGCGTGGCGGCGCTGCCAGTCGGCCGCATACCGTTCCAGAGCGGCCGGCAAGCCCAGGTCATCCAGCACACTGGGGCGCAGTTGGCGGGCCAGGTCGTGAACGTCGCGCAAGGCCTCGGCCGCCACCCCCCGCAGTTCCGCCACGTGCTGCTGCACCTCTGGCAAGTCACAGGCATTGCCCAGGGCGCGCAGCCCTACCAGGAGTGAAGTCAGCGATTGGCTGGTGCTGTCGTGCAGTTCACGGGCAATTCGCTTGCGCTCCTCCTCCTGAGCGGCCATGACCCCACTCACGTAGCGGGCGCGCAACTGGTCGCGTTCACTCCGTTCGGCCGCCGCCCTTTGCAGCGTCTCGGTCAAGGCGTTAAAAGCGTCGGCGAGATCACCTATCTCGTCGTCGGCCCAACGAGGCACGCGCTGGCCCAGGTCGCCTTGCCCCACCGCCTGAGCCGCCTCGGCCAATCGTAAAATCGGGCGGGTGAGAAACCAGGTCAGCAGGGCGGCCGCCGTCACCCCCACCACCGACATCAGGATCGTGGTCAGCAGAAGTTGGCCGGTCACAGATGTGACCGCCCGCCGGACGCCCACTTCCGACAGGCCCACGCGAGCTGTGCCGGCCCGCCCCTCGAAGATAGGCACGGCCGTGTCCCACACCTTCCCTTCTTCAGTAGAAAGGATGATGGTGTGGTGATGGTCGTCCGGCCCGGCCGAGTTGGCCGCCAATAGGTCGCCGGGAAAACCGTCGCCAAAGGTGTGGGCCAGGACGTTGCCCTGCTCATCCACCACGAAAGCGTAGCGCACGTTGCCATTATTGGTCTGGGTTTCCCGCAACAACTGGTGGAGGGCATACAGGTCGTTGATGAGAATCAAGTCCGTCGCTCGCGCCGCCAGGTCGCGGGCTACCGAGACGGCCTGCTCCTGCAATTGGTCGTCCATCGTGCGGGTGAGGGTGGCCCGTACCTGAAAGGTGACACTCAGGCCCAGCAGCAAGACCAGGCCGAGGACAATGCCCAGGATTTTGGTGCGAATACTAACCGCCCCGGCCACCGCCCACAGGCGGTTGAGCCAAAAACTGTGAGAGCCAGGCTGGGTGAGAAGAGGACTGCTCATGGCTCCTCCAGGCGCACGGCCGCCAATAGGTCGCGGGCCGAGTTGTAGGCCGGGTCATTGAGCAGGACAAAGCGTTCCACGCCAATCGCCTGCAAGGCCGCGCTGCCCTGGGGATCACCAGCCATGTTCAGGAGCAGGCTTTGCAGCTCGGCCTTCAACTGGGGACGCAGGTCAGGGTTGATGACGACGGGTGGGATGCCAAAAGGCGGTGAGCGGTGGATGATGCGCGTCCGTTCGGCCAGGTCGGGTTCACGAGCCACCGCAAAATCGTAGACCAGGCTATCTACGGCCGCACCATCGGCCAACCCATCGGCTACGGCGTGGATGGCGTCGTCGTGGCTGTAGGTGTAGAAGGTGCGGCTGAAGAATTGCCCCGGCGCGCTGCCCAATTGCTGCACCAGGTAAGTGGGGTATAACCGGCCGCTGTTGGACATGGGATCGGTAAAAGCAAAGACCTTACCCTGTAAGTCGGCCATGCTCGCCGCCGAACTGGCCTGCGGGACGATCAAGAGGGAGTAATAGACCGTCCGGCCGTTGACCCTGGGGGCGACCAATAGCTCCATGTTGAAGTCGTCGTGACCGACCACGTAAGCGCTGGTGCAGACGAAGGCCAGGTCCACCGCGCCAGTTTCAATCAGGGCGTTGACCTCGGCGTAGGTGCGCCGTTGCACCAACTCCACCGGCCGGCTCAGGCGGTCAGCCAGGTAACTTAATAGGAGTTGGTAGCTGGCAACCGTCCCCTGCGGCGAAATGACGGCGGCCACGGCCACTCGCAGCGGCCGCACAGCCTCCGAGACAGGCCCAGCCAGGGGCCGCCGGTCAGAGAGATAAACAACCGGCGTATCAGCGGCCGGGCGACAAGCGGCCGCCAGCATAACCAACAGTAACGGGAGAAGGATAGCTAAGAAACGTCGCATCTTTGACAACCGGCGTCGTGCGTGTTGCGTATTGCGTACCCTGGGCGCAATACGCTCTTTTCAACATCCTATAAGATTTCCTTCTCGGCCGCCAATGAAGAACGTCACCCAAATCGCATGATGAGTGTCTATAAACCTCCGAAGAAGAAAACTTTGCGCCTTTGCGCCTTTGCGTGAGCATTTCCCAGGATTTGCTATAATGGGGGCATGAACACTCTGGCTGAACGTTATGCGGCCGTCCAGGAACGCCTGACCCTGGCCGCCCGGCGAGCCGGCCGTCCACCAGAGGAGATTACCCTGGTCGCCGTCAGCAAAACCTGGCCGGCCGAAATAGTCCTGGCTGCCTACGAAATCGGCCTGCGACATTTTGGCGAGAATCGCGTAGAGGAACTCGTGGAGAAACGGCCGCAGGTTGAGGCCCAGCTAGGCCGCCAAAGTGGTCTCGTCTGGCACCTGATCGGTACGTTACAAAGCCGCAAGACAGACGAGGCGGCCGTTTGCGCCGACGCCTTTCACGCCCTGGATCGGCCGAAAATCGCCAATCGTCTGTCGCGGGCGTTAGTCGCCAACGGCCGCACCTTACCCATCTTTCTGGAGGTCAACGTGTCAGGCGAAGAAACGAAGGCTGGCCTGGATTGCCGTCTCTGGGAAGACGCGCCAACCCAACGAGTAAGTCTGCTCTCTCTGGCCGAGACAGCGCAACTGCTACCAGGACTTCAACTGTATGGGTTGATGACGATGGCCCCCTGGGACGTGGCGGCCGAAGAAATCCGCACGGTTTTTCGCCGCACCCGCCGCCTAGCCGAATGGCTACAGACCGCCCTGGCCCGCGCCGAACCACTTGCTCTATCTATGGGTATGACCGACGACTTTGAGATCGCCATCGAAGAAGGGGCGACCCACGTGCGGATCGGCCGCGCCCTCTTTGGCCCTCGCCAGTAGGAGGTAATTGGTAATTGGCAATGGACACCAGCAAATTACCAATTACGAATTACCGACCAAGGACTTCTGACCTATGCTTATTAGCCTCGTAAACCTCCTCTATTACATTCTCGTCTTGCTGATCGTGGCCCGCATCATCCTTTCTTTCACGAACCTCAATCCTTATCATCCAGTCCGGCGTATCACCTTCGACCTGACCGAGCCACTCCTGGCTCCCGTTCGCCGCCTGCTGCCGCCAATGGCTGGCCTGGACTTCAGCCCCTTCATTGTGGTTCTCGCCGCCCAATTGCTGAGAAGTGTCCTCATCTCCCTGATCATCTGATTGATATGGAAGAATTGTCTTGGCGGCAAATTGGAGAGGCTGTGCAGTTCGCCGTGTGCGTGGCCCCTCGCGCCGGCCGCAACGCCATAGCCGGATTGCACGGCGACGCCCTCAAAATTCGCCTCACTGCCCCACCGGTCGAAGGAGCGGCCAATCGCGCCCTGGTCGCTTTCCTGGCCGAGCAGTTAGGGGTGCGGCCGTACCAGGTCACGATAGTCAGTGGCGAAAGCGGCCGTAACAAGGTAGTGGCCGTAACGGGCCTGGCGGCCGGGGAACTCCACCAGCGGCTTTTAGCGAAAGTTGAAAAGAATCGATCAAAATTGAAAAAGGGGTGACTTT
>JBFMFT010000287.1:0-7063 GCA_040751925.1 Chloroflexota bacterium
GCCCCCGCCTACCGCGTGCTACCTCAATGGCGCAGCCTGGCTGGTAACGCCATTCCGGCCGCCGTCTTGCTCTACCGGGGCGCGGATACCAGCGCGGCCGTGCGCCAGTTGCAGCAATTGGGCGGCCGTCTGACCAGCCGGGCTATCCTCAACCAGACCTGGGAAGTGGTGGGCATGACTCTGGCCGGCCGCCACTTCCATGCCGCCGCCCACGTTCCTGGCGTCTACTCCATCCAGCCCCGGCCGGCCGTTGGCGGTTTGCGGGGTGAGATGAGCAGCCAGGTCAACGTGAACCAGGTGGACGTTTACCAACAAGCCTACCCTGGCTACCAGGCCTGGTTAAACGAGGTCGGCCTGGATGGGGCGGGTGTCGTCATTGCCAACGTGGATTCTGGCGTGCAGAGCAGCCACCCCGACCTGGCTAACCGTCTTTTGACCTGCGTAGGGGACACGTGCAGCAGCACGTCGAGTAGTCACGGCACCCACACGGCCGGCATCATGGCCGCCGATGGCTCATCCGGCGCGCTGGATAGTTACGGTTTCCTGCGTGGACTGGGTGTGGCTCCGGGGGCCAGCCTCATCGAGCAACTCTACAGTCCCACCTACTACCAGGCTGATGGGATGTTGACTCTCATGCGCGAGTCCTACAACAATGGCGCGCTCCTCTCCGGTAACAGTTGGGGGCCGTCCAGCTACCCATTGGGCTACGACAACGATACCCTACAGGTAGATATTGGCGTGCGCGACGCCGACGCCTACACCCCCGGCGCCCAATCCCTTAGCTTCGTTTTGTCCGTTATGAATGGCTATGGCGGCACGAGTACCCAGGGTACACCCGACGAGGCCAAGAATATCTTCACCATTGGCTCGACCAAGATGCAAACGTGGAGCGGCCAACAAATTCTGGAAATTGACGACCTTTCGACGAACACCGCGCATGGCCCGGCCCTGGACGGCCGCACCATTCCCCACCTGGTCGCCCCCGGCTGCTACGTGGATTCCACCACCCTCACCAGTTCGTGGACGCTGACCTGCGGTACCAGCATGGCCTCCCCGCAAGTCAGTGGGGCCATTGCCCTCTTCATCCAGTATTATCGGAGTACGGGCGAGGCAATCGGCGGGGAACGTTTCTATGCGCCCGGCACGTCTATGCCGGTTGCCTCGCCCCTACAACCGGTGGACCCCAGCCCGGCTTTGATTAAGGCCGCCTTCCTGCCGGTGGCCCACGACCTGGCCGGCCACCTCGACGCTGATAATGGTGTATTAGGTCATCCCTTCGACAGCAAGCAGGGGTGGGGGCGATTAGACGTGGCGGCCGTCGTTGACCCCCAAACCAGCGTTCTCTACTTCGACAATCCCACCATCCTGGACAACACGGGTGAAGAATGGACGCAAACGCTGACGGCGGCCGACTCCAGCCAACCCCTGAAGCTCATGTTGGTCTGGACCGACGCGCCTGGTCACGGCCTGGGCGGCAGCACCCCCGCCTGGAACAATGACCTCGATTTGGTGGTCGAAGTGGATGGCGCAAGCTACCTGGGCAACAACTTTGGCTCTGATGGCTGGTCAACGACAGGCGGCTCGGCCGACTATCGTCATAACACTGAAGGCGTCTTCCTCGGCCCCACCTTCGCCGGCAGCGTCACCGTGCGGGTGGTAGCCGCCAACCTCAACTCTGACGGCGTGCCAGAGAGCGGCGACAGCACCGACCAGGATTTCGCCCTGGTCTGCTACAACTGCGCCAGTTCGTCCGATTACACCCTGGACGTGACCCCCATCAGCCAGGACGTGTGCGCTCCCACCGAGGTCGTCTACGAGGTGACCGTTGGCTCTTTGATGGGCTTCACCGCCCCCGTCACCTTGAGCGCGAGCGGCCAGCCGGCCGGAACGATAGCCACCTTCACCACCAATCCCCTTACGCCACCAGCTAAGACAAACCTGACCGTCAGCAATACCGCCTCAGCCATACCGGGCGATTACACCCTTCTCGTCAACGGCACGGCCAATGGCCTTGTCCACCAGGCGGCCGTCACCCTCCATTTGGCGACGGACATGCCCGCTAGTCCGGCCCTCCTCTCGCCGGCCGACGGGGCCAGCGAGGTAGAATTGATGCCTACTTTCACCTGGGCGGCGGCCGACCAGGCCACCACCTACGACCTGGAAATAGCCAGCGACCCTGCTTTCAGCGACCTGCTCTACACGGCCGCCGGTTTGAGCGACACCACCCATACGGCGGCCATCACCCTGTCGTCGGGGATGGCCCACTATTGGCGCGTCTGGGCGCGCAACGTCTGCGGCGTCAGCGCGGCAGCCAACGTTTTCACCTTCACTACCCAGGTGGTCGCTTCGACCTTGCTGGTGGACGACGACGATAACAACCCCGACGTGCAGGCCACTTACACGGCCGCTCTCGACGTTCTGGCGATAACCTACGACCTGTGGGACACCGGCAACAGCGACGACGAGCCAACGGCCAGCGACCTGGCCCCCTACAGCGCGGTGATCTGGTTTAGCGGCGACGAGTATGGCGGGGCGGCCGGGCCGGGGGAGTCTGGCGAAGTGGCCCTGGCCGATTGGCTGGATAGCGGCGGCAAGTGCCTGTTCCTCAGTTCGCAGGACTACTACTATGACCGTGACCTGACCAGCTTTATGTCCGACTATCTGGGAATATCCTCGGTCAACAATGACCGCAATTATACCGCCGTGCGCGGCCGTAATTTGTTCAACGGCCTCGGCCCATACACTTTATCCTATCCCTTTAACAACTATAGTGATAAACTCACGCCCGACGCCACCGCCACCGTCGCCTTCAGGAGTACGAAAGGCACGGCGGCCGTGAGCAAAGAGACGGCCACCTACCTGACTGCCTTCCTGGGCTTCCCCTGGGAGGCCCTGCCCACAGCCGCCGATGAACAGGCCATACTGGATCGCTTCTTGAGTAATTGTCCGTAAAATAGAGTGTGAATTGTGGCTGACATCCTCGATCTTTCTGCCCATGCCAGAGTAATGCTGGCGGAGCGAGGCATTCTTGAAGAGTGGGTCTGGCGTACTGTTCAGACGCCGGATAGCAAGAAAAGGCAGGTCAGCGATAACAATATGCACTATACTAAGGCTATTCGCGAGAGGCAAGGCCGCGTCCTGCACGTTGTGGTCAACACCAACGTCTGGCCCAATCGAATTGTGACTGTCTTCTTTGATAGACGTTTGGCAAAGAGAAAATGAAACTGAAAATTGATAGAGAAAACGACGCGCTTTACTTTCGGTGGGACGAAAGCGAGATTATCGAGTCAGAGGAAGTTCAACCAGGCCTGATTTTGGACTTTGACAAAGATGGCCGGGTTGTCGGCATCGAAATCCTGGCTTTGAGTACCCGTACTGCGCCAGAGAAGCTGCGCGTTCTGCAGTTAGAAACCGCTTGACGAGAATCACTTGAGCGCACAACCATGCAAGTAGGAGTTGGGCTTCCCAATACCATTCCTGAAACCAGCGGCGAAGCGTTGCTAGAGTGGATGCGACAGGCCGACCAGGGGCCATTCTCCTGCCTGGGCGTTTTAGACCGTATCGTTTACGACGCCTGCGAGCCATTGACCACCCTGGCCGCCGCCGCCGCCGTCACCCACCGCATCCGCCTGGCTACGGTCATCGTCGTCGCCCCTCTCCGCAACGCGGCCGTCCTCGCCAAACAAGCGGCCACCATAGATGCCCTGTCCGGCGGCCGGCTAACCCTGGGGCTGGCCCTGGGCGCGCGGGAGGACGATTACCAGGCGGCCGGGGTCGCCTACGGCGGCCGGGCCGAACGGCTGGCAGCCCAATTAGTCGCCCTGCGCGACACCTGGGAGAACGAAGCCATTGGCCCCCACCCCACGCAGCCGGGCGGCCCCGAACTCCTCTTGGGCGGCCAAAGCGACCAGGTTTTCGCCCGCGTGGCCCGTTTTGCCAATGGCTACGTGCATGGCGGCGGCCCCCCCCGCGCCTTCGCCGGCGCGGCCCTCAAGGCCAGGGCCGCCTGGATTGACGCCGGTCGACCGGGCCAGCCCCGCCTGTGGGGACAAGGCTATTTTGCCCTGGGCGGCGAGGAGGTGGTAGCGGCCGGGGCCGCCTACCTCCGCGACTACTACGCCTTCACCGGCCCCTTCGCCGAACGCATTGCTGCCGGGCTACTAACCACCCCCCAGGCCATCCTCCAATTTGTGCGCGGCTATGGGGATGAGGGTTGTGACGAGTTGGTGCTGCTGCCGGCGACGGCCGGCCTCGACCAACTCCACCGCCTGGCCGACGTGTTGAAATGATGAATGATGAACAAGGGCGGAGCAAGGCACACCCACGTGCCGCCTCTGGTCAACCTATTCACCCTCGCCGACCATGATCAAAGAACTTTCTCTGGCAGAAGCGGCCGGCCGCCAGATTGACGTTAGCTTCACCGCGTCAACCCGCTTCGAGGTACAGGTCAAACGGGGGCCGGCCGGTTGGACTTTCACCATCGTCGAACAACCTCTGCCCGAAGTGTTCCACAAGAGCTACGTGGACGTTCCCTACGAGCCTTATCATGGCGACGCCCGCGTCTTCGCCTGGCTAGAAGACGGCCGCGAAGTGGGCTACGTCACCGTCGGCTACCAACCCTGGAATCAGTCGGCCTGGGTTTACTTCATCGGCCTGGCCGCCCCCTATCGTGAACGGGGCATTGGCACGAAGCTCATGCAGCAAGCCGAAGAGGTGACCCGCCCCCATGGGGCGCGTGTTCTCTTATTGGAGACGCAGAGCAACAACGCGGCGGCCGTCCACTTCTACCTGGCTCGCGGCTTTGACCTGGTCGGAATCAACACCAAGACCTACACCAACCGCGACCTAGAGCGGGGCGAGGTCTATCTTTGTATGGGCAAAGAGCTTTGAGGCGGCCCGCCAGCGGCCGGAAATGTGCTAGAATAGGGGTGATACACTCTTCCCTATGAACCGGAGTGTGGCAGTATCGAACTCAGCCCCAATATCACGGTAGAACTAAACGACAAGAACGAAATCGGCCCGGCCGCGTCACCGTCCGGATTCGCGCCAGTACAAAGAGAGGCTTATGTCCGTATGAGAACAATAATCTTTCCCGTAAGGACGATTCTACTCCAAACGGCCGATGAAAGGTGGTTCTCACCTAGACAATGTACGGCGTGCTGGCCCCGGTCTTGGTCATCCCCTCCGGGTCGAGGGTCACGTTGACGCAGGCCGGCCGCCTACAAGCCAACGCTCGCCCCAGGGCCGGTTCAATCTCCTCCGGCCGCTCCACGTGTTCGCCATAGCCGCCCATCGCCACTACAATCCGGTCATAGCGAGTGGGGGCTAAAGAAGTCGCCACCGCCCGCTCCCTGCCCATCATCTTGATTTGCGGGCTGCGAATCTGGCCCCAGCCCGCGTCGTTGCCCACGACGCTGACGATGGGCAGGTTGAAGCGCACGGCCGTCTCAAACTCAAAGCCATTCAAGCCAAACGAGCCATCGCCGTTGATAATCAGCACCTTCTTGTCTGGGAAGAGATGTTGGGCGGCAATGGCGAAGGGCGCGCCTACCCCCAGGCAACCCAATGGGCCAGGGTCTAACCACTGCCCCGGCCGCGTCAGGTCAATTACCTTCGCGCACGCGCTCACCACGTCACCCCCGTCGCCAATGAGGATGGTCTCTTCGTCGAGGACGTGGTTGACGGCCGCGCCCAGGCGGAAGTGGTTGATCGGCACGTCATCCAGGGCCTTCCACACTTCTAGTTTCTGCTGCTCCTCGACTTCCCAGTTTTGCACCTGGCCCAGCCAATCGTCGTAACGGATACCCTGCAAGCCTTCGCTCAAGGCCTCCAGGACCAGGCGGGCGTTGGCGACGAGGGCCACCTCGGCCGTCCGGTTGTGGTGGAGTTCGGCCGGGTCATTTTCAACCTGGATCAGCTTACCTTCTGGATGCCAGTCCTTCTTGCCGTACTTCAAGCGAAAGTCCAATGGTGTGCCAATGAGCAAGACCACGTCCGCTTCGCGCAGAGCGGCCGTCCTCGCCGACTTGAAGCAGTGGGGATGAGTCATAGGCAACGTCCCCCGGCCGGCCCCATTGGTAAAGACGGGCATCCCCGTTTGGTCGGTCAATTCGCGCAGGGCGTCGTGGGCTTCGTCCCCATAGACCTGACTGCCGGCCATGATCAAAGGCTTGTGGGCCGCCCGCAGCAATTCGAACACCTGCTGCACCGCGCTAATCTCTGGCGGGATGGGTTCAATGGTCACGCGGGGCAGGGGTTCGGGGGCTTCGGTGAAGTTGAACAATACGTCGAACGGGAGTTCAATGAAAACCGGCCCCGGCCGGCCGCTCAAAGCCGTCCTGAACGCCTCGTGCAGAAGGGTGGGGATGTCGGCCGTCTTCTCAATCGTGAAGCTGGCCTTCGTGAAGGTCTGGAACATCTCCGTCTGAGGCATCTCCTGAAGCGCGCCCATCCCTTTGGTCTTGAGTGGGGCCGCCCCACCCAACAGAATCAGGGGGCTGCGAGCCTGGTAAGCGTTAGCCACCCCGGTCACGGCGTCGGTGACGCCGGGGCCGGCGGTGACCACGGCCACCCCCACGTTGCGGGTCAAACGGGCGTGGGCGTCGGCGGCGTGGGCGGCCGCCTGCTCGTGACGAAAGTCCAGGATAGCGACACCATTGTTCAGGCAGCCGTCGTAAATCGGAGCAATGTGTCCCCCACACAGCGTATAAATTGTCCTCACCCCCTGGGCGGCCAGGGCCCGCGCTACCATCTCACCACCGTGTCCAAACATAATCCGCTCTCCTTAACCACCATTTTTCGCCCATTATCAGCAGATCGAAATACTTGAGGAGACTTCACGCGCCGCAGCGCACCACGATAAATGAAAATCAGCGTTCATCCGCGTCCATCCGCGTCATCCGCGTCCTATTTTCGAAGGAGACAACATGAGTGGACACACCACCACGAATGAAAACCGCGGACATCCGCTTGCACCAATCCGTTAATCCTGCCCATCCGTGTCTATTTTCAGAGGAGTGAGGCACGCCCACGTGCCGAGCCGCACCTGGGGATGCTTGCTCCT
>JBFMFT010000288.1:0-7059 GCA_040751925.1 Chloroflexota bacterium
TATTGCGGCCGATCCCCTCAGCACTGGCGACTATTTGCAGGGGGTGGCCGACACTTACGCTGAGACTGGTGACAATGACCTGGCTCTCGCCACTTACCTCGCGGCCCGCCGCCTGGGAGCTTTCGCGGCCGGTGTCTCCCTCGACCTGGCCGCGCTCTACGACAGCCAGGCCAACCGGAGCGTGGCCCAGGGGCAATATACCGAAGCGGTGCGCGCTGCCCCCTACCTGGGGGCCACCTATCTGGCCTTGGGCCGTCACCTGCGGGCCGTGGCCGAACGGGAGCAGGCGATTCGGATGCTGCAAGTAGCTGTGGAACGCGACCCGACCGCCGCCGATACCTACCTGGAACTGGCGGCCACCTACCAGGAGCTTGGCCGGCTGGATGAAGCCGAGGCGGCCTACCGGCAGGCCATTGACCTCGACGACCCAGATGCGGTTGACGGTTACCTGGGAGTGGCGGCTGTTTTCCGAGCCAGGGGACAACCGGCCGAAGCTCAGGCGACGTTGGAACAGGCGGTAACGGCCAATCCCGATTCGGCGGCGGCCCTGGTTGCCCTGGGTGACCACTATGACCGCCAGGGCGACCAGGCGCGGGCGCTGGAACTCTACCAAGAAGCCGTTACGGCCCAACCGGCCGACGTGGACGCTCGTCTGGCCCTCAGCCAAGCTTACCAGGCCCAGGGCGATAGGCAGGCGGCCGTGAGCACGCTCGAAGAGGCCGTCCGGCTTGTTCCCTACGAGTTCAGCCTCTACAGCGCCCTCGGCGCGTTGGAGGAGCAACACGGCCGATCCGAGGCTGCCTGGCAGTGGCTCGAACAAGGTCTACGAGCCAATCCCAACGACGGCCAGGCGTACCTGGCCCTAGCCGCCGCGTCCCAGAAACGGGGGCAGCCCGATCAAGCCATGACCTATTATCAACAGGCCCGCGACGTTGACCCCAAACTCGTCAGCGCGTACCTGGAAGTGGCTGATCTGCTGGAAAACCAGGGTGATTACGCGGCGGCCGAAGCCCAACGGCTGGCCGGTATCCAGGCTGTGCCGGACTCCGGCTGGGGTTACGTCTCCCTGGGAAACTATTATCTCCGGCGAGGGGATAGCGGGCGCGCCCTGGCTGCGTTCCAGCGGGCCCAGCAGGCTGAACCGACCTATGTCTCGGCTTATGCTAGCCTGGGCAACCTGTATCGGGCGTTGGAACAGCCCCAGGCGGCCCTGGTTCAATTCCAGAAAGCTGTGCAAATGGAACCGGGGGCGGCCGACGCCTGGCTCAACCTGGCTACTGCCTATCAGAGCCAGAGTGATCAAGTGAGCGCGGAAACAGCCTACCAGCGGGTGGTTGCATTAGAGCCGGGCAACGCGGCCGTCTGGTTAGCTCTGGGCGGCGCGTACCTGGCCTGGGGAGAGATAGAAGAAGCGGCCGACGCTTATCAGCAAGCAGTGAACCTGGAGCCGGGCAATGCGGCCGTATGGTTGGCCCAGGGTACTTTGCAGAAACGCCTGGGCGACTTGGAGGCGGCCGAAATCTCCTTCCGCCAGGCTTTGACCATGGACGAGGCTAACCCGGACATTTACCTGAATCTGGGCGACACGCTGAAGCAGCAGGGGGATGTGGAGGAAGCCGAAGCCGTATACCGGCAGGCCACAGCCGCGGACCAGGGCCAATCCAATGGCTACCTGCGCCTGGGTAACCTCTACCACCAGCAAGGCCGCTCGGTTGAAGCTGTCCAGGCTTACCAGCAGGCTTTGGCCGTCAATCCCTACCTGCCCGACGCCTACGAAGGGTTGGCGGCTATCCAGGAGGAGGCCGGGGACTGGCCGGCCGCCGAACGCACCTTACAAATAGCCACCCAACAACTCCCCGGTTCGCCGGCCGCGTTCATGGCCCTGGGCGATTTCGACAAGGGTCGCGGCCGTTGGGCAGAAGCAGCCTCGGCTTACGAGCAAGCCTTACGCTTACCTGGCGACCGGGCCAGCAGCTACGTGGCATTGGGCAACCTGCGCCTGGCCGAAGGAGACGTGGCCGCGGCTGAGGTGGCTTTCCAGGCCGCCATTCGCGCCCAACCATTGCAGCCGTTGGGCTACCTGGCCCTGGCGGCTCTTTACGCCAATCAGGGCCAGTGGTCGGCGGCCGGTCAGGTCTATAGCCAAACCCTGGCCTTCCTGCCTGGCTCTGACACCCTCTATACCGCGCAAAGCCAGTTCTACACGGCCCAGGGCGAATACTCGGCGGCTCTGGCCTCGGCCCAAAGAGCCACCCAACTCAACCCGGCCAGTCCCTTCAACTGGATCGTACTCGGCCAGGCGGCCCAAAACCAGGGGAACTACCTTGCGGCCGAGGCGGCTTACCAGAAGGCAGTGGCGGCCGACCGCAGCCAGTCCGCTCCTTACCTATCCCTGGGCAGCCTCTACGAACTATGGGGGCGACTGCCAGCGGCCCAGGCTGCTTACGAGCAGGCTATGGCCATCGCCCCGGCCGAGGTCGAGGGCTATCGCCGCCTGGGTGACTTGCAAGTGCGCCTGGGACAGTTGGATACGGCCGCTGCCACCTACCAGCAGGCTCTGGCCCTTGACCGAAGCGACAGCCAGCTCTGGCTCTCCCTGGCCGCCTTGTCCCTCCAACGAGGAGACGGCCGGGATGAGGGGATGGGGGGATTCTATGGGGCTGAATTCGGAATGATGAATGATGAATGGCCGAACCATTCATCATCCATCATTCATCGTTCATCATTCGCCTCAGCGGAGTGGGCTTACCACCACGCTGTGTCGGCTAACCCAGGCGATCCCGAAGCGCGCCTGGGATTGGCGGGCCTGCGCGAACGAAGCGGCGACCTGGACGGGGCGGAACAGGTACTTCGGCAAGCTACTATCCGGTTACCTGGCTCGATTGAGGTCTGGACGGCCCTGGGCGACTTCTATTCCCGTCGTGGACGCTTGGCCGAAGCCGAGGCTGCTTATCAGGAAGCCTTGCGGCAGCCGGGCGATCAGAGTTCAGCTTACGTGGGCCTGGGCGACCTCTATGCTCGTTGGGGCCAGCGAGACGAGGCTATTCAGTCCTACCAGGCGGCCATCACCAACCGGCCGGGTAATGTCCTGGGCTACCTGTCTCTGGCGAGCGCCTACCGTGACCATCGCCAGTGGGCGGAGGCGAACGCCGTCTACCAACAAGCCCTGAGCGTCGCCCCCACGGTAGACGCCGTTTTCGTGGCCTTAGCCAACAGCCAAGCTGAACGCGGCGACGACAAGGCGGCCGTCCACACACTCTACCAGGGGTTGGCAATAGCCCCGGCCAGTGTGACTCTCTACGACGCCCTGGGGCAACGGCTGAAGGCGGCCGGGCAATCTGCTCAAGCTCTGCTTATCTATGACCAGGGTTTGGCCCTGCTCCCCGGGGCCGTTTCCCTCTACGTCGGGCGCGGCGACCTGTGGAGTGATGAGTTACCAGTAACGAGTACCGAGTCAGATAACGCCTCATCACTCATCACTCATCACTCATCACCCTCACCAGCCGAGCAGGCTTACCGGAAGGCCCTGGCCCTCAACCCCCAGGAGCCGGCCGCCTGGTTGGGGCTGGCCAACTTAGCCGCGCAAGCCAATCAGGACGAGCAAAGCCTGTTTTACTATCGCCAGGCGGTGGCCGCCGACCGCAGTTCGGCCGACTACCTGACCCAGTTGGGCGACGCCTACCTGCAACAAGAGCGGGTAGAGGCGGCCATTGCCGCCTTCGAGCAAGCCCTGGCTGCCGACACCCTGTACGTGCCGGCCTACGTTGGCCTGGGCAACGCGGCCGTGAGTGAGGAGAACACGACGGCGGCAAAAACCTACTTTGAGGCGGCGGTGGCGGCCGACCCTGCTTCCCCGGCCGCTCTGACCGCCCTGGGCAGCTTCTACACCGGGCAGTTGGACTTACCGACTGCGGCCCTTCCCTATTTCCGCGCTGCCCTAACTAACGAACCCGTCTATCTGGGGGCGTACATTGGCCTGGGCAAAGCCCTGGACGCCTTAGAGGAATTCGACCGGGGACTGGCTGCTTATGAGAAGGGGGTCAAACTCAATCCGCGGGTGGCCTGGGGTTATCTGTCCCTGGCTTCTGCTTATCGGTCTCGCGAACGATTGGAGGAAGCCATTACTGCTAACGAACGAGCGGTAGCCCTCGACCCCGACTGGGCCGACGCTTACCTGGCCCTGGGATCGGTCTACCAGGAAGCCGAGCGTACCGAAGAAGCCATAGCCGCTTACCAGGCGGCCGTTGACCTCGACCCCGACTCGGCCGCCGCCTGGGTCGCCCTGGGCAGCATCGCCAAGTTGGAAGGGGATTACGAAGGGGCAAAGGTCAATTTTGAGCTGGCCCTGGCCGTTGATCCCGATTACGCCGGAGCATACCAGGCTTACGGCCAGCTCTATTACGACCTGGGGCAATATGAAACGGCCGTCACCTATGCCAGCCGGGCCGTGGCCCTGGACGATGAACTGGTTGGCCCTGCCTTCATCCTGGCCGCATCTTACAAGGCATTGGAGCAGTACGAGGCGGCGGCCGTCCATTACTACGAAGCATTGCGCCGCGACCCCACTTTCTCTCCCGCCTACCAGGGTTTGGGCAGTGTCATGGCCGCCCAGGGGCAGTACACAGATGCCATAGCGTATTACGAGACTGCCAATCGCATTCAGGTCAGCAGCGCGAACTACCTTTCCATCGCCAATATCTACCGCTATAACTTGGGCCAAACGGATACGGCTATTGCCATTTACCAGGCCGGCCTGGAAGAAGACCCGGCCTGCGTCTTTTGCCTGATCAACGTCGGCCACGTCTACCGTGAGCGTAACGACAAAGAAACAGCCCTGGACTATTACCTGGCGGCCGTCGCCGCTGACCCTATCTCGGCCTACGCTTACGACGCGCTGGGACTGGGCTACCGGGTGCTGAACCGGTGGGACGAAGCGTTGGCCGCCTACGAGACGGCCGTGCGCCTGGATGCCCACCTATTTAGCTCTTACGAAGGTATTGTGGCCGTCTACAACCGGCGCGAGCGCGGCGTGCGCTACCACAGCGACGAACTGGCCGTCCGCTACGAGACCGGCGGCCCTTATCCCCTGTGGCAGCAAACCCTCCTGGGCTATCATTACGCCTTTGAGAACCGCGACCCGGAGCGGGCTTTGGCAATTTTCAGTGACGTGCTGGCCCAGGATCCCGATTTCACCGCCCTCCATCGCCAGGTAGCCTTACTTTACGAAGCGTTGGGTGAAGGACAATTGGCTGTTGAGCAGTGGTATCTCTACCTGCCGGCGGCTACCGGCACGCGGCTGACCGAAGCCCAGGCCCATATTGACAGCCTGGAACGGGTCAAGATCACGAATATCGCGGCTGGGGCAACACTGGCCGGCGTGGTAGAGATTCGCGGCACGGCCGCCGCCGGCCGTTTCCAGTTCTACAAGTTAGAATGGGGTACGGGCGAATCGCCCGGCGAGTGGGCCGTCATTGGCGACCTGCACTGGGCAGCGGTCGAAGATGGCGTGCTGGGCTATTGGGACGTGTCCGACATAGCTCCTGGGGTCTATACCCTGCGCCTGGTTCTGGTCTATAATGACGGCAACACCGCGCCCGCTTACGAAGTAGTCGTCCGCGTACCCTGACCTCACCGAGTTCCTTGAGTTCCCTGAGTTCGGTGGGAACTGAGGGAACTTGAGGAACTACCCATCATAATGTCTTTAACGCCTCCCCGCCTGCTCCTCATCGGTCTGGATGGAGTAAATCTCCATTTGCTTCATCATCTGCTGCCGCCGGCCGTTATGCCTACACTACGTGGCTTAATGGCTGGTGGGGCGGCCGGGCCACTCACGTCTGTTTTTCCTACCCACTCGGCGGCGGCCTGGGCCTCCTTTGTGACCGGGCAGACGCCGGCCGGACACGGCGTGTTCGACTTCATGGCGCGGCAGAGTGACGGCCGTTACCGTCACGCCCAGCCAGACCCCCAGACTACTCTGTGGCACACTTTGGGGCAGGCGGGTTATCGGGGTGGTGTACTGAACTTCCCCGTCACTTATCCGCCTATGCCCGTCAACGGCTGGCTGGTGTCGGGGATGCTCAGTCCCAACCTGGATACCTTCACGTACCCAGCAGAACTGGCCGGTGAGCTAAAGGCCGCCTTTCCCGACTACTTGCTCGACGTAGAGTGGAAGCTGTTCGACGGCGACCCGGTCGGACTGTTGAGCAAACTGACGGCCATGACCCAGCAGCGCGGCCGGGTAGCTCGCTACCTGCTGGCTGGTGAGCCATTGGATTACCTGGCAGTGGCCTTCATCGCCACCGACCGCGCCCAACATGCTCTCTGGCGCTACCTGGAGCCTGATCATCCCTATTTCGATGCAAAGGCGGCCGAGTGGCTGCGGCCGGCTCTCCACCACTTCTACCACACCCTTGACGAAGCGGTAGCCGGGCTGCTGGATTGCGTCGAGCCAGAGACAACGGTCATTGTGCTGTCTGATCACGGCTTCCAATCGGCCGCCTGGCAATTCCACGCCAACGACTGGCTGGCCCAACAGGGCTGGCTGGTCTACGAGCAGGGCCGAAGACAGGTGGAGCGTCTGCTGCGGCGGCTGGATGCGCCGGCCGTCCAGCAGTTTCGCCGTCGCCTGTTCCCTAACGTATCGCGCTACATAGCCAGCTTGGCCCCCGGCGGTGTCGTTGACTGGACGCGCACCAGGGCCTTCTGTCCCTGGAATTTCCACCAGGGTATACGGCTCAATCTGCGCGGCCGTGATCCGGGGGGGATTGTTGATTGTGGTGATGCTCCTCAATCACTACGCGACGTTTCAACCGCCTTGCTCGAATCACGCCATCCGTCCACCGGCCTCCCTGTCGTTGCCTCTGTCTATCATACTGCGGAGCTCTACGCTGGTCCTTACCTGGCTGCCATGCCGGACCTGGTCTTTGACTTGCGGCCCAATTTCGCTCCCGGCCTGCACCGCCAAACTCTCTTCGAGCCAACGGGCTGGGCCTCCGGCGATCACGCCCGCGAGGGTTTTATCGTGATACAGGGGGCCGGCGTCCCGGCCGGGACGCTCGT
>JBFMFT010000289.1:0-7029 GCA_040751925.1 Chloroflexota bacterium
TTGCTTAAATTCGCTGGGCAGATTGGCGGCCGTCAGCGCATCACCCTGGGTCTCGATACTACCTAGTTGGGACGTATCACTAATATCACTCAAAGCCTTCGGCCCGCCGCTCCCTTCGGTGAAGGTGACGGCGTAGAAGATGATCGCGCTTTCCAGCATGGCCACAATGGCCCACCAAACGATCATCCGGTGCAGGAACTCGCGCCGGCGAATGACGTTGATGGCCGCGTAAAAGAAGACCCACACGTACATATCGCGCAGCAGGGTGGACAGGGCTTCCACGCGATCCAGGTCGCTGGCGGCCGTGGCAATAATGCTGCCCGTAAAAATCATCAGGTGGGGCAGAATCAAGGGCAGGCGCAAGGGAATACGCTGGTAGTAGACGTAGGCTGCGCCCAGCACGATGATCGGAATGATAAAGAACCAGTCCACGACGTAGCCGAAGCCCAGGTCGGGAAAGACCAACCAGCGATGATAGGGCATCCAGAAGATGGTGCCATAGAGAAGCCATCGGAGCAGCTTGGGCGTGGTGGGTTCGGCCGATTGGGTTACGGCTGTTAGCGTTTGAGCAGCCATTGTCGCCAGTTACTCCTTTACCTTTGAGGCGATCAAGTCATCGTAGACCTTTTCCGTTGTCTCGATCATGTTCGCCAACGTGAAAGTGAAATCTTTGCTGACCGATTGGACGGCCGCTTCGCTCATCCGCTGGCGCGACTCCGGTTGGGTCAGGAGCTTGATAACCCTGTCAGCCAACGCCTGGTAATCGTGGGTGGGTACGACGTAGCCATTATAGCCATCGGTCATAATCTCGCCGACACTGCCGGCATCAGCCACCACCACCGGCACCCCGGCCGCCAGGGCTTGCAAAATGGCGCGGGGCAAAATCTCGAACCAAGCCATGTGGACGAAGGTGGACATCAAGGGCAGCAGTTCCGGCACGTCGCGGCGGAGGCCGGTCAGCGTCACCTTGTTTTCCAGGTTGAGTTCCTGGACCAGCTGCCGCACAACCGGCATGGCCTCGCCGTCGCCCACCAGCAGAAAGTGAGCATCAGGCACAGCCCGGAGAATCAGAGGGGCGGCGCGGATGATGTCGTCCACCCCCTTGTGCCGGTTCATAATGGTCACAGTGCCGATGATCGGCCCACTGGCCGGCAGGCCCAACTCGGCCCGTTTCTTCTGGATGTCTACTGGCACGTTGCGGTAAGCGTCCAGGTTGATGCCCGAGAAGGTCACAGCGTATTGCTCAACCTTGCCCACCCCGGCTTTGAGGGCATCATTAGCCAGAGTTTGGGTGAGGGTGGTGTACTTATCGGTCAGGGGAGCCATGGCCTTTTCCAGAAGGAGGAAAAAACGGCGCACGGCTTCGGTGGTGCCAGTGTATTGGAATGACCAACCATGAACGGCCAGGATGCTGATGGGTACGCCGGCCAGCCGGGCCGCCAAACGGCCGAGGAAGCCGACCTTTGTGGCGTGCATGTGGACAATGTCGTACCGCTCTTGCTTCATCAGCCGATAGAGATCGCGCAGGGCCAGGAGGTCGTGCCACGGCCGGGGAAAACGGCGCAGATTGGGAACGTCAATAATCTTAACGTGCGGCACTTCTTTGGCTTCACGGGCCAGGATGTTGTCAAAACCGTAGCCGCCAGCCATGTTAGCGGCCAGGCTGGTCTCAAAGCGATCCTGGTTTAAGTAAATGCAGGTATTCAGCGTATCTTCCTGTTGGCCGCTCAAGTCCAGGAAGTTGGTCAAATGCAGTACCTTATATTTCCGCATAGATAAACTATTGTCTCGTCAAGGCTAAATTGATAGGCTGCTAAACTCCGTAGGTCTCGGAAACCTACGGGGTTGGAGACTAGCAATGATGCGCGCAAAAACCTTGTTTCTACTTTCCTTCGTGGAAGCCTCTGGGCAATTAGCGGGCGAAACTATAGCACAGAGAAAAACCCCCGTCAAACCCCATAACTTGGAACTAAACATCCGACGTTTGCCCAACGTCGGATGTTTTCAAGTTACTTTGACGGCCGTCCTACATCGCCTATATAATTGCCCTTAGCTTCAACCCAGAGTGGATAGCAGTCGTTTCTGCATGGGGCGATCATTGCCCTAAGCAACGCTCGCCAGTTGGAGTGTAGCGGATAATCATTACAAAGTCCATTACGGAGGCCCGACGGCCGACTGGAACACCCGCCCGCCGAATGATTCGCCGGGCGGGTGATCTGTTAGAGGGAGTAAGAGTAATTGTAAGGTAGGACAGGTACACTTTTGCTCTTGCTCTGGATAAGGAAAGGTGAAATGCCACGAAAGAAACCCAACATACTTCTCATTGCTCTGGAATCCACGCGCTTTGACCATTTATCGTGTTATGGCTACCAACGGCCGACCACGCCCAACATAGATCAGGTGGCGGCCGAAGGTGTGTTATATGAACGAGCCATTTCGCCGGCCCCCTGGACGTTGCCCTCCCACGCCTGTTTGTTCACCGGCTTGCACACCTCGCAACACGGCACAAACTTCAACAACCCCCGCCTGAACCCCGACCTGATGACTCTGGCCGAAACGCTGGCCGCGCACGGCTACCGCACCGGCGCCTTCTCCACCAATCCCTGGATCAACGAAACCCTGAACTTTAATAAGGGCTTTGACACCTTCCGTTGGGCCAAGCGAGCCTTTGAGTGGCTGGCCCCTATCTTCCCCCGCGAGACGATTCTGGAAAAGGTGGTGCGTTACGTTCAGGATTATTGGCGGCCGCCCTCCCTGCGGAATAACGTCCTGATCGAGAAGTGGGTTAAAGAGGCGCAGGCTAGCGACCAGCCCTTCTTTGCTTACACGATGTACTATGACCCGCATTACCCCTTACGGCCGCGCCCGCCCTACGCCAAGCAATACCTGGGTGAGAAATACGGCCGCTGGCTGCGGGTCAACAAGGACCCCGACCGCTACATGGCCGGGGCTGTCCAGATGACCGAGGAGGATTTCGAGATTCTGCGCGGTCTCTATGACTCGCGCATTGCTTCCATGGACGACATCATCGGCCGCCTGGTCAAGAGCTTGCGGGGCATGGGCATCCTGGACGACACCATGCTCATTCTGATCGCCGATCACGGCGAGAACTTTGGTGAACACAACCTGATGAGCCACCAGTATTGCGTCTACGATACGCTGGTTCACGTGCCGCTTATCATCCGCTACCCGGCGCGCTTCCCGACCGGGCTGCGCGTCCAGGGCCAGGTGCAGAGTACCGAACTGTTTACGACGATTTTGGACGTGGCGGGCATTGACCGGCAGGCGGTGAAAAATGACCTGCGCGGCCGCAGCCTGGTACCAGACGAGCTGGCGGTCGCGCCGCCCTTGCCCTACGCCATTTCCGAGTACCTGGTCCCCAATCTGGAACGGATGCAGCGCTTGTTTGCCAAGTACAACTGGCAGCAATATGACCGGGCCGTTCGTAGCCTGCGGCGAGAGGACTACAAGTATATTTGGACTTCAGACGACCGGCCGGAGCTATACGACCTGAAAGCCGACCCCGGTGAGACAAATAACCTAGCGGCCGCGCAGCCGGAGCTGGCGGCCGAGATGCAGGGCCAGATGGATGAATGGCTGGCCTCTATCAACCAGTCCGATAGGTCGGCCCAGCCTGTTCAAGAACTCTCTGAGGATGTGTTAGAGCGTCTGAAAGACCTGGGCTACCTATAAATAAGATTGTCATGCGTCATTCGACGCATGACACATTCCGCATTAGTCAAGGACTCTATTGAATGAATGACGTAATTGAAGCGCCAAAGGGTGGCGCAGATAGCGAATTAGCAGCGACGCGGCGGATGATGGGGCGTACCGGCCGTAACGCCCTGTGGCTGGCCCTTTCCTTTGTCAGCCAGATCATCTCCCAAGTGTTTATCTTCTCCATCGTCGGCCGTTTGGGAGGAGTGGAGGCGGCCGGTATTTTGTCCTACATCTTCGCCTTCACCGAGCCGTTCCAGGTGATCATGGATTTTGGCACGACGCGTCTGTTGGTGCCAGAAATTGCCCGCCACCGCGAGAAAGCCGACGAAATTCTGGGCAACGCCCTGACCCTGGGGATATTGGTCGGCATACCGGCCCTCCTCGTCCTGTTTGCCGTCTCTCTCTGGCCATCGCTGCGCCACAATAACTTAACGGTTGTGGGGCTATACGTGGGCGGCGTCTCCATGCTGTTGTACACCCTGGCCTTATCCATCCGCTCGGCTTTGCGTGCCTTCAACCGCTTTGACCTGGAGGCGGCCAACAGTGTGCTAATGGCCGTCTTGCAGGTGGGCGGCACACTGGTCGTTTACCTGGTCAAGTTGCCCTTTGTCAGTGACCCGTTGCTGGCTCTCTTTTGGGTCTACCTGGGGACGTATTTGTTTGCCCTGGTCAATTGCTGGCTGCTCTATAACCGGCACATCGGCCGCGCCCGTCTGCGCTATGACAAGGAACTGTTCCGCAACCAGATTCTCGGCAAGACCTGGGTCTTTATGTTGATCAACTTGTTGTTTCGTACCTATATGCGGGGCGACATCATCATCTTGCAGTTCTTTCATGGGCCGGCGGCCGTCGGTTATTACGGCATCGTCACCGCCCTCTTCTATCGCCTGGATTTGATTACCCGCTTGCTGATGACTTCGGTGCTGCCCAACATGACCCGCGCTTACGTCAAGCAAAGTGAAAACGTAGTGGGTACGCAGACCAATCTATTCGTGCGGCTTCAGGTGTTGGCGGTGCTGCCGGTGACGGCCGGGGGTATTCTGCTGGCCCATCAGATTATCCGGCTGCTGTATGGCAACAACTTTGAGCCGTCTATTTTGATCTTGCAATTGCTGATGGTCGTCCTGCCCTTGCGCTTCATCAACCGCACCTTCACCATCACCCTGACGGCGATGGATATGCAGACGCGCTCGATGATCGCCTTGGCGATAGCCACCCTGTTCAGCCTGGTCTCCAAAGCGATTTTCATTCCCCAATACAGTATGATGGCGGCTACGGTACTCTCTATGATTAGTGAGGTTGTTCTTTCCATCATCATGTACGTCGTTTTGACCCAGCCGATTAAGAGTAGCCTGGATTGGAAAGGGCTGCTGCGGCCGACCGCCTCCTTGCTGATCGTCGTTCCCATTCTCTACCTGGTGCGCGACGTGACGATCTTTGTGACTTTGCCCCTGACCTTTGTGATTTATGGCCTGGCCTTGCTCGTGGTGCGGGCCTTCACCCCTATAGAAGCCAATGGCCTGGCCGGGGTGATCAAAGCGTTGCGCTTCCTGCCCAAGCCGTTCCGTCTGCGCCTGGCGACGCTCGTTCAGGCGCGCGCACACGGCTAAGGTCGCTTTCCTCAACCTGTTTCAACAGGTTTGCCCGCTAGACACCCAATTCAGGCTCTACCGGATCGAACGGGAAACCCCGCAGGTCTATGAACTCAACGATGGCCTCGCTAGAGGGGACCTGCGGGGTTTTGTCCCGGCAAAGTCGATAGACCCCCAATTCATTGGGTGGCGTCCAGAGGCGGATAAGCGAATGACTGGTCGCACCATCCGCTTATCCGCTGTTTATCCGTTGCGGGGTGACCAATTTAACATTGTCAAAGTAGTTACAAAACGGCTTCTTCTTGAGACGTGTCCTCTCATCGTGGATCAGCCGTATTCAACACGGCCGGTAAGTACATCGTAGATAGGCCCACCGCTCCCCCTTCATTGTAAAACAAATCAATCGCCCCTGGCGTGGTATCTTCCCAGACCACGTGTACCTGACCCACTTCACTCATCGCTAAGGCCAGGCCCGCCTCCACCCCGGCCGCCGACGCCGAAATCCCCTCGGCCGCCGTCCACTCGCCAGAGAGCAACCGCGCCCGGTGGTAGACCTGGACGACTGTGCTGCTACTGGCCCGGCCGACCCAGGCCACATGACCGATGAGCGATGTATGGGAATCCAGGCGTAGGCGGCTGATCGAGGCCGCCTCGTCGCTGTAATCACTGAGATTCCAGGCGGCCGACCACACCCCGTCGGCCAACCGTTCCTGAAAATAGACGTTTTGGGGGCCGCCGGGGTCCGCCCGGCCGATCCAGGCCAGCGCCGGCCGGCCCAATGGCGTCACATTCAGTAGAGGCGAACGGATGGAGGGGTGCGGGCCAGCCAAGACGGCCGGCGCCGTCCACGTGGCCCCCAGGGCGCGCTCGGCGAAGTGAAGCTCGTCGCCCTGGCCCGTTTCCTCCACCCAGGTGGCAAAGAGGTGGCCGCCTTGTTCCTCTAGTTGGGTGGGGTCGGCCGGCCCCGAAGCAATCAAAACGGGCGATGTCCATGGTTGTCCAGGCGGCCGTTCAGCGTAGACCAGGGGACTGTTGGTGTCTGATTGGGAAGTCCACAGAGCGTGCAGGTGATCGTCCAGGCCAATCACCAGTTCAGCCTGTGCTCCCAGGTCGGCCGTCAAGTCCAGGACGAGGGGCGTATCCCAATCCAGTCCCGGCTGGCGGCCGGCGTAAAGAAGAATCGCCCCAGAAATAGTTACTTCTTCCCACAAGGCGTGAGCAACGCCGGTCGAATCCACTTTCAGGTCGTTCAAGACGGCTTGGCTGCTGCCACTGAGTTGTTCCGGTTGGCCCCATGCGCCGCCGGACGGCCGCTCCACGTAATAGACGTGGTCGAGGCCGCTACTGGGGTCGGTGGCTTGCCAGGCGACGTGGGTTGCGCCGTCGGCCGCCCCCTGTAGACGAATCTTGACGGCCGTCTGGTCTGGGGCGGTGGAGAGGGAAATGGGCAGCGTCCAGGTTAGCGATCCGGCCGGCCGCTCGGCGAAGTAAGGCGCAATTCCGCCTTCGGCGGTCGGCTCCAGCCAGGCCAGGTAGAGCGCGCCGTCCTGATAGGCCAGGTGCGGTTGCTGGGAATCTTCTGGCGTGTTAGAAAGATTGAGAGGGGTTGCCCAGTTGGGGCTGGAATGGGAGGAGGTGGAGGCGGCGACGGCCGTCCACAGAAAGAAGAGGGCCGGGAGGAAGTATCCCAGGGTGCGAATCTTCTTAACCATGAACT
>JBFMFT010000029.1:0-21561 GCA_040751925.1 Chloroflexota bacterium
GGAGTTGGGGACGGGTAAGACGACCCTGGCGCGGGGAATTGGGCGGGGTTGGGGGGCGGCCCGGCGCGTCACCAGCCCAACCTTTACCCTGATTCACGAATATCCCCGCGCCCGCGACGGCCGCCGGCTCTACCACGTGGATTGTTACCGCCTGACCCGCGCGGCCGAAGTGGAGACGTTGGCCCTCGACGACTTGTTGGATCAGGGTGGGGCGATGATGATTGAATGGCCGGAGATTATTCAGGCTTATCTGCCGGCCGACCGGCTGTGGATGGCCATGCGCCACCTCAACGAGACGCGGCGTGGGCTGCGCCTGACCGCCTCCGGCCCGCGCTCGACGGAACTGTTGAAAGCCTTTCGCTTTCGCGCTTTTGGGATTAGAGACTAAGGAATCGTCTGCAAACAAGTTCCCCCCAGTTCCCTCAGTTCCCAGGGAACTCAAGGGAACTTGTGGGAACTTATCAGTTCACGTTTCACGCTTCACTTTTCACGACTATGCTTCTCGCTATTGACACCGCTACGCGCTGGATGGGATTGGCTCTACACGATGGGGCAACCATGCTGGCGGAGATGGGCTGGTACAGCCAGAACACGCAAACCGTTGAATTGGCGGCCGCTATCGAGGGGATAGTGCAGCGGGCGGGGCTGACGGCCGTCCAACTGAAGGCCATCGCCGTCGCCATTGGCCCCGGCTCTTACACGGGCCTGCGCGTCGGTTTGGCCGTCGCCAAAGGACTGGCCCTGGCGAACCAGACCCCGCTCATTGGCGTACCGACGCTGGACATCGTGGCCGCTTCGGTGGGGGAGTTAAACGGGCCACTGGTGGTGGTGGCCGAAGCCGGCCGCAGCCGGGTCTGCGTGGCGACTTATCGCTGGCAGAGCGGCAAGGGCTGGCAGGTGACGACGCCGGCGGCTATCGAAAGCTGGGATAGTTTGCTGGGCCGATTGGCGGCGGAGGAGGGAGCGGCCGATGGCCCACTGACCTTCGCCGGCGAAATCTCGGCGACGGCCGCCAAAAGGATTCGCGCTGAAAACCAGCGTCAAGAAGGCCGCAAATATCGCCTACTGCCGGCGGCGGCTAATGTGCGGCGGGCCGGCTACCTGGCGGAATTGGGCTGGTGGCGGCTGCGGCGCGGCCGGCTGGACGACGCGGCTACGCTGGCCCCAATTTATCTGCGGGAGCCGGGGGCGGGGTAATGCGTAATTCGTATTGCGTAATAGGGGTAGGTTCGCGTGTATGAACGGTATACGGATGACGCATGACGCATTACGCTCTCCCCCTTCCCCCTTCCACCTGCGGCCGATGACCACGGCCGACCTGGAAGCAGTCTCGATCATCGAGGAGATGGCCTTTAGTGACCCCTGGCCGGCGGCCGGCTACCGGCGGGAAATTACGGAGAACGCCCTGGCCCGCTACCGGGTGTTGACAATGAAGGAGGGTGGTGGGATGGAGCGGCTCATTGGCTATCACGGCTATTGGATGCTGGCCGACGAGGCCCACATCAGCACGATTGCTGTGCATCCAGAGTGGCGCGGCCGGGGGCTGGGTCAACTGTTGTTGCTGGACTTGCTTTTCATGGCTTACGGGGAGCCGGCGACGGCCGCTACCCTGGAAGTGCGCCGCAGCAACACGGTGGCCCAGTCTCTTTACCTGAAGTATGGCTTTGCCATTGTAGGCGAGCGGCGGCGGTATTACCGAGATCGTGAGGATGCTCTGATCATGACGGCCGAACCGTTGGACGAAAAGTATTACCAGATGGCGCTATCGAAGCGCGACGAACTCTATCAGAGATTGGTAATTGGTCATTGGTAATTACCAATTGCCAATCACCAATTACCAATTACCAACTACCATGAACATCTTCATCACCGGCGGCGCGGGTTTTATTGGCTGCAACTGCGCGGACACCTTTTTGGGCCAGGGACACCAGGTTACGTTGTATGATAACCTCTCGCGGGTAGGCGGGCCGGCTAACCTGGCCTGGCTGCACGAACAGCATGGCGGCCGTTTCCGCTTCGTCAAGGGCGACGTGCGCGACTACGACGCTCTTTGTCAGGCCATCCAGGGAGCGGAGGTAGTCTTGCACCTGGCGGCCCAGGTAGCCGTCACGACTTCGATGGTGAATCCCCGCGAGGATTTTGCGATCAACGCGCTCGGCACGTTTAACGTGTTGGAAGCGGTGCGCCACCATTGCCCCCAGGCTGTCGTCCTCTACGCCTCCACCAACAAAGTGTATGGGGGGATGGAGGAGGTGCGGGTAGTGGAACAGGCTACTCGCTACGCCTACGTGGACTATGCGGCCGGTATCCCCGAAAGCTATCCCCTGGATTTTCACTCGCCTTATGGCTGCTCAAAAGGAACAGGCGACCAATACACAATTGATTACGCCCGCATCTATGGCCTGAAAAGCCTCGTTTTCAGACAATCCTGCGTTTACGGCCCTAGACAATTTGGGGTAGAGGACCAGGGGTGGGTGGCCCACTTTGTCATTGCCGCTGTTCAGAACCGCCTGATCAATATCTACGGGGATGGGAAGCAGGTGCGTGATCTGCTGCACGTCCACGACCTGATGCGGGCCTACCAATTGGGTATCGAGCGCATCGAGCAGGTCAAGGGGCAGGCCTTTAACCTGGGCGGCGGCCCACAAAACACCCTATCTATTTGGGCGGAGTTCCGGCCGCTGCTGGAACCCCTGGCCGGCCGCCCTATCCCGGTGCGCTACGCCGATTGGCGGCCGGGCGACCAGCGCGTGTTCATCGCCAACGTGAGCAAGGCGGCCACCCTGCTTGGCTGGCGGCCGACCATCAGCCCGGCCGAGGGGATTCGGGAGTTGTATGAGTGGGTGTCAGCTAATCCAGAACTCTTTCAGTAATGAGTGATGAGTGATGAGTTGTTCACTCGTCACTCATCACTCATCACTTTCCATGCCCCTCTGGCAGCATTACCATCGCCCCACCACCGTTGCCGAAGCCTTGGCGCTGCTGGCACGGTACGACGGCCGGGCCCGCCTGATCAGCGGCGGTACTGACCTGCTACTGGAGATGCAGCAGGGCCACCGGCGGCCGGTGGAGGCCCTGGTGGACGTGACGGCTATCGGGGAGATGACGGGTATTGGGGAGAAGGATGGTTACGTGGAGGTTGGGGCGGCCGTAACTCACACCCAAATCGTGGAATCGGCCCTGATCGTGGGCCAGGCGACTTGCCTGGTGGAAAGTTGTGGGGTGATCGGCGGGCCGCAGGTGCGGAACGTGGCGACGTTGGGCGGCAACGTGGCTCACGCCCTGCCAGCGGCCGACGGCACAACGGCCCTGGTCGCCCTGGACGCCGAGGCGGAAGTCGCCACCCTGGACGGTCGGGCCTGGCGACCGATCCTCAACCTCTTTCGCGGCGCGGGGGAGTCGGCCGTAGACCCTACCCGTGAACTCATCAGCCGTTTCCGCTGGCCGGCCGCTCTCCCTGGCGCGGCCAGCGCGTATAAACGGATCATGCGGCCGCAGGGGGTGGCTTTGCCCATTCTGGCCTGCGCGGTGTGGGTTTGCCTGAAAGGAAATGAGGGAACTGAGGGAACTAAGAGCGAGGAAGGGAATTGGCCCTCCAAAATCCAAAATCCAAAATCCAAAATTGCTGACGTGCGGATTTGCCTGGGGCCAGTGCGGCCCATACCCTGTCGGGCCACTGAGGCCGAGGCGGCCCTGCGCGGCCGTAGCCTGGATGAGGGGTTGGCCGATTGTGTGGCGGCGGCTCAGGTGGAGTTTTCACCTCGCGCCAGTAAGCATCGGGCGACGGCCGAGTACCGGCGGGAGATGATAGCTGTTTTACTGCAACGCGCCCTGCCCCTGGCGGTCGAGCGGGCTATCACGGGTCAGATTGTGCCGGAAGGGGTGGGGTTATAAGCCAACCATCTAAGCGTACTCGTTTACATTACCTCATCCCAAGCCAGTCAAGAAAGCTATGATAGTATTCCAGAAGAAG
Organism: Chloroflexota bacterium; assembly: GCA_040751925.1. GTDB lineage: Bacteria > Chloroflexota > Anaerolineae > Promineifilales > Promineifilaceae > JBFMFT01. The sequence continues at coordinate 3,974 of JBFMFT010000029.1, forward strand.
CCGATCCATAGGACAAGTAAAGCCAGGCTGATGACACCGGCCGCCTTGAAAGCCTTTAGAAGTTTCTGGCGTAACCCTTTTCCTGGCTCTTTGTTGCCGTGCATTGGTACCACAGCAGAGGTGCCATCCTTGAAAACGACAACAAAATGCGATCTCTTTCCGGGTCGGATCTGGCGCACTTTATCTGACTTTTGGGCCAGTTCGATGAAATCCTTGCCCGTTCTAGGCTGTTTCTGCGTCATCTTCCCCCGCGTCGTCGCCTTCCAGGTCCAGGTACGGCTTATAAGACATACCTAGAGCGGCCAGGGCATTGTAGCTTTCGACGTAATCAATGATGGCGTCGAGCAGGCCATCAAAGAATAGCTGGATGTCTGTACTGTCAGGAATTTCGATTACACCGTCAAGAACGAGGGTGTATTCTGTGGTCGTCGTTTCATCTGTCTCAACAGGCATTGTTGCTAACCTGACACCCATTGCTTCTTTCTCCTTGCGGCAGGGGTTCACGTTTAGTCTGGCGCGATTGGGAAATTGTGGCTGCAAAATGCTACTTCCGATAACTCCTAATGCTCATTTAGCTCCAACTGCTTCGGTTCGAATCTCGTACAAAATCGTCAAGATTTCTTCCTCTGATTGAAGGTGCCGTGCCAGAACGTGAGCCGTTGTTTCTAAAACACGGTCAGCAAATAGTTTAGCCAGGTCTTGACGTAGTCCTTGCCCGATGTAGAGCTTCAGCAGGGCATAAGCGGACATATCTCGTTGGAGGGCAACTTTCTCGAGTGACTCAAGCGTGTCCTTCGGAATTTCGATTGTCACGGGTTCCTTCAGACGAGGATGTAACTTCAGTTCGAATTCTTCATTATGCTTCTTCATACAACTTCCTCTCCAGATGGGTTGCCAAGCGCGCTGAAATCAGACGAATTCGTGCGCCACGTTCTGTATGCACAACCAGTAGGAGACGCTGCGACAGTGAGTAACCGGGTCCCACTCAAAAGTGATACCCTGAGACTGGTAAATGACATTCACAACTTGATTGTACCTGAGTCCAGGGGGAGTGGGTAGGCAGGTTTGCGCTTGTACGTTTGCCCCTCCCCTTCATTGTGATAAAATTTACAATATGCAGGACACACACTTAACGCCGTACATCCCGCTGGCTGTTCTCTTTGGTATTGCCCTCTTTTTCGCCCTGTTGTTGCCGATTCTCTCTCTGAGCCTGGGGCCGCGACGGCCGACACCGCGCAAACTGGCTCCTTACGAATCGGGCATGACTCCCATTGGTTCGGCCCAACGGCGATTGCCGGTCAGGTTTTACCAGGTGGCTGTCCTCTTTATCTTGTTCGACATCGAGATCATTTTCCTCCTGCCCTGGGCCGTCACCTTCCGGCAGTTGGGCCTGTTTGGATTGGTGGAAGTCCTGGTCTTTATCGCCATTCTGGTCGCTGGCTACGTCTGGATTTGGAAGAAGGGGGCTTTGGAATGGGAATAGAACAAAAATTGGGTAATATGGGTGTGGTGACAACGCGCCTGGAGGACCTGGTGAACTGGGGGCGCACTAATGCCATGTGGCCGATGCTCTTTGGCCTGGCTTGCTGCGCGATTGAAATGATGTCTACCCAGGCTTCACACTACGACGCTTCGCGCTTCGGCATGGAACTGATGCGGCCGTCCCCCCGCCAGTCAGACTTGATGATCGTGGCCGGCCGGGTCTCGCGCAAGATGGCCCCCGTGTTGCGCCGGCTCTACGACCAGATGCCCGACCCCAAGTGGGTGATTGCTATGGGCGACTGCGCCTCCTGCGGCGGCATCTTCAACAATTACGCCATTGTCCAGGGCGTGGACGAGATTGTGCCGGTGGACGTGTACGTGGCCGGCTGCCCACCCCGGCCGGAACAGTTGATTGACGGTATCTTGACCCTGCATGAGAAGATACGCGGGGAGAAGTTGAAGGACTGGGCTTAGAAGGGTGGCAGGTGGCAAGTAGCAGGTGGCAGGTCAGACGTGCCACTTGCCACAGGTTGAGGAGGGCCTTGCATGAATCAAGACCAACTGGTGGTGGACAAAGTGAACGCGGCCGTGCCGGGGGCTATCCAGGAAGTCGTGGATTTCCGGGGTGAGCGGACGCTGGTGCTGCAGAAGAAGCACTTGGTGAAGGTCTGCCGCTTCCTGCGCGACGACGAGGCTTTGCGCTACAATTTACTGGAAGATATCGTCGCCGACGATATGCTGCCCGATTTTCCCCGCTTCGCCGTCAACTACCACCTCTATTCCATTCCCCACCACCACCGTATTCGGCTGCGGCTGCCGGTCGAGGATCCGGCCGACGGCCCGGAGACGCTCGGCTCACTGTGGCCGGTAGCCACCTGGTTAGAGATGGAGGTTTGGGATTTGATGGGTGTCACCTTCAAGGGCAATAACAGCCTGCGCCGCCTCTTCCTGCCCGAAGATTGGCAGGGTCACCCCTTACGAAAAGACTATCCCCTGGGCTACGAGGAAGTCCAGTTCTCTTTTAACTGGCGGCAAATAGACGCCAGGAAGCCTTACGCGAAAGATTGACAGTAGAGCGAAATGAGGAGTAAGCACCCCCGGGTGCGATCCGGCACGTAGGCGTGCCTCCCTCCTCTGAAAATAGACACGGATGGGTAGGATTAACGGATTGGTGCAAGCGGATGTCCGCTGTTTTCATTCGTGGTGGTGTGTCCACTCATGTTGTCTCCTTCGAAAATAGACACGGATGGGCAGGATTAACGGATTGGTGCAAGCGGATGTCCGCTGTTTTCATTCGTGGTGGTGTGTCCACTCATGTTGTCTCCTTCGAAAATAGACACGGATGAACGCGGATGAACGCGGATTTTCATGGGTGGTGGTGTGACCACTCATGAAATCTCCTCTGATTGAGGGTAAACAGAGTATGAGCTACAGTTCAGGCTTATCCACCAACGGTCAGCGCGACGTGATGCAGGAGATGTCCGTCGAGGAACTGCGGGCCAAGTATGGCTCGCGGATGGAGATTGAGTCGGACGACAATATGCTGTTGAGCATGGGGCCGCAGCACCCCAGCACCCATGGGGTGTTGCGCCTGCTGGTGGAATTGGATGGGGAGAACGTGGTCAACCTGGCCCCTGACATTGGCTTTCTGCACACGGGCATCGAAAAGAACATGGAGGCCAAGACCTACACGAAGGCCCTGGTGATGGCCGACCGGATGGATTACCTGAATACGATGGGTAATAACCTGGCCTACGTGCTGGCGGTGGAGAAGCTGCTAGGGGTGGAAGCGACGCCCCGCGCTCAGGTGATTCGGGTGATTTTGGGCGAGTTGACCCGCATCAACAGCCACCTGGTTTGGTTGGGGACGCACGCCCTCGACCTGGCGGCGATGTCGGTTTTCCTTTATTGTTTCCGCGAGCGGGAATATCTATTGGACATCTTTGAGATGGTTTCCGGCCAGCGCATGATGTCCAGCTATTTCCGGCCGGGCGGCCTGTGGCGCGACGTGCCGGAGGAGTTCGTGCCGGCCGTGCGCCATTTCCTCGACTTCTTCCCGGCCAAAATCGAGGACTACGAAGCCCTCTTACGCAACAATCCCATCTGGTTGGAGCGTACAAAGGGGGTAGGGGTGATCTCGGCCGAGGACGCGGTGGCCTGGGGACTGACCGGGCCGAGTTTGCGCGGTTCAGGTGTCAATTGGGATATACGGCGGTCGCGGCCGTACCTGGGCTACGACCAATACGACTTCGATGTGCCGGTGGGTCAGGAAGGCGACGTGTACGCCCGTTACTGGTGCCGGATGCAGGAGATGAGGCAGAGTCTTCGCATTATCCGGCAAGCGTTGGACAAGCTACCGGCCGGGCCGGTTAATATAGACGACCGCAAAATCGTGCCGCCGCCCCGCGCCGAGTTGGGGCGCAGCATGGAAGCGGTTATTCATCACTTCAAGCTGTGGACAGAGGGCTTCAGCGCGCCGACAGGCTACGTCTATCACACGGTCGAGTCGCCACGCGGTGAGTTAGGGATTTACGTGCGCGGCAATGGCACGCCCAAGCCGGCCCGCGTTCACGTGCGCGCCCCTTCCTACGTCAACCTGGCCTCCCTGGCTTTCCTCTCCAAAGGCAGCCTCATCGCCGACCTGGTGGCGATTATTGGTTCGATTGACATTGTGTTGGGGGAGATTGACCGATAAAGTAGGTTGAAGGTTGAAGGTTGAAGGTTAAAGGTTAAAGGTTGAAGGTTGAAGGTTGAAGGTTGAAGGTTAAAGGCTAGAGAACTTTCAACTTTCAACCTTCAACTTTCAACTTTTCGGAGACGAGAGTGTTCGCAGACAAGTACGCCGAGCAAATCCAGACCATCCTGGCCCGCTACCCGGATAAGCGGTCGGCCGCCCTGCCGGTGATGTACCTGGCGCAGAAGGAATTTGGCTACATGAGCGAGGAGGCTATTGCCGAAGTAGCGGCCGTCCTCGACCTGGAAGCCACCTATATTCGCTCATTGGCCGGCTTCTACTCGTTATTCTACGAGGAGCCGGTGGGTAAGTACGTCCTGGAAATTTGCGACGACCTGCCCTGCGCTCTGCGCGGGGCGGAGCAGTTTGTGGAGATGGCCTGCCGCAAGTTGAATGTGCCGATGGGTGGCACGACGGCCGATGGCCTGTTTACCGTCAAGACGGTCATGTGCCTGGCCGCCTGCGACAAGGCCCCCATGCTCCAGGTGAATCTGAAATATGAGGAGAATCTGGACGAGGCGAAGTTTGAGGAATTGATTGCTAGACTGAGGCAGGAAGCAATGGGTGAAGCGTGAAACGTGAAGCGTGAAACGTGAAGGGTTTTTCACGTTTCACGTTTGGATAGTAGGAATGGCTCATATTCTGTTGCGTCACCGGGACATCCCGGACATTCATCAACTGGACGTTTACCTGGCTAACGGCGGCTATGAGGGTCTCAAGAAGGCCCTGACTGAGTACCAGCCCGACCAGGTGATTGACCTGGTTAAGAAGGCCAATATCAAGGGCCGGGGTGGGGCGGGCTTTCCGGCCGGGGTCAAGTGGGGCTTCATTCCCAAAGCCCCTGGCCCGAAATACGTGGTCGTCAACGGCGACGAGTCTGAGGAAGGCACGTTCAAGGACCGCGAGTTGATGGAGTACAACCCGCACCAGATCATCGAGGGCGCGCTCATCGCCGCTTACGCCATCCAGGCCCAGGCCGTTTACATCTACTTCCGGGGCGAATTCATGGTCGCCTCCGCCCCCTTCGAGCAGGCCGTCCGCGACGCTTACGGAGCTAACCTGGCCGGCCGCAACATTCTTGGCACCGGCTTCAACTGCGAATTCTACGTCCACTATGGTGCGGGGGCTTACATCTGTGGAGAAGAAAGTGCTTTGCTGGAATCGTTGGAGGGAAAGTTGGGGCAGCCGAGGTTACGGCCGCCCTTCCCGGCGCAAAAAGGTCTCTACCAGGCTCCGACGGTGGTCAATAACGTGGAGACGCTGTGCAACGTGCCGCCGGTCGTCGTTTATGGAGCGGATTGGTATTTGGGTCTGAGCAAAGACACGCCGGACAGCCCTGGCCCTAAAATTTGTTGCTTGAGTGGACACGTGAACCGGCCGGGCAACTATGAAATCATTATGGGCGAGACCACCTACGGCCAGTTAATAAATGCCCCGGAATACGGCGGGGGCATCCCCGGCGGCAAGGCCCTCAAAGCCATTTTGCCGTCGGGTGGGTCGGGGCCGGTGGTGACGGCCGCCGCCCTCGACGCGCCAGTGACCTTTAGCGGCTTGACTCCCTTCAACTCCATCATGGGCTCCGCCTCCATCATTGTCCTGGACGAGACGGTGGACATGGTGTGGGCGGCCATGAAGATTACCCATTTCTTCGCCCATGAATCGTGCGGCAAATGTACGCCCTGCCGGGAAGGGACGTACTGGCTGAAGCAGATTTTCCACCGGATTTGGGAAGGGCACGGCACGGAGGCCGACGTGAAGCTGTTGGAAGCGGTGGCTAACCAGATGACCGGCAAGTGCCTGTGCGCCCTGGGCGAATTTGCCACCAGCCCGGTGCTTTCGACGATCAAGCACTTTCCAGAGGATTACCGGAAGAGAGTGCGTAAAACGTAAAACGTGAAACGTGAACCCTCTTGTCACGTTTCACGTTTCACGCATCACGAGTAAACAATGGCTGTTCTAACCCTGACTAAGCCGAAGCCAATCAAGAAGCGGTGGACGCAGGCTGAGTTCCATGAGTTGCCGGAAGGGCCGCCGTATTACGAACTGGAAGATGGAGAGTTGATTGAAATGGCCCGGCCGGATGCACGCCATCAACAAGCCCTGACTATACTTCTGTCGGCCGTATCGCAGTACACTAAACAGCACAAGTCAGGCATCATTTGGCCGGAAGTGTGTGTAGATATAACGCCGACAAAGACTTATAGGCCAGACTTGAGCTATCTGTCCACTGAACATCTGGAACGATTTGAGAATGAGATAGCTATTGCTGGTCCGCCTGATTTGGTGGTAGAAATATCTTCTCTGGCCCCCCGTGACCTGACAACCAAACTGCACACTTATCAGCAAGCTGGTACCCCCTGGTATTGGATCGTGGTTACGGACTTTCTCGTCATTCAGGAATATCAGAATACACCAGAGGGCTATCTTCTGTCACAAGGCATCGCCTTTGGTGAAACCTTCTCCCCCCGGCTGTTCCCCGGCCTGAGTTTTAACCTGGCCGAAATGATGGGGGAAGAAGTGAAACGTGAGGCGTGAAACGTGAAACGTGATGGTTTTTTCACGTTTCACGTTTCACGTCAAGGATGTTTATGAGTAATCTTGTCACCCTAACCATAGATGGGGTTCAGGTCAGCGTCCCGGCCGGGACGCTGGTTGTAGACGCGGCCAAGCGCGTGGGCAATGATATTCCCGTCTTTTGCTACCACCCCAAAATGGCCCCGGTGGGTATGTGCCGGATGTGCCTGGTGGAGATTGGCCTGCCCGCGCGCGACCGGGCCACCGGCCAGCCTGTCACCAATCCTGACGGGACGCCGCAGATAAACTTTGGCAAGGTCTTGCAGACAGCTTGCACCACGCCGGTCAGCGAAGGGATGGTCGTGCGGGCGAAGACGGCCGTCGTCAAAGAGGCCCAGGATGACATCCTGGAGTTCTTGCTGACCAGCCACCCCCTCGATTGCCCCATCTGCGACAAGGGTGGCGAATGTCCCCTGCAAAACCTGACCATGCGCCATGGGCCGGGCAAGAGCCGCTTCATTTTCGACGAAAAGTACCACCTGGCAAAGCACGTGCCATTGGGTGATTTGATTGTGCTGGATCGGGAGCGGTGTATCCAATGCGCCCGCTGCACGCGCTTCCAGGATGAAGTGGCCGGCGACCCGGTGATTGCGTTTCATAATCGCGGCCGGGGACTGGAAATCATTACCGTTACCGAACCCGGCTTCGACAGTATCTGGAGCGGCAACACCACCGATATATGTCCGGTGGGGGCCTTGACCACCGTAGATTTTCGCTTCCAGGCCCGGCCGTGGGAACTCACGCCAGTCGCCAGTATTTGCCCCCACTGCCCGGTCGGCTGCAATACGACGATGGATACGCGGATCGAAGCGGCGGCCGGCGGCCGTCCGGTCATCAAGCGGGTCATGCCCCGCCAGAATGAATGGGTCAATGAAATCTGGCTGTGCGACAAGGGGCGATTTGCCCACCACTTCGCCGATAACCCCCAACGCCTGACGCGGCCGTTGGTGCGCCGGGAGGGGCAGTTGGTGGAAACCACCTGGCGGGAAGCCCTGGACGAAGTGGCCGGCCGCTTGCAACAATACAAGTCGAGTGTGGCTGGTCTGAGTAGTGACCGCGTTAGCAACGAAGATTTGTTTCTGTTCCAGAAGTTATTCCGGCAAGGCTTGGGCAGCCAGAATGTAGACCTCTATAACGGGCGGGTGGCCGGCGGCGACGTGGTGGCCCAGGTGGGGCTCGGCCGGGGCAGCAACCTCAAGGAATTGGGTAAGGGCGACGCGATCCTGGTGGTCGCCAGCGACCTGCACGAAGAAGCCCCGTTGTGGTGGTTGCGGGTGAAGCAGGCGGCCCAACGGGGAGCGACCCTGGTGGTGCTGAACGCCCGGCCGACCCGCCTGGATCGGCGCGCGCGCTTCGTCCTGCATTACCCGGCCGGGCAAGCCCTGGCTATGACCCGCCAGCTTCTCAACGCCGCTCGCGTAGAAGTTGGCGAACAGGCGGACACTTTGCACGCGGCGGCCAAAGCGCTGACCGAGGCCAAAAACCTGGTCGTCTTTTACGGCGGCGAGGGGCTGACCTATGCCGAAACCGATGCTCTGGCCCGGCTGCTGGCAAATCTACTCTTGCTCAAGAATGGTGAAAGTCACGCCGGCCGGCCGAACAATGGCCTGGTGGCCGTCTGGCCGCACAACAACACTCAGGGGGCGTGGGATATGGGCGTAGCCCAACCACCCCTCACCCCCACCCTCTCCCCAGAGGGGCGAGGGAGCAACACCACCCTCTCCCTCGTAGGGAGAGGGCAGGGTGAGGGTGGGGGCCTGGACGCGGCCGGCATTTACGCAGCGGCGACTAACGGCGAATTGGAGGCCGTTTACCTGCTGGGGGCTGACCCGGTGGGCGATGGCTGGCTGGACGGCCGGGGGCAAGTGCGCTTCCTGGTCGTGCAAGAGCTATTCCTGACGGAGACGGCGCGCCTGGCCGATGTGGTGTTGCCGGCGCAAAGCTGGGCCGAGCGCGAAGGCACGTTTACGAGCGGCGAGCGGCGGGTGCAACGGTTCTACCCGGCGATTCCGGCCGTCGGCGACAGCCGCCCCGACTGGCAAATCCTGGCCGATGTAGGTGAACGAGTGGGGTTGGGCCGGCCGCCCATCGCCGCCAGCCAGGTGTTCAAGGAAATCGCCGCCACTATCCCTCAGTATAAGGGAATAGATTATCGCCGTTTGGCCCAGGTGGAGGCTCAATGGCCGGAGTTGAGCAGCGAAGACCTCTACTACGGCGGCACAGCCTATACCAATCGTTCGGGCCTGGGCGTGCAGTGGGCGGTGGCGGCCGAAGCCGGGCCGGTGGCTCTGTTTGACGTACCGGATGGGCCGGCGGCCGAGGATGGACGAGTGAATGGGCCAGTGAAGTTGTACCGGCCGGGTATGCTCATTCAGTTTTCGGAATTACTGCGGCAGCGTCTTGAGGAATAAATATGACTCCAGGACAAATTGCGCTACGCGCCCTCATCGTCGGCTTTGTTATTTCGTTTGCCGTCATCACCGGCTTTGCCTACACTACTCTTTTGGAGCGGAAGGTGCTGGCTCGCTTGCAGGCTCGCGTGGGGCCGAACCGGGCCGGTTACATTCCCCTGCCCTGGCGCGGCGGCAAACGGTTGAAGCTGTTGGGGGGCATCATGCAGCCGGCCGCCGACGCGGTCAAGCTCTTCTTCAAGGAAGACGTGACCCCGGCCGAGGCCGATAAGGTCGTCTACTTTCTGGCCCCCATGTTGGCGGTCATACCGGCTATCCTCATTTTAGGCGTGATTCCCTGGGCTGGTGAATTAACCCTCTTTGGTTCCACGTTCTCCCCTTATTTTGCCATTGCGCCGGGCGTCAACGTAGGCGTTTTGTTCATCCTGGCGATTACCTCTATTGGCGTTTATGGCATCGTCCTGGCCGGCTGGGCTTCCAACAGCAAGTACGCCGTCCTGGGGGCCATCCGTTCTTCGGCCCAGATGATTAGCTACGAACTGGCGATGGGCCTGTCTGTCCTGCCGCCGATTATGCTGGCGAACTCAATGGATTTGGGTAACATCGTCAACGCGCAACGGGGTGGCTGGTTTATCTGGATGCAGCCATTGGCGGCCGTCATCTTTATGATCAGCGCGTTGGCCGAATTACAACGCGCCCCCTTTGACCTGTTGGAAGCGGAGCAGGAGTTGTCGGCCGGCTATAACGTGGAATACAGCGGAATGCGCTTTGGTATGTTCTTCATGGCCGAGTACATGAAGATGATCTCCCTAAGCGCGATTGCCGCTACTTTCTTTTTCGGCGGCTATCGCGGCCCCTTCGTGGAGCAAATACCGGCCTTGGGCTTCGTCTACATCACGCTCAAAATCTTCCTGGGGCTGTTCGCCATGATTTGGGTGCGGGCTACCCTGCCCCGCATCCGCTACGACCGCTTGATGCAAATGGGTTGGAAGCGATTACTGCCTCTGGCCCTGGCGAACCTGGTGGCGACAGGGGTCTTCATCGTCCTGGCCGAGGAAGGCGTTTTCCAACCCATCATTGATTCGTTCTTAGCGCTCTTTGTACAATAGCAACTCTGTTTCACAGACATCAAATGCCTCAAATTAGCCAGTTCTGAGGTGAACTATGGAATATCTGGGCCCCCTGGTACGTGTACGGAAGGCGAAACCCCTGGATGGTTTTCAAGTGTGGTTGGAGTTCGAGGATGATACCCACAGAGTTGTTGATCTGGAGCCATACTTGTCTGGCCCGATCTTTCAACCTATCCGCAATAACCCGGCTCTATTTCGGTCAATTCGGATCGACGGGGGTACTATCGCCTGGCCTAATGGAGCAGATATAGACCCGGACGTGTTATATTATGAACTGACGCCGGCCTGGATGGCAGAAAAGGAATTGGCATAGGGGTAAGAACGGAGAACTGTAATGCTTGGTGAAATTATCAAAGGTATGGCGACGACGCTGAAGCACTTGTTTCAGCCGCCGGTGACAATCCAATACCCGGAGGTGAAGCGGCCGGTACGCACGCGCTTCAAGGGCCGTCACGAACTTAAGCGGTATGACAATGGCCTGGAGAAGTGTATTGGCTGCTCGCTCTGTTCGGCCGCCTGCCCGGCCGACGCCATTTTCGTAGAAGCGGCCGCCAACACCGACGAGGAACGCTACTCGCCGGGCGAACGTTACGCCAAGACCTACGAGATCAATATGCTGCGCTGCATCTTCTGTGGCTATTGCGAAGACGCCTGCCCGACGGAAGCGATTGTCTTGGAAGACAATTACGAGTTGAGCTTCTACGACCGGGCCAGCGCGATTTATACCAAAGAGATGCTATTGGTGCCGGTGCGGCCGGGCGGCCGGGCCACCCCACAACCAGTAGCTCCCGGTTCGTTTGACCGGGCGATACCGGACATGGAAAACCCAAAGTAGCAAGGATGAAGAGTGTTGGAGAAGTTGGTAGGATGGTCTATCGGATAGTGACGCTATGACAAAGACGGCCGACATTGGGGCGAAACGACTGGTTAGTCTATCCCCCACCGCCTGGGCGCGGTGGTTGACCGGCGATGAAACAGTGGAGGTGTTAGATTTACTCGCTGGCGAGTTCCAATGGGTCAGTCGCGCTAACGATGTACTGGTCAAAGTACAATCTCCGGTCCGCGGCCCGTTCCTTATTGTGAATGAGATTCAGTTGCGGCCGGACGTTCGCATGGCTAAACGGATGCGCGCCTACGCTGCTTTAGCCGAAGAACATTACGACCTCAATGTCTATCCGGTTCTCGTCAACATTCTGCCCCCGGCTCAAACGGTGAGTATAGCCAATGCCTATCATTCCGAGTTCATGGGTCTCCTGGCTCACCAAGATTATAAGGTTATCAACTTGTGGGAAATAGATGCCCAACTCGTGTTCAAGCAAAATCTGGCGACCTTGCTGCCGTTTGTGCCGGTTCTGCGCGGTGGCGACAACGCCAACCTCATTAACCAGGCTGTGACCCTGTTGCGGGCGAATGAGGAAATCAGTGAACTTGAACCGTTGCTTGCGTTCTTTGCAACCTTTGTCTTAAAATCGGACGTTGTTCGTAAAATCTTGAGGTGGGATATGCTTGTCTTACGCGAATCACCCTGGTACAACGAGATATTACTAGAGGGGTTTCAAAAGGGGTTGGCACAAGGACTGGAACAAGGACTGGAACAAGGACTGGAACAAGGACTGGAACAAGGACTGGAACAAGGGTTGCAACAAGGGTTGCAACAAGGGTTGCAACAAGGGTTGCAACAAGGGTTGCAACAAGGGTTGCAACAAGGGCTGCGACAGGGACTTCACGAGGGTGAAGCACAGGGACGTGAGCAGGGACGGTTGGAGATGTTGTGGCTTATCCTGAACCGCCGCTTTGGTGAAGTAGCCCCAGACCTTCTGCAACGTATCAGCGATCTCCATGGCGCTGAGTTGAGTCGGCTGATCGGCATTGCCCTGGAAGCTCCCTCCCTGGCGGCCGTCGTTGAGTTTCTTGACCAATCCTCTTAACTATGGGTAATCCGATTCTATTCATCATCCTTGCCACCATTGCCCTGGCCTCGGCCCTGGGGATGCTGCTGAACCGCAACGCCGTTCACAGCGCGTTGTTTCTCATTCTGAACATGGTCACGCTGGCCGTACTGTACCTGGTCCTCAATGCCCCTTTTATTGCCATGGTGCAAATCACGGTTTACGCCGGGGCGATCATGGTCTTGTTTCTCTTTGTGATTATGCTCCTGGGCGCGGAGAGAACCAGCGGCCCCATTCGTCCCGGCTGGCAGATGTATTTGACGCTGCTGTTGACCGCCGTTCTGCTGGCTACTTTTGGGGCCGTCTTGCTGGGCGCGGACGGCGAAGGGACGGCCGTCGCTCCCACCCTTGACGCCAGTCCCACCGCCATTGGGCTGACCCTGTTCGAGTCCTACGTCTTCCCCTTTGAAGTGACCTCTATCCTGCTGCTGGCGGCGATGGTGGGGGTGGTGGTCTTGCGGATGCGGAGGAAGGGATGAATAATGAACAATGAACAATGAACAATGGCGTACATTGTTCATTGTTCATTGTTCATTGACCATTGAGGTATTATGCCTGTTGTTACCACAAGCTGGTACGTGGCCCTGAGTGTGGCCCTGTTCACGATTGGCGCGTTGGGCGTGCTGCTGCGCCGGAACGCGGTTGTGATCTTTATGTCGGTAGAGTTGATGCTGAACGCGGCTAACCTGGCTTTCGTGGCTTTCGCCCGCCATTTTAACAACCTGGACGGCCAGATTTTCGTCTTTTTCGTGATTACGGTGGCGGCGGCCGAGGTCGCCGTCGGCCTGGCCCTGATCGTCGCTATCTTCCGCACCAAGAATAGTATCAATGTGGATGAGATTAACACGATGAAGGGGTGAGACGTGGCAGGTGGCAAGTGGCAGGTGGCACGTAAGAATAGCCACTTGCCACTTGCTACTTGCCACTTGCCACCATTGTCGTAGAGTACACTTATGAATGCCTTCAGCCTCGCTCCGCTCATTCTGATTCTGCCTTTCCTGGGCTTTCTGTTTAATGCCCTGGTCGGCCGTCGCTTTGTGGAGGCCGACCGGCGTGTAGGTGAGCAGTGGACCGGCTGGCTTGCCAGCTCTATGGCCCTGGTTGCGTTTCTGGTCTCGGCCAGCCTGGGGGTCAGCCTGGCGGCCGGCGGCTTTGAGGCCCAGACGGTCAAGCTGTGGGATTGGGTGGTCATTCCGGCGGCTGAGTTCCACGTTCCCTGGGCCATCCAGGTGGACACCCTCTCCGTGACCATGATGCTGGTCGTGACCGGCGTCGGCTCGCTCATCCATATCTACGCCATCGGCTACATGCACGGTGACCGCGACTTCTCTCGCTTCTTCGCTTACCTCAACCTCTTCATTTTCTTCATGCTCATCCTGGTCGCCGGCAATAACTACCTGATGCTCTTTGTCGGCTGGGAAGGGGTGGGGTTGTGCAGCTACCTGCTCATTGGCTTCTGGTTCGACCGGGTGGATGAGAAGAAGCAGCCCATGAACGCCAACGCCGCCCGCAAAGCGATGGTCGTCAACCGGATCGGCGACTTCGCCATGGTGCTGGCGCTGATCCTGATGTTTTGGACGTTTCGGTCGTTGGAGTTCGAGACGATCTTTGGTTCGGCCGTGGAGATGTTTGAGCGTGGCGAGATGGTGCATTTTGGCAGTTTCAGCGCGCCATTGGCTACTGTAGTGACAGCGATCACCGCCCTGTTCCTGATGGGGGCGACAGGAAAATCGGCTCAACTGCCCCTGCACGTCTGGCTGCCTGACGCGATGGCCGGCCCCACGCCCGTCTCCGCCCTCATCCACGCGGCCACGATGGTCACGTCGGGCATCTACCTCATCGTGCGGAGCAACGTCCTGTACGAGATTGCCCGCGAGAGTGGCGCGAGAGTTTTGGGCGCAATTTCCTCACCAGACCTGGTGGCTTACGTGGGGGCCTTGACCGCCCTTTACGCCGGCCTGATCGCCTTTACCCAGTTCGACATCAAGAAGGTTCTCGCTTATTCCACTGTCAGCCAATTGGGATTTATGATTGCGGCGGCCGGGATGGGGGCTTACGTGGCGGCGATGTTCCACCTGATCACCCATGCCTTCTTCAAGGCTCTCCTCTTTTTGGGTTCCGGCTCGGTCATTCATGGGATGGAGCATGGTCATCATCACGTTCACACCCCCTCCCATCCCTGCCCCTCACAGGGGGAGGGGCAGGGGAGAGGGTTCGACCCCCAGGATATGCGGACGATGGGCGGCCTGTGGAATAAGATGCCTCTCACCTTTGTCCTCTACCTGACGGGCGCGCTGGCCCTGGCCGGCATTGCGCCCCTGGCCGGCTTCTGGTCGAAGGACGAAATTCTGGCCCACGCCAACGAGAACAACGGGGGTGTTTACGTGCTGCTAACCCTGGCCGCTATCTGCACCGCTTTCTACATGGGCCGCCAGCTCAAGATGATCTTCTTTGGTCAACCGCGCCACGAAGCGGCCGAACACGCCTCGGATAGCCCGGCCGTCATGTGGGTACCTCTGGCGGTCCTGGCGGCTTTGGCTTTCTTTGGTGGCTATTATCTGAACCTGCCTTACTTTAGCCAGGCGGCGGCCGAAGCTGCTCACGGCCATCCCGAAGGCGACTTCTTACGACTAGAAAGCTGGCTGGAACACTCGTTGGCGGCTTTCGAGCTAACGGAGGAAGGGGTGGTCAACCTGCCCCACACCCCCATCGTCTTTTCGCCTACGGTGGCCGGGATTTCGACGGTCTTGGCGGTGGGCGCGTTGGCGGCGGCTTTCTTTGTGGTCTATGCCCGCCGGCCGGGGACAGCCCACGACCCTGACCCCCTAGAGAAGACGCCGATTTGGTGGTTTGCTATCCTGCCGGTCAATACGCTGTATATGAAAGGTTTGGTGCCGGCCTTTAACCGGACGGCCGCCTGGCTGGCCGACACGGTGGACGAACGGTGGTGGCACGACTTCTTCCACGACCGCCTCCTCCGCGACGGCTTCCTGGGCTGGACGCGCTTCATCAACGACGTGGTAGATACGCAAGGGGTGGATGGGGCGTTGGTCAATGGGAGCGGCCGGCTGGCCCGCGCCCTGGCCGACCTCCTCCGCCGCTCGCAGACGGGTTACGTCCGCAACTACGCCCTGGGCGTGTTTCTGGGCGTGGTGGCCTTACTGGCCTACTTCATTTTTGCAGGTTGAGCGGGGATTAGGGGATTAGGGGATTTTCATTAACATTCATCCCCTAATCCCCTAATCCCCGCAGTTCTTTGGAGAGTGCATGAACGGAATCCTCACCATCACCACCTTCTTCCCCCTCTTAGGGGTGGCGGCCATCTTGCTGCTCAAGCCTTTCAAGCGCGAGTCGGATAAGCTGATCAAGCAGATTGCCCTGATTACCTCTGTGAGCACCTTCTTCATCTCCCTGCTCGTGCTGTTCAACTTCGACACCAGCCAGGGTGGGTTGCAGATGATCGAGCGTGTACCCTGGATTGCCTCGCTGGGCATCAGCTATTACCTGGGGGTGGATGGGTTGAGTATCCTCATGCTCCTGCTCACCACCTTCATCACTCCCCTGGCGATCCTCTCCTCGTCCACCGCCATCGAACACCAGATCAAGCCCTATTACGTCTTCATGCTGCTCCTGGAAGCGGGCATGACCGGCGTCTTCCTGGCCCAAGACTTGTTCCTGTTCTACGTCTTCTGGGAATTTACCCTCGTCCCCATGTACTTCTTGATTGGCATTTGGGGTGGCGAGCGGCGGGTCTACGCTTCGATCAAGTTCTTCCTCTACACCATGGCCGGCTCCCTGCTGATGCTGCTGGCAATCTTGTACATGGGCTTGACCAACGACACCTTTGCCCTGCCCGATTTGATCAGCAACCGGGCTGCCTTTGCCGCCGCCCAAAACTTGCTTTTCCTGGGCTTCGCCATCGCTTTCGCTATTAAAGTACCGCTGTTCCCCTTCCACTCCTGGCTGCCTGACGCCCACACTGAAGCACCGACGGCCGGGTCTATCATCCTGGCTGGTATCTTGCTGAAAATGGGGACGTATGGCTTCATCCGCTTCAATCTGCCCTTGTTCCCCGAAGCGTCGGTGGCCTACGCGCCCTTGATTGCGGTTTTAGCCATTATTGGCATCATCTACGGGGCTATCGTCTCCTTCGCCCAGAAGGACGTGAAGAAGCTGGTCGCCTATTCCAGCGTGAGCCACCTGGGGTTCGTCATGCTGGGCATTTTCTCACTCAACGCGGCCGGATTGCAAGGAGCTATCCTGCAAGGGGTCAATCACGGCCTCAGCACGGGCGCGCTGTTTTTCCTGGTCGGCGTGATTTACGAACAACGACACACGCGCCAGATGTCTGAATTTGGCGGTTTGTGGCGGGCTGTGCCTCTCTTTAGCGCGTTGTCGCTGATCGTCGTCCTCTCTAGCATGGGGCTGCCGGGGCTGAATGGCTTCGTGGGCGAGTTCACCATTCTGCTTGGCTCGATGGGGGCGACTGACGCCCTGGGGCCGAACGCCTGGATTTACACCGCATTTGCCACGACGGGGGTCATCCTGGCCGCCGTCTACCTGTTGTGGATGTTTCAGCGGGTCTTCATGGGGCCGCTGGATAACCCTAAGAATCAGAAGCTCAAGGACCTCAACCGCCGCGACCTGGCGATCTTCGTCTGCTTCTTGCTGTTCATCTTCTGGATTGGCATTGCTCCGGCCGGTTACTTTGGCCTGATGAATAGTTCGGTGCAGCAGTTGGTGCGGCACGTGGGGGAGGCGGCCGTCGCCCTGCGGTAATTGGTCATTGGCAGTTGGTAACTGGTGATGAGAAAGACGAAGGGCAGTCGTCCTTCGTCTTTTCTTGTTTCTTCGGTTGTGGGCAGGCGATGTTTGCGCCTATGGTCGGCCTTTGATAAGATGTGTCAACGGTCAGAGACCGGCCACAGCTAGAGAGGATGAGCAGTTACGATGTTGCTTGAATAGTCAATTATGTCTCAAGCATTTACCCGGTTAGAAAAAGTCCTGAAGCTCGAAGCGGAGCAGGGCTTTCAGAATAAAGCAGTGGTGGGGGGGATTCGCCAGTTTGCCACCTTTTGGGTCAGCCAGGCCCGCCAGGAAGCGGCCGACGAAGCCGACCTGGCCCTGGTGGAGCAGGTGGCCGAACTGTTGATGGATTACGCCCGGCTGCCTGGGATCGAGGCGCGGGCGGCGGCCGTTGATCGTCTGCTCACCAGCCTGCAACGACGGCAAGCGCGGGTAGGCCAGTCCCCGGCCAAAGAAGTACCCACGCCCCGCCCGGCCGTCACCACCCGCCCCCGGCCGCCCG
>JBFMFT010000290.1:0-6937 GCA_040751925.1 Chloroflexota bacterium
TTGAACGTAAGAAGCCATTGTTGTTCTAAGCTATCACTCAGGATTTGACGCGATATTCAGGACTGCTCACCACAAGTGACGCGATTCCACTGACGACGAAGAGGATTGGTTGTTTTTTGACATCGTTTGTGAACGTTGTTACAATGTCCTCCGTTTCTCATGGAATGTTCACGCAAAGCGCTAAGGTGCTTCCTCTTTGCGTCTTGGCGTGACCCAATCTCTGCCCGTTAAACCCTGTTACCTGGAGAATGAATAAGGAATGCAAGCACTTGGATTAGACTCATTTGAGAATATCGCTATTTGGGCCGTGTTGGTCGTAGCCCTGTTAGGACTGGCCTACGCCCTTTTTCTGCGTATGCAGATTCTACGTGAGGACAAAGGCACCGATAAGATGCAACAGGTCTGGAACGCCATCCGCGAAGGGGCGGACGCCTACCTGACCCGCCAGCTCCGCCGCATCTTGCCGCTCATCGCCATCTTAACGGTGGCTCTGTTCCTGAGCGTCTACGTCGTCCCTCCCTCACCAGAAGCCCTGGAACGCTTTGAAGGTATGGCCGAAAGCCAGATTCGCCTGGTGGTGGGTTTGGCCCGCGCGGTCGCCTTCGTGATGGGTGCGGGTTTCAGTTTGTCGGTCGGTCAGTTGGGTATGCGAATGGCCGTCCAGGGCAACGTGCGGGTGGCGGCCGCCTCCCGCCGCTCCTTTGGCGACGCCCTGCGGATCGCCTACCGCGCCGGCACCATTACCGGCATGTTGACCGATGGCCTGGGCCTGTTCGGTGGTACAATCATCTTTATCATCATGGGCAAGGCCGCGCCCGACGCCCTGCTCGGCTTTGGCTTTGGCGGCACCCTCCTGGCTCTGTTTATGCGCGTGGGCGGCGGCATTTTCACCAAAGCGGCCGACGTGGGGGCCGACCTGGTGGGCAAGGTCGAAGCCGGTATCCCCGAAGACGACCCGCGCAACCCAGCCGTGGTGGCCGACCTGGTGGGCGACAACGTGGGCGACTGCGCGGGTATGGCCGCCGACATCTTCGAGTCCTACGAAGTGACCATCGTCTCCGCCCTGATCCTGGCCCTGGCCCTGACAGCCATCACCGGCGACATCAACTGGATCATCTACCCGCTGTTGGTGCGGGGTATCGGCGTGCTTTCTTCCATCATTGGCACGTACCTGGTGCGCGGCGGCCCCGGCCAATCCGGCGACGCCATGAAAGCCATCTTCACCGGCTTCCTCTCCTCGGCCGCTATCTCCGTCGTCCTGTTCGGCATCGTCGGCTTTGTTTATATGCAGGATGTGGTAGGCGGTTGGTGGCGGCCGTTCCTGGCCACCACGGTCGGGGTGTTGCTGGCTATCGTCATTGACCGCCTGACCGAATACTTTACCGGCACCCACGCCGCGCCGGTCAAGGGGATCAAGAAGTCGGCCGACACCGGCCCGGCCACCCTGATCCTATCCGGTCTTTCCACCGGCTACGAATCGTCGGTGTGGTCAATCATTACCATCGCCGCCACCATCGTGGCCTCTATCGCTATCTTCGGCGGCGTAGGCAGCACACCGGCCCAACAGATTACTTTCATTCTTTACGGTGTGGCAATGACGGGTATCGGCATGTTGACCCTGACCGGCAACAACGTGGCCATGGACTCCTACGGCCCCATCTCCGACAACGCCAATGGTATCGGCGAAATGGCCTGGTCGGGCCTGACCGACAAGGACACCAAGGCCGCCCAGCAGATCATGGCCGACCTCGACGCGGTAGGCAATACGACCAAGGCCATTACAAAGGGTGTAGCCATTGGGTCGGCCGTCATCGCCGCCGTCTCCCTCTTTGGTTCCTTTCTCGTAGACGTGGCCCGCTCCCAAGAAACGGTCAACGAATTGGCACGAGCGGCCGGCCAGGCCATACCTTTCGAAAGGCTCATCACAGAGGTGGGTATTCGTGTGGACATTCCCCAGGTCTTTGTCGGGATGCTCATCGGTGGGGCCATCCCCTGGCTCTTCTCCGCCTTTGCCATCCAGGCCGTCTCCCGCGCCGCCTCCCTCATCGTCCAGGAAGTCCGCCGCCAGTTCAAGCTGGGCGTTTTGGATGGCAAGGTCAAGCCCGATTACCAGCAGGCTGTCTCTATCTCCACTTCGGCCGCCCAGAAGGAACTCGTGCCCCTGGCCCTGATGGGTGTCTTGAGTCCCATCATCGTCGGCCTGGCCCTGGGTGTGGAAGCCCTGGGTGGCTTCCTGGCCGGTATCATCCTCTCCGGGCAATTGCTGGCCGTCTTTATGAACAACGCCGGTGGGGCCTGGGACAACGCCAAGAAACTCATCGAGGATGAACCGAAAGACCCGGCCAAAAACACCGGCAAGGGTTCTGAGCGGCACAAGGCCGGCGTTGTCGGCGACACGGTCGGCGACCCCATGAAGGACACGGCCGGCCCCGCCCTCAACCCGATGATCAAGGTGGTCAACCTGGTCTCGGTCATCATCGCCCCCATCGTCGTCACCCAAACCGACCTGGGCATGGTGCGCTGGCTGGTCGTCCTGGCCCTGGTGGCCGTTCTCGGTTGGGCTGTCTGGACCTCCAAGCGTGAAGCTCCGACCCTGGTCGTCGAAGCCAGCCGTTCGCAGGCCGCTTTGCAGAGCAGCGGCCCGACCAGTGCGCCGGCCACCAAAACCAACCCCGGCCAGTCGGCCCGGCCGGCCGGCGGCCAACGCGGCCAGTCATCCGGCCAGGCTAGGAGGGGCGGCCGTCGCTAACCCTCACCCCCTACCCCCTCTCCTTACCAGGGAGAGGGGAGTCCTTTTTCCCCTCTCCCTCAGAGGGAGAGGGTTAGGGTGAGGGTGGGATTAGCTAAATAAATACCCTGTTCATAAAAGAGGAGGGTGGTCGTGAATCGGCCGCCCTCCTCTTTTGTTTTGTCATTCCAGGTGCTAGCAAGCGAAAGCTAGGCGGGGCTGCGTTCCTCGCACGGATATTGCCCCCAACAATGCCAGAAAACCAAACGTACCAGAGATTCAGCCCTTTTGGGTACGAATTTCATCGGTCAAAATGGTGGTTTTGGTACGTTTTTGGTACGTTCGCCTGTTATACTGTGTTGTATAGTTGCCAATCAGCGCGCTGGTGTGCTTCTTTTCTCTCGCCGGCCGTCCTCAACGCGGCCCGCATGTTCTTCGGTAACGGGAAGTGTGTAGCGGTCAATGGCTGGACTGTATTCTAAGCCGGCCGCCGCCGACCTGGGAGGTCATCCATGAACGGGCAGCGTGTTCTTCGCTTCGTAGCCAAAAGGCTCATTCTGTTTGTTGTGATAGCTTTGGGGTTGGGTCTGGCCCCGGCCGCCACCGGAACTCCGGCCGTTGCTCCCGACTCGCTTCATAGCCAGGGCGTTTCTCTACCCCCTGGCGTGCCGGCCGACTGGTGGGCGGCCGTGCAGAAACAGATCCGCCAAATGCCCGCGCCGACGGGCCTGACCATGGGGGAGGCCGTGCCTGACTGGACGGCCGAGAGCGACCAGACTTCTGCCTACCTCGGTGTCTCGGTGGCCACTGCCGGCGACGTCAACGGCGACGGCTATGATGACGTCATCGTCGGGGCCGTCTCCTACGACAACGGCCAGCAGGACGAGGGTCGAGCCCTTGTCTATCACGGCTCCGCCGCCGGTCTCAGTGCAACGGCCAACTGGACGGCCGAGAGCGACCAGGCTTATGCCTACTTCGGCCGATCGGCGGCCGCGGCCGGCGATGTCAATGGCGATGGCTACGACGATGTCATCGTGGGGGCATACGGGTACGACAATGGCCAGAGCCTCGAAGGGCGGGCCTATGTTTACTACGGCTCGGCCACCGGCCTGAGCCTGACGGCCAACTGGACGGCCGAGGGCGACCAGGCCTCTGCCTACTTCGGTTATTCGGTGGCTGCGGCCGGCGACGTCAACGGCGATAGCTATGATGACGTCATTGTGGGGGCATACGAGTATACCAACGGCCAGACCTACGAGGGGCGGGCCTATGTCTACTACGGCTCGGCCACCGGCCTGAGCCTGACCGCCAACTGGACGGCCGAGAGTGACCAGGCTTATGCCTACTTCGGCTTCTCGGTGGCCACGGCCGGCGACGTCAACGGCGATGGCTATGACGATGTCATTGTGGGAGCCGACGCGTATGACAACGGCCAAAGTGACGAAGGGCGAGCCTTCGTCTACCACGGCTCCCCAACCGGCTTAAGCCTGACGGCCAACTGGACGGCCGAGAGTGACCAGGCCGGCGCCAACTTCGGCCGCTCGGTGAGCACGGCCGGGGATGTCAACGGCGATAGCTACGACGACGTCATCGTGGCAGCCTACTACTACGACAACGGCGAGACCGACGAAGGGCGAGCCTTTGTCTACCACGGCGCGGCCGCTGGCTTGAGCCTGACGGCCAACTGGACGGCCGAGAGCGACCAGAATTATGCCAACTTTGGCCGTTCGGTGAGCACGGCTGAGGATGTCAATACCGACGGCTACGGCGACGTCATCGTGGGGGCATACTGGTATGACAACGACCAGATCGATGAAGGGCGTGCTTACGTCTACTATGGCTCAACTCCAGGTCTTAGTAGCAGCCCCAACTGGACGGCCGAGAGCGACCAGGCCAGCGCCTACTTCGGCCGCTCGGTGGGCACGGCTGGGGATGTCAACGGCGATGGCTACGCTGACGTCATAGTGGGGGCCACGTACTATGACAATGGCCAAAGCGACGAAGGGGGGGCTTTTGTCTACCACGGCTCTGACACTGGTCTTCGCTTGTTCGTGGATGATAACGCCTATGGTATCACCTATGACGGCTGGCTTGGGGTAGCCGATGACCAGGCCTCGGGCGGTGGTTACCGCGCCGCTTCCGCCGCGGGTCAGCAGTTGAACCACCGAACGCCTCTACCTGATCCCTTCGTCCCTACCTGGACGGCCGAAAGTAACCAATCGTCCGGCTTTGCTGACTTCTGTACCTGCTTCGGCCAATCGGTGGCCACGGCCGGCGACGTCAACGGCGATGGCTACGACGACGTCATCGTGGGGGCCTATCACTATGACAACGGCCAGGTCGACGAAGGGCGGGCCTTTGTCTACCACGGCTTGGCCACCGGCTTGGGCCTGACGGCTAATTGGACGGCCGGGAGCGACCTATCCTCTGCTGAATTTGGCTACTCAGTGGGCACGGCCGGCGACGTCAATGGCGACGGCTATGATGACGTGATCGTGGGAGCTCCCTATTACCGCAATGGCCAGGGCACCGTAGGGCGGGCCTATGTTTACCATGGCTCAGCCAGCGGCTTGAGTGCCAGCCCGAACTGGACAGCCGAAAGCGACCAGGCTTTCTCCTACTTCAGCCGTTCCGTGGCGACGGCTGGCGACATAAACGCTGACGGCTACGACGACATCATCGTGGGGGCATACTCCTACAGCAATGGTCAGAGCTACGAGGGGCGGGCCTATGTCTATTATGGCTCGGCCGCCGGCCTGAATGCCAGCCCGAACTGGACGGCCGAGAGTGACCAGGCCTCTGCCTACTTCGGCTATTCGGTGGCCACCGTGGGGGATGTGAACGGGGACGGCTTTGCCGACATCATTGCGGGGGCATACCAGTACACCAACGGCCAGACATGGGAGGGACGGGCCTATGTTTACCACGGTTCGGCCGCCGGTCTGAGTCTGACGGCCGACTGGACGGCCGAGAGCAACCGGGCCAACGCCTACTTTGGCATCTCGGTGGGCACGGCCGGCGACGTCAACGGCGATGGCTATAACGATGCCATCGTGGGGGCAAGTGATTACAGCAACGGCCACTCATTCGAAGGGCGAGCCTTCGTCTACCATGGCTCGGTCACTGGCCTCAGTCTGACGGCCAACTGGACGGCCGAGAGCAACCAGGAGTGGGCCTTCTTCGGCACTTCCGTAAGCGCGGCTGGCGACGTGAACAGCGATGGCCACGATGATGTCATCGTGGGAGCGTGCGGAAGCAGCCAGGCTTTTGTCTTCCACGGCTCGCCAGGAGGCCTTTCTACGACTCCCAACTGGACGGCCGAGGGCGACAATTACCTTACCGGCTTCGGCATCTCGGTGGGCATGGCCGGCGACATCAACGGCGATGCCTATGCCGACGTCATCGTGGGGGAACCATCGTACACCAACGGTCAGACCAACGAAGGGCGAGCCTTAGCCTACGATGGTGGGCCCGGTGGCCTGGGTTCTATCATTTCCCTGCACCTGCTGATGTACCGCGGGCCCGACCAGGGCCTGGCCCAGGTCCTCCTGGACGGAGTCAACCAGGGCACGATAGACCTCTATGCCCCCGCACCAGAGTACCAGTACCAGGTCACCTATCCCGGTCTCCTGGCTCGCCGTCACACGGTGACGCTGCGCGCTCTGGGGCAGAAAAACCCCGCCTCTAGTGGCACGGAAGTGCGCCTGGACGCCATCGAAGTGCCAGGAGTCATCATCGAGGACAATAGCCTGCAGGTGCGCTACCACAACTGGAGCGGCCGCACGGCCAACGCGGCCCTCGGGGACGGCCTGCGCTATGCCGCCGCCACCGGCAGCACGGTCTCTTTTGACTTCACAGGCCCGCAGTTCACCTGGATTAGCCTGCGCGGGCCGGCCATGGGCCAGGCCGAGGTTCGGGTAGATGGGATATTGGTGGTCACGGTGGACCTATACCGGCCGACCTTACAGTGGCAGTACGAGGTGGCGATTGGGGGGTTGACCAGTGCCACCCACACGGCCGAAATTTACGTCCTGGGCACGCACAACCCGTCCTCGACGGGCAACACCGTCGTCTTCGACGGCTATCATGTGCCGTAGTTAGAGGGCAACCTCCCGGAGATTCGCAACCTCCGGGAGGTTCGAGAGTGAGTAGGGAGGTACTCCATGAACGCCAAGCATTTTGTCCACCCTGTGGCCCGGGGAATGGGCC
>JBFMFT010000291.1:0-6905 GCA_040751925.1 Chloroflexota bacterium
CACCGCCGGCAGCTGGAACGGTATAGACGTCTGAGGGTACGTCAATAGCCGCCGGGCTGTCGGGGGCAGTGCGCGCCGCTCGGACAAAGGCGATGATCTGCCCATCGTGCGACCAGGTGGGCATCGTCTCGATTACGTCCCCTTCGCTGGCTCCGGCCAAAGGCGTCAGGGTACCGGCCGCCGCGTCAAGGATGAAAATGTCCTGATCGTTCATCGAAATAGCCGCTTGCGCGCCGTCGGGCGACCAGGCCACGTAAGAGCCGTTGACCAGGGGGAAGGGAACGTCACGGCCGTCTACTGTCTGTACGGTGACGGGGCCGTTTTGGTCGTCGCGCACGGCCGAGACCAGTTGGGCCTGGCTGCTACCAGCGTGGCAGGCCGCACAGTTCGCCTCACCATTCAAGGAGTCTACCGGCCGGGCTGTATCGTCGCCAAAACGGCTCTCAAAGACCGCCACGCGCTGCCCGTCGTCGGTAATCTTCCAGAAGTAGACACGGTCAGCCCGGCACAGATGCCCCAGGAGGGCGTAGGCTATCAGCCCGATCAGGAATAGGAGGTAGAGCAGGGTCAACAGAGCCAGCAGCTTGCAGAGCCAGGGCTTGGCCCGTAATCGTCGCCACAGCCGCCGTCCCCAGGGGGTCAGGAACAAGAAGATCAGGACAAGAAGCAGCAGCAAGAGCGGCAGTAGCAGCCACCAGGGGAAAACCTGCCACCAGGCGCACTCGAAGGGTACCGGGGGAATCTCTTCGGGAACTGCCTGGATGTTGACCCGCGGCCCTGGCGGAAGCTGGATGGTGCGGTTGGTTTGTTCACATTCCAAGAAGATGGCCTCGGTTAGATCACCGATGTCCACCTCGCCCCCCTGGCCGCGCGGCCGTACCTGGAAGGTGAAGACCGTATCACCGTCTTCCAGCACGTCTTTGCGCCAGGTGATCGTATCGCCGGCGATGTCGCCAGGTGGGTCTAGTGATTCGGGTACGACGAAGAAGTCGTACAACCCCAGTTGGTGGCGCAGGGTGAGGTCCTGGGCCAGCCCATATTCGCGGATGCTCTGGGCAATGGTCACGTAGATAGCGGCCAGGTCGGAGCCATCGGGTGAGTTGTAGAATTGGGGCTGGTTGTTCTGGTCGAGGGAGGCTATGGCTTGCAGGAGGCCAGTATCCACGCTACTACCCAGGCCGACGGTGACGATCTTCATGCCGGCCGCTTTGGCCGTGTCGGCCACTCGTTCGGCCGCGCTGGGGTCGCTACCCCCGTCTGACAACAGGACAATGACCGGCGTCGCATCGGGCCGCAGGTTGGCCTGTAGCTCCTCGAAGGCCGCTTGCAAGCCCGCGTCAATGGCCGTGCCGCCGGTAATGGCAATGGTGTTGATCGCTGCCTGGACGGCCGCCGGGCTGGTATCCAGTGGGTGAACCATGTCCACCTTGTCGCTGAACTGTACGATGCCCACCCGATCCACGGCAAAGTCTATCTGGCCGACGAAGGCCAGGGCCGCCTGCTTGGACTGGTCGAGGGGCGTCCCCTCCATGCTGCCGGAACTATCCAACACCAGGATCACGTCCACGGGCTTGGTGACGATGCTCTGCCCGCACTCCGAATTATCGCCAGAGAGGGTAATGCGGACAGTGATGGACT
This sequence comes from Chloroflexota bacterium, assembly GCA_040751925.1. Classification (GTDB taxonomy): domain Bacteria; phylum Chloroflexota; class Anaerolineae; order Promineifilales; family Promineifilaceae; genus JBFMFT01. The sequence goes on from JBFMFT010000291.1 coordinate 1,639, forward strand.
GGTCTACGCTGGCCTCGACCGGGTCGGCCGTGATGGTCATCGTCACCAATTCGGTCGGAAAGGGGGTTGGAGATGGAGTGGGTGTGGAAGTTGGCGTTGGGGACGGTGACGGTGTAGGGGTATCCGGTGTCGGTGTCTGCGGCACCGCCTCGATTAGTTCACCAAAGATAGCCACGCCACCGATGCAATCACTATCACAGGTGTCAATAGGTCCCAGCAACACTTCGCCCGTGTCCAGACTAAACTGGTAGACGTTGCCAGTACATACGTCACCGCTCCAGAATGAGGCACCATCTGGGTCCCTGTTTACAGCAAACCAACAATCTTCACCAGGGGCATCATAGGCTTGAACGACCTCCCCAGCCGCCGACAGGTGACGAACGTCTTGTCTATTGGCCACGATCACGCCACCATCAGGCAAGATGCGAAGAGCGAAGGTTTGGTTCAGGCCAGAAGCAAAATCGGGCAACTGCCTGTTGGCGCAAATGTCGAACCGCTTGATACTCTGGCCCTCGGACGTATAAAACATCGTACATTGGTCGTCGGCCAGTTCAATCCAATCGGAGCCACGATCTTCCGTGTCCACGTCAAATTGCGCCAGGGGAACACCATTTTGGTCAAACTGGCGAATGTCACCGTCCCCGTCAGCATGTCCAACGTAAAAACGATCTTCAGCGTCTAAAACAATGGACTCTGGCGACTCGCCGTAGGGGCCGCCGAAAGTGCCCAGGAGATTGCCCTGGTTATCAAACCGGCTGACGGTATCGGCATCGAAGTTGGTCACATAAAGGTTGCCGGCGCTGTCAAAAGCCATTCCTGTGGTTTCACCGCTAAAGCCGGTGTCCAGCGTTTTCACCAGATTGCCCTGAGCATCGTACCAGTTGATCCGGCCGTTACTGACAGCCGCCAGCAAGTCCCCCCGGGCGAATAAGCGTCCTTGTGCCGGTGTAGGCTGTACAGAGACGGCCGGCGCGCCAAAGGTCTGCACCCAATAGGTCTGGTAGGAGGCCCCGGCCGCCGGAAAAGTATCATCCGCCTGGAAGAAGTAGCCCACCCCGGTTTCCTGGTAATCGGCCGAGAGCAAATTGTCCCGGTGTTCGGGGCTATTCAGCCAGCCTTCAACTGCTTCCTCGGCCGAGTCATAGCCGGCCCCCAGATTCTCGGATACCGCTTGCCAGGCGTAGCCGGCGGCGGTGATGCGCGTGCCGGGTGTAGAACCATCCAGGGGGTTGTCGTGGGCAAAGAAGTCATTGGCAGCCATCGCCTCGGCGTGAAGCTGGGCGGCGGCCGTCAAAGCGTCGTTCAGGGCCAACGGCGGCTGGCCGTTGGCCGCCCGCGCCTCATTCGTCAATTCCACCACCGCCTGGATGAGTCGGTCGTCTACGGTCGGTGGTTGGTAACTGGTAACTGGTAGGAGAAACAGAAAAAGAAAGAGCAAGCGGCGCACAGGTGTACCCTCCTCAGCATCATCCGCGTCCCATTCACAACAGGTCTATTCGCTTCACCTCGGCCGCCGGCGGCGCGCCCTTCTGCCCCAGGTCACGCAGGGCATTGATGGTGTCCGTCACCGTCCGGCGCACGGCCTCTACTTCGCTACGGAGCGTGAGGGCAAAGACCGAGGCCACGTCGTAATCCTTCTGGTTGTCCGGATCGTTCAGAGCGTCCTTGTAAGCCGGTAGAACCTGATTTTCCAGGCGGCCTTGCATCTCCCGAATTTGGTCAATGCGGGCCAATTCTAGCAGAACCTCCCCGTGTGCCTCCGGGTCTAACGCCTGCGCCTGGCCCAACAAGTCCGGACTGCCCTGTCCGGCCGTGCCAGCCTGAATCCGCCTTTGGGCATCCTCGTCGCGCACGCGGGCCACCGCGTCAGCCACCTTCTGGTGATTAATAGCCGACGCGTACCCCTGTTTGTAGCGCACGTCCAGGCCCACGAAGTTGAAGGTCATCAGAGCCTCCAAAATGTGGGGCGGGCGCAGGGGGTCGGTCAGCCAGAAGACTTCCTCCAGGGCCGCCTCACCGTGCCGGCCGTATTGGCCGGCCGGCGGCAGGCTCAACTGCCACAAGTTACGCTGGTTGCCCGCCTGGTCGCGCATTCCCACCCGGCGAATCAAACCATAGGTGTAAGCCATCAAGAAGAGCTTAAAGCGATCCAGGTCTTCCAGTTGCAGGGTCACGTCGTCGGAGAACAGGCGCACGGGCTGCTTGAGTTCTGGCAGACGGCCTTCGTAGGCGGCGGCGTGGACTTCGGCCGGGAAGACGTGCAGCAAGCGGCGGTCGCCCAGCGTCAAGCGGTCACCACTGCCCAGGTAAGCGTTGTGGCCGGTGGTGCGATAGCTGTCAATCCGGTCTAGCTCAATGAGTTCCTGGGTAAAGACCAGGGTGAACTTGAAGCGATCCTCGGAGTTAAGGAAACGCACGAAACGACTTTCCTGCACCCTCTCCTGGCCTTCTTCATCGCGCACGGTTTCGGTCGTACTTTGTCCACTTAACTGAGCCAGGTTTTGCATGACGCTACGCAGATAACCGCGATGGCCGGCTTCCTCCTCCGTCTGGAAGTAGGCGCGCAGGAAATTAGCGGGCAAGGGCGCGCCGCCACTAAAGTTCAAGAGCGTGCCGCTGTTGGCGTGGATCATTTCCGCCAGCCGGGTAGGGTCGCGGTACTCCCGGTGGCGCATCAAGTAGGCGATGACCGACTCTTCCTCGTTGGCGTCGTCGAAAGCCTGGCGGCTCAAGCGCAACCACAGGGCCAGGTTGTCGTCAAAGGTGTCCGCGCCGATGGGAGTGGGCTGGTTGCCCTCTGTTACTACTTGCAAACTCAGGTTGACTTTGGGCCGGCCAGCCACCACCTTCTGATCCATTTTCCAGGTCAGATTGCCCAACAACTGGTTAACCCATCCGCCTGGTATCTTGTGTAAATACTCCTGGTAGCGGGCTTTTTCGTAAGCCGGATCGCTGACGATGAAGCGCACCTTCACGTCCTGGCCGGCCTGGCGGTCACTGTCTACCTGGCGACGGCCGCGCAGCAACTTCGCATACAGGCCATCACTGTCGCGGGCCAACGTCTCCTCCCAGGCCTGCACACTCTGTTGCGCGCTCAAGACGTAATCCAGCATCCGGTTCGTGGCCTGCAAGATAGCTTCTTCGGTCGCTTCCACCTGCAAGATGTCTACCAGGCTGGCCTCAGCCTGTAAATAGCTGTGTTGTCCCTCGTAGGCTTCGTGCGCCACCCGGCGCCCCAGCGTGGTTTTCTTGTTGGCGTTACTCCGCATGGTCTGGGTGGCCGACTGGGCGGCGGCAATGGCGGTGCGCCGGCTCTCGCCCTGTTCCCGCCGGAGTTGCTGCACACGCTGGAGGGTGTCGCGGGCCTTTTCCAGCCCTTCGAAAAGACCGGTCAGGAAATCGTGCAGGAAACCCAGTTTGCCACTCTTAGCGATGGTGGAGGCGTTATTGGGCTTGCCGTTGAGAATGGCCTGGATGGTCAAATCCAGCCCCAGGTTGAAGCGGGCTGTGTGGTGTTCGACGATCTGCTCCAGAGCCGTGCGGTAGAGGCCGCCGCTGCGCTGACCGGTGCGCGGGTCCTCACTGCCCAGGTAGCGGTTCTTGTAGACCCGCACTTCCTGAATGATGCGTTCGGCCCCAGCTACCGGGTCTTCTTTCGGCTCTTTTTGCTCGGACGTTTGCACCTGACCCAACTTGCCCTGGCGGTCATAGAGACGAGCCTGCAAAGTGCTTTCCACCCGTTGCAGCAGGCGCTGGGTTTCGCGGTCGCTGGCAGTCGGCACAAAGGCGTCTTTCCAGTCAGCTACCTGGCGGCCGGTCAGGTGTTGGATAACTCCACTGCTGGGCTGCATGGCCTCAGCGGCGATGCGGGCCAACTCCCCCGGCAGCAGGGTCGGTTCTAGCAGTTGCGTTTGCAAGTTGCCATCCTCGTCCCGGTAATCATAGGTAATGGGCGTGAGCGAGCGCAGGAATTTGAAACCGGCCGCCTCCCCATCTTCCCCCACGTCCTCCTGGTTAGCGTTATTAGCCAGGCGGGTGGGCGTCCCGGTGCGCGAATCGAACTCGGTGGGAGACAGCAAGTTATTCAACAACTCCAACCCCAGGTCGTGTGTCCAGGCTTCCACGACGTGGTAGATGGGAAAGACAATGGTATACGTGCCTACCGAACCAAAGGTGGCGGTCTTAGCGGAGAGATCGGCCCGGCCGATCCGTTGGGCCCGTTCCGCCTCGATGTTCGCCACGTAATTGGCAAAGTCCGGGCCGGCTTTGGCGTCAATCGCGGCGCTGATGGCGTCGGCAATGGCCGGAGCCACCCCGTTGGGTAACGTTACCGCGGCCAAGCTGTTTTGCCCGCCTTGGCCATCCAGATAGTAGATGAGGTCAAACAGCTTGCCCTTGATCGCCCCATGCCAGAGGGGATGGCCGGCCCCCTCGTGGTAGTGCATGGGGTAGCCCCGCTCGTAGTCAAAGCTGACCGTAAAGCGGCGGCTCTCGCGCATGGCGGCGTAGGCCCGTGCGTACATGCTGCGTAGCCAGGCCTGGTCTACCGTGCGACTGAAAGCGTCGGGTAACACCAGGTACCCCCGAATGGTCATCTTCCCTTTGAGGTCCACGTTGGGCTGGCTGGCGATTTCGCGGATTAGGTGAGCGACGTCAGCAAACATCCCCGCGCCCGTGCCACCAGCCAGGCTGGCGACGATAAAGACCTGCAAGCTCTTCATCGTCGGGTTGCTGCGTTTCAGCTTGACCAGGGCATCGCTTAAGGTATTGTAAATAGTCGAATTAGAAGGGGCAGCCACGTCGCGGAAGACGGCCAGCCGGCCGAACTGGCGGAACTGGCCGGCCCCCTCGTTCAGATTGAAAGTACGGTCAGCCAGGGTTTGCAGGTACCAGTCGGCCAGCAACCAGGTGCCCAGGTGGGGATGCTTGCCAGCTGCTACCTCACGCATCAACCCTTGCACATTGCCGCCGATGAAGAAGAACTCGCCAGCATCCAAGCGCACGGCCCCAGTGGTCTGACCGGCGCGGCGGATCTGACCCCGGCCGCCAATGGTCGCTTCCGGCTGGGCCACGGTATCGAAGGCAATAATCTTCACCTGCTGGGAAGGCCAGGCGTTGGATACCTCCAGCAGTTCTTTCTTGACGTAAGTGGCTACCCAAACACCGGTGCCACCCAAACCGACGATTAGTGCAGGAACAGGCATCTTATCCTCCTCGTTTGTTTAACTACACCGCCCCTCACCCCAACCCTCTCCCTGGCAGGGAGA
>JBFMFT010000292.1:0-6866 GCA_040751925.1 Chloroflexota bacterium
GCAAAGAAGACGTGCTGAACGTGGCCCGGCCGCTACCGGCCGTCCAACAACCCGATCCTCTGCCTGGCGGCCACCGGCCGCTGCCCCCGTCGCCGCCGACGATAGCCGATACGACCCCCGGCTGGGGGCTGACGACCGAGGTGCTGGTCGCTCTCGCCCGCCCCATCAGCGGCCCCTACGGCCTAACCCTCCGCAGCGGGCCCCGCCGCGACGCCATCCCCGTCGGCCTGGTCGAGCGCGGCGCGCCCCTCCTGGTCACCGGCGCGGCCCAGGGCGAATACACCCCCCTCCGCGTGCCGAGTGACCTGGTGCGGCCGTTAGACGAGCAGGCGGCTAACCCCGATCCGGCCATTCTAGGGCGGGCGCGGCTGGGCCTACATACCTCCACCGACCCGACCATCAGCGAGGCCGAACACCAGGAATTCGCCGCCGCCCGCCCGGGCTTGATCAAAGTGCTGTCCTTCCACAGTGCGGCCGACGTAGCCCGCCTGGCCGCCGCCCATCCCGACGCCGCCTGGATTGTGCGGGCCTTCCTGGAGTTCGGCGGCCGATCTATCACGCCCGACCAATTTTTGCAGGACACAGTGGCCGACGTAAAACGCTGCCTGGATCAATTGCGTGGCAAGCAGGTGGTAGTGGAATTGCACAACCAACCCAACGTGGCCGCCGAAGGGTTAGGCACGGTTTGGTCAGATGGAGCCACCTTTGCCGCCTGGTGGCTGGAATTGCTGGCGAAATACCGCCACGTCTTGCCTGGCGTGCGCTTCATCTACCCTGGTCTCTCGCCAGGAAGTTCGGTGACGGGCGTCAAGCAGGATCACGTGCGTTTTCTGGAGACCAGCCGGACAGCCGTTCTGGCTGCCGATGGCTTGGGGCTGCACCTCTACTGGTCGGCCGTCTACCCGCTCCGCCAGGCTCTACAGGTGTTGGACGACGTGATCGGCCGTTTCCGCAACCACCCCCTGTGGATTACCGAAGCCGCGCACAACAGCGAGGCCGCGCCGGCCGAAAAAGCCCGCCAATACCTCCACTTCTGGCAGGAGCTACAGAAACGGCCGCTCGTCCAGGGGGTGGCCTACTTCGTCGCTTCCAGCAGCCATCCGGCCGTCGCCAACCAGGTCTGGCTGGGGCGCGGAATTGCGGCCATGGTGGGCAGGAGGTAACTGGTAATTGGCAGGACAATTACCAATTACCAGTTACCAATTGCTATTTACCATCTGCCGGAAACGGGGATCATCGCGCAAGAAGGCCAGGTCGGCGTCCTGGCCGGCCCACTCTTTACTAACCTGGCGCAGATCAAGGGCCTTCTGCAACAAGGCTAACGACTCGTCCGCCCGGCCGGCCACCGCCGCGTAGCAAGCCCGATTGTACTCACTCTCACCTTCTATCCACTCGGCCGCCGCCTCGATCTGCCGCCGGTACTCCTCGTCGCATCCAGCCTGGCGATAAAGAGCGGCCAGCGACGTGCGCGATAAAGCGTCGTGGGGGTGGAGGGCAATCGCTCGCTCGTAGGCGGCAATCGCCTCGGCCGTTTGACCCAGGCTGCGGTAAAGGTCGGCCAGGCCACTATGAACCTGTGGGTCGCCGGGGGACAGGAGGCTGGCTTGTTGGAGATGGGGCAAAGCCTCGGCCAGACGGCCGCGCGTCTGCAAATTCTCCGCCAATCCCTTGTGGACGGCCGGATCGTTGGCCCCTCGCTCAATCCCCTCCCGGTAAGCAGCTAGAGCCGCATCCGCGCTGCCCAACTGGGTATAAGCGTGACCCAGGCCGGCGAAGGCGCGTCCGTCCTGGCTGTTGAGTTTGGTGGCCCGCAGGTAGGCGGTAGCCGCCTGGTGATAGCGCTGCTGGGCCAGGCACACGTCGCCGATGCCCCTCTGGGCCTCCGCGTTATGACCGTCCAGGTCGCTGGCCTGCTTGAACGCTTCCAGAGCGACGGCCGGTTGGCCCAGGGCCAGCAAGACCTCGCCCAGTCCCACTTGCGCCCCGACTCGCCCAGCGTCGAGGGCAATGGCTTGTTGGAAGGCGGTCTGGGCCTCGGCCGGCCGACCGCTCATCTGGTGGACGCGCCCCAAACCTTCGTAGGCCGCCGCCTCCTGCCCATCCAGGGTGATGGCTCGTTGGTAAGCGGCCGTTGCCTCATCAGTGCGCCCCTGTTGCCGATAGAGGTCGCCCATGCCCCGGTAAGCCAGGGCCAGAGGGCGACCGGCCGTTTCCTCGCCCTGGATGGCTCGTTGATAAACCGCCAGCGCTTCTTCCGGCCGCCCACTAGCGGCCAGCAAGTCACCCAACGCGCTATACAGGTCAAGTTGGTGCGGAGCCAGTTCCATCGCCTGTCGGTAGGCGGTGATGGCCTCGGCCGACGCGCCACTGGCCCGGTAAGCGTCGCCCAGGCCGCGCCAGGTGGCGGACAGGAAGGATGAATGATGAAGGATGAAGGATGCGTTCTCTGACCGTGCATCATTCATTATTCCGCGTTCATCACTCAACTTGAGGGCCTGTTTGTAGGCGGCGATGGCCGGCCGCGTGTGACCCAAAGCCAGGTAGACGGCGGCCAGGCCACTTTCGGCTTCGGCCGCCTGGGGGTCTAGCCCCAATGCCTTCTGAAAAGATTGCATCGCCTCGTGGGTGCGGTGTTGGGCCAGCTGGACGTGGCCCAGGCCAACGTGGGGAAGCGGGTTGCGCGGGTTGCTCTGTATGGCTTGTTGGTATGCGGCCGTTGCTTCCTCGTATTGCCCCAATTGGCGTTTGGCCTCGCCCAGTCCATAGTAAGCCAGGAAGGATGAAGGATGAGGACCTAATTCATCCTTCCTCCTTCCGCCTTCATCTTTCAGTTTTGTGGCTTCCTCGAAATGAGCCAGGGCGCGTTCTGGTTGAGCCAGGGCCAGGTAGAGGTAACCCAGGCCGAGGTGAGCGGCGAGGAGGGCTGAAGGCTGAAGGGTGAAGGCTGAAGGGTGAAGAGGCAATTCATCCTTCATCCTTCCGCCTTCATCCTTTCCTTCAAGAGCCTGCTGGTAAGTGGCGATGGCCTCCTGGTAACGGCCGAGAGCCGCCTGCGATTGGGCCAGCCCAATGAGCAGCGGGCCCTGGTCTGCCACGTCCTTTTGCTCAAGGGCCGCCTGGTAATAGACAGCCGCTTCCTCGTGTTGGCCCTGGGCGGCGTAAGCGGCGGCCAACCGAGATCGGAAGGATGAGGGGTGAAGGATGAAGGATGAATGGCTAGGACGCTGTTCATCCTTCATCCTTCCGCCTTCACCCTCTCGTACGATGGCCTCCTGGTAGGCAGCGACTGCCTCCTCGTAGCGGCCGAGGGCCACCAATACGTCGCCGACGAGGCCATGATAGAGAGGGTTCTTTGCCTCCAACTGCAAGGCTTTCTGACTGGCCGCCAACGCTTCGGGATGGTGATCCAGGCGCAAGTGCAGCAGGGCCAATTCAGCCTGGGTAGGGGCCTGGTTGGGGTCAAGTTCAACGGCTTTCTGTAAGGTCGTCAAGGCTTCCTGGTATTGACCCATGACCACTTGAGCCTGAGCCAGGCTGTGATAGGCAGCGGCGTACTCCGGCCGCTGCAAAATCGCCTGCCGGAAAGCAGCCTGGGCCTCTTCGGGACGCTCCTGGGCCAGATAGACTTGGCCCAATCCCAACGACGCGCCGGCCTGATGGGGATCAACCCGCAAGGCTTGTTCATAGGCGACCAGGGCTTCGGGTAAGCGGGCCTGGGCGAACAAGACGCGCCCCTGGCCCACCAGAGCCGTCGCCAACGATGGCTCTCGTTGTAACGCTCGCCGGTAGCTTTCGGCCGCCGCTTCCAGACGGCCGCCGCTCAAGTAAAGGTCGCCCAAGCCCACGTATGGGCTACTCAAGTGGGGGTCTAATTCCAGGGCGCGTTGGTAGGCAGCCAACCCCTCGTCGCAATGCTGGAGGGTAGCGTGGAGGCGGCCCAGGCCGTCGTAGGTTTGGGCCAGGCGGCCGGGCGAACGGCCGCCGCTCGCCAATGCCGCCTGGTAAGCAGCCATGCTTGCTTCGACCTGACCCAACGCCAGGTAACTCGCCCCCAAGCCATTGTGGATTTCCAACAGTTTCTCATCCAATGAACCATTGTTCATTGCCCATTGTTCATTGTCCATTGCCCCCAACGCCTGTTGGTAATTGGTCAAGGCTTGTTCGGCCCGGCCGAGAGCCAGGTACACCTCACCCAGACCCTTGTAACTATCTGCGCCGGCTGGGTCGTGGTCGAGAGCCTGCTGGAAGGCGGCCAGAGCGTCGTCGTACTGCTTCTGAGCCAGGTAAGCCCGCCCCAAGCCCTGATAGCAATCGGCGTTCACCTGATCACAGTCAAACGAATGTGAATGATGGATGGCGGATGAGCGTTTTCTTTCATCCTTCATCCTTCCGCCTTCATCATTCTTCAACTTGAGGGCCTGGCGGAAGGCGGCAATAGCCTCAGCCGACCGGCCCATGGTTAGGTAAGTATGGCCCAGACTGCGATAAGGAGACACCTCTTGGGGATCGAGTTCGATGGCCCGCAGGTTGGCGGCAATAGCCTCGGCCGGTCTCCCCAATAGCTGGTAAAGTTGCCCCAAACCCTTTTGGGCCTGAACGTCTTCCGGCTCCAGCTCGACGGCCCGCCGGTAAGCGGCCAGGGCTTCCTCCAGTCGCCCTTGTTCGCGGTAGAGGTCTCCCAGGTGGCGATACGGCTCTGGCTGGTTGGGCTGGCAGATGGTAGCTCGCTGGTAGGCGGTGATAGCTTCGGCCGTTTGCCCGCGAGCCTGATAAGCGTTGCCCAGGCCACTGAAGGCGCAGCGATGGTCGGCGGCCGGCCACAGGTGACGGCCGCTATCCAAATCCCAATCCACAATGGCCGGCTGCTCGCTGGCCTGCTGGTAAGCGGTCAGGGCTTCCTCGTGGCGACCCAGCCGGCTGTAGACCTGGCCCAAACCAATATGCAGGGCGGGCAAATCGCCGGCCAGGCTGATTGCCCGTTGGAAAGCGGCCGTCGCCTCCACTTCGTATCCACCTTCGGCCAGCAGGCAGGCCCGGCCGTAGTGAGCGGCCGGTAAATCGTCCCGTAGAGCCAGGGCTTCGTTGTAGATAGCCAGTGCCGCTTCGACGCGGCCGAAGGCGCGGTTGGCGTCAGCCAATCCACAGTAGGCCGGCGCGTGCTGCGGGTTGGCTTCGGCAGCCTGGGCAAAGGTGGTCAGGGCGTCGGCTGGACGGCCGAGTTCCAGGTAGACGTAACCCAGGGCGGTCAGGCAGCCGGCCTCGGCCGAGTCAATTGCCAGTGCCCGTTGCAGCGCGGCGCGGGCCTCCTCGTAGCGGCCGAGCGAGGCATAGGCCAGACCGAGACCGGTGTAGGGGAACGATGAATGATGAATGATGAAGGATGAAGCGGACTGACGTTCATCATTCAGTTCTATCGCTCGTCGGTAGGCTGTTACCGCCTGCTCCATTTGCCCTAACGCCCGGTAGGTGTCGCCCAGGCCCAGGTGAGCACCGGCGTTCTTCAGGTCGGCCGCCAACGCCTGTTGAAGAGCAGCCATGGCCTCTGGGTAACGCTGCAACTGGTAATAGGCGCGGCCGAGGTTGGATAGGAATGGTGAATGATGAATGATGAAGGAGGAATGAGGCTGACGTTCATCATTCATCATTCCGCTTTCACCATTTAGCTTGACCGCTTGCTCGAAGGCGGTCAGGGCTTCGGCCGGGCGGCCGAGAGTCAAGTAAAGGAGGCCCAGACCGTTGTGGGGGTGGGGGTCAAGGGGGTTGAGTTCCTGGGCGCGCTGGAAAGCGGCCTGGGCCTCGTCGGTGCGCCCCAGGCTAGAATAGACTGTTCCTAGCCCGACGTAGGGGAAGGATGAAGGATGAAAGGATGAAGGGTCTGGTCGTTCATCCTTCATCCTTCCGCCTTCATCCTTGACCTTAATGGCTTGCTGGAAGGCGGCAATGGCCTCGGCCGGGCGGCCAAGAGCCTGGTAGACGTGGCCCAGGCCAGTGTAGGTGTCGAGGGCCAGGTCGGGCGTGAACGTGCAGGGAGTGAACGGCCGTTGGCTGGCCTGTGGGCCGTGACCGTTGGAACTGCGGAGAGAGGGCTCCAGTTCCAGCACCCGTTGATACGCGGCCAGGGCTTCACTGTACCGCCCCAGGGTGTAATAGGCGTGACCCAGGCGGCCGTAGGTAGCGGCTTCTTGCGGCTGGCGGGCAATGGCCCGTTGGTAGGCGGCGATAGCCTGATCGTGGCGGGCGAGTTGGCTATATACGTCACCCAGGCCGCAATGGGGCGCAGCCAGCGTCGCGTCCTGGGCAATGACCCGTTGGAAGGCGACCAGGGCTTCATTGACCCGCCCCAAGGCCAGGCAACTGTAGCCAAAGCCAGTTTGCAAATGGGGATCATTGGGCGACGCGGCCAATCCATGCTGGTAAGCGGCCAACGCCTGCTCCGGCCGCCCGGCCGTCCGATGAACGTCACCCAATCCCCGATAAGCCTCGGCGGACTGCGGGGCCATCTGGACGGCTCGTTCGTAGGCCGCCTGCGCTTCTTCCAGATGGCCCAGATTGAAGTAAACGTTGCCTAAACCGACGTAGGGGAATGATGAATGTGGAATGATGAATGATGAGTCAGAAGGGTTCTTCCATTCATCATTCATCATTCCACATTCATCATTCAGCTTGATGGCCTGCTGGTAGGCGGTGATGGCGTCCTCGGAACGGCCGAGCGCAGTGTAAACGTCGCCCACTCCCCGGTAAGCGGCCGGGGATCGGCCGTCCAGGGCAATGGCCTTTTGGTAAGCGGCCAGGGCTTCGTCGGGGCGGCCGAGCCGGCTGTACAGGTCGCCCAGACCCACCTGGGGGGCGGCCGCTTGGGGATCGTG
>JBFMFT010000293.1:0-5463 GCA_040751925.1 Chloroflexota bacterium
CGCCGGCCGCCCCGGCCCCGGCTGCCCCCGCCGCGCTCCCGCCTGAACTACTGGCGGCGTGGCCCATCGCTACAAACGCCGCCATACTATCCTCTCTCGCCAAAGATCGAAACCAGACAGGCACATCCGTGTAACCGGCTTTCTGGAAGTGCTTCACCCACTGGGTTAGGAGACCGTAGCTGGTCACGTAGGGCAAATACACGTCAAAAGCGTCGGGCCGGCCGGCCGCCGCCCGGCCGCGCGTCACGTCGCGTAAGTAGTGGTAGAAGCCCTGCCATTGCCCGGCCGCCAACATCCCCTCGTCGGTGAGCGGCCGTAGCATACTGCCCAGGATGACGGCCACCAGGCCAACCACAAACAGACTCAGGGAGACCAGCAAGGGCCACGTCCCAAGGGCGTTTTGCAGCCAGAGGACAACCACCAACAGACCCAGGAAGCTCATGGAGTCGAGCAGGACGCCCACCACAAGCAGGCGGCGGCCGGCTTGCTGGCGTTCACGGCTGACCAGCCCGGCCGCCTCTAGCTCATCGGTGACGGCCTGACTAAACCCTTTCCAACGACGGGAGGAGACTAAGCTGGACAGGCTGGAGAGCTTGACCGCCTCGGTGCGGCCGTGTTTGGTGGTGAACAGCAACTCCAGGAGGGCCTCTTCGTGCGGCCGCAGGGGTGATTCATGGGCTGCCTCCCCAGTCAGGATGACAAAATCACGGGAGCGGAATAACCCCCGCCTGGCCGCCTCCTCAATCCGTAGGTAGCCGCGCCGGGCCAGGTCAAACAGGGTCGCCAGGGCGTTGGCCCAGGTAGCCTTGGCTCCCAGGCCATTGAGCGCGCCGGCCAGGGCTGGCGGCCGGTCATCAGGTGGCTCGTAAACCAGGCCGGCCGATGGCACACGGGGCGGCCGGATCGCCTGGTAGCCCCGCAGGAGAATCACCAATCCCACCGCTAACACCCCAGCCGCCAACCCACCCCACAGGGGAGCCTGAGCCTGCTGGCGGGCCAGGCGGGCCTGCCACTGGGGCGGCCCGCTGATGAGGCTGCCTGGGGCGAAGCGCAACCCGATCACCAAAGGCGTGTTGGGGGCCAGATTTTCGGCCGTCCACGTCACCTGCCTGTCGCCCAGTTCCATAGCCGCCTGGCCGGCCTCGATGGTAGGGGTCGTCAGTAGGGTAGCCCCGGCCGGGTAGGTGAAGGTGGTCAGGCTGCGGCCGATAGCGTATTCATAGTCGTCGGGCAAGACCTGGTAGAGTAGATAATCGCTGTCCGCCTCCTGGCGTACCACGCCCAACATCCGGTAGGTGAGGACGAAGGTATGGGTACTGTTAGACGTTGGCTCGAAGTGCCAGGTGACGCGAAGGGGGTCACGGCCGCTGATCTCCACCTGGCCGGGGGCGTCGCCGGGCGGCAGGGAGCGGCCGTCCAGGGTAGCGGCAATCTCGCTGATGCCGTCGGTGTGGTCGGTCAGCAGTTCCCGATAGGCAAAGGTGAATGGCCCACCCACGAAGCGGAAAATGACTGTTTCGGTGATGGAAAGAGAGCCATCCGGCCGGACAGCCACCTCCACGTCAAAGCGATCCGCGCTATAAGATTTCTCGTCCTGGGCTGCACCCAGGCTGAAGAACAGGGCCAGAACCAGCAACCCACTGGTAAACCATTGGCGAGTCATCCTAACCTCCACGACTTGGTGGACTGGAACCCCTCTCCTTCCCCTGCCCTTACGCAGACCATTATAGCACGTTTCACAGAAGTCCGCGTAGGTCACGTTTTTAACTTGACCGCTGACCCGTCAACCCCGGTTTTATCCCCTAATCCCCTAATCCCCGCCCAACAGTGTGCCGTCCTCTTTTTACAAATCGGCCGTTTGCGGGTAGACTTACAGGCATGACGGCCATCATGTCCTGGGACTGGCGCCCAGAGATACTTTTACTGCTCGGTTCGGCCGGGCTTTTTTACGGGCGCGGCTGGCGGCGGCTGCGGCGGCGCGGCCGCGGCCAGCTTGCCACCACCGGCCGGCTAATCGCCTACCTGGCCGGCCTGTTGGTGCTAGTCATAACCCTCATGTCCCCTTTGGACGTGCTGGCCGGCTGGCTCTTCTTTCTGCACATGATCCAGCACATCCTGATGCTGACCATCGCCCCCATTCTCCTCCTCCTGGGCGATCCCTTCCCCTTCTTCATCTGGGGGATGCCCGGCGGAGAACGCATCGGCCGCGCTTTATTCGGCCGCCACGCCCCCTTCCGCCGCTTCTTGCGCCAGGTCATGCAGCCAGGCGTGGTCTGGCTCACCTTCGTCGTCTTTTTGTGGGGCTGGCACGACCCCCACGCCTACAACGCCGCCCTCCGCTACCCCCTTCTGCACGACTTCCAACATCTGACCTTCTTCTTACCAGGGATGATGTCGTGGTGGGGAGTGATTGGGGCCGGCCCGCACCTTCAACGCCCTCTCTCGCCCATAGTCCGCGTGATTTATCTGTTGGGTACGGCCGCCGCCAACGCCGTGCCAGGGGTCATCATCGCCTTATCTGGCGCGCCCATCTACACCTATTACGAAAGTGTGCCGCGCCTGTGGGGCATCAGCGTGATGCAGGATCAGGTCATTAGCGGCCTCATCATGTGGATACCCGGCACGATGATGTACCTGCTGGCGGCCTTGTTCTTCGTCGGCCGGGTGATGAATTGGGTTCCGAACCCCGCAGGTCTCCGAGACCTGCGGGGTTTAGAACCAACGAGAGAGGTATCTTGGTAATGAGACGGCATATCGCTACGTTGATGGTATTACTGGGCTGGGTACTCCTGGCAGTGGCCCGGCCGGCCGCCGCTCACGGGGGTGGGGCGTTGTTATTGAGCAGCGCAGCCGCCGGCCCCTACAAAGTGACGGTGTGGGTAGCCCCCCCAGAAGCGCGGGTGGGGCCGGTTCACGTCTCGGCGGCCGTTTCCGACGCCGACGGCCTGAATATCCTGACCGATGTGCAGGTGATGGTAGAGGCAGTTCACCTGGAAGGGGCGGCCGCCGCGCAGACGGCCGCCGCCAGTACCGAAAACTCCGCCAATAAGTTTACCTACGAAGCGGACATGGCCTTGACCGAAGCCGGCCGCTACCAAATGACGGTCATGGTTAATGGAGCGGCCGGGGGTGGCGAAGCCTCGTTCGAGCTAGACGTGAAGCCAGCCTCCCAAGCCCAATGGTTCGTGGCCGGCGGAATTGGACTCATTATCGTGGCCGTTGTGGTTGTCTACCGGCGACGGCAGGCTTATAATTCGTCTGCCTAAGAAAAGAAACTCGGTTTCTTCGAGAAACCAAGTTTCTCGACGTTAAGGCTATCGGGCGGCTTCTGTTCCGTGTCGCGTGGGCCGTGCTCAGACTTCACGTTTCACGCTTCACATTTCACGTACCAGTATGACCGAACGTTTCAGACTTCAAGAAGGCTGGTCTACCCTTTTCCTGGTATGGGCGATGGTCTTTGTGGCCGGCCTGGCCCTCGTCGAAGCAGACTTGCTCGGCGGCCTCCAGGTACTAATTCTCATCGGCAGCGTGGCCATCCTGGCCGGGCTGGCCCTGGCCAAGAGTTCCTTCTCTGACCGCACCGCCCACCTCTTCTCCCTCGTTTACGGCCTATTCCTGATCACTTACCTGATCGGCCGCGTCCTGCCGGGCGACCTCACCTGGCAGCAACGGGTCTTTGACCTGGTCGGCCGTCAGGTGGAGTGGCTCCGCAAAGCCTTTGCCGGCGGCACGAGCCGCGATGGGCTGATCTTCGTCATGCACACCTCGGCCATCTTCTGGCTGTTAGGCTACACGGCCGCCTGGTACACCTTCCGCAAGCTACGCATCTGGCGCGTCGTCCTGCCCACCGGCCTCGTCCTCCTCAGCGTCATCTACTACTATTATGGCCCACGCCCTCTGGCGATTTTTCTGGCTATCTACGTGGTCGTAGCCCTGCTCTACGTGGCCCAGACCCACCTGTTCACCCAACAAAGGGGGTGGCAGTCGGCGGCCGTCCGCTATGAAGATTCCATCCAGTTCACCTTTCTGCGCTCCGGCTTCATCGCCGCCTTGTTGGCCGTCCTGATTGCCTGGAGCCTGCCCACCCTGACGGCCAGCGCGGCCGTCGGCGACGCCCTGAGTGGCGTGCGGAAACCCTGGCGCAGCTTTCAAGATAACTGGACGCGCCTGTTCTCCTCCTTGCGCTCTTATGGCACAGGCACAAGCGACCCCTATCAGGACACCCTGGCCCTGGGCGGGCCGCGCAGTGTGGGTGACACCCCCATTATGGACGTGTACGTGCCACAGCGTCTCCCCTACGCCTACTGGCAGGCCATCGCCTTCGATACCTACGAGGACGGCCGGTGGGCCATGACCAGCAACGACACCATCCTCCACTTCCCCGACGATGGCCCCATTGACACCCCGGCGACCCAAATGCGCCAGGTGATTACCCAGACCATCTATAACTACTTACCCAATTCCAGCACCCTCTACGGCGTACCGGAAGTAGTCGGGTCTGACCGGCAGATGTTTGTCACCGTCGAGTACGACGAAAGCGGCAACAGCCTGGTTGGTTCGATCCAATCGCGCTACGTCTTGCGCGAGGGCGACGTTTACCGGGTGGCTTCGTTGTTTAGCTACGCCGACCAACAAAGTCTGCGCCAGGCTTCAACCAGTTACCCGGACTGGATTCAGGCAACCTACCTCCAAATACCGCCGACAATTACCCCCCGCACAATTGAACTGGCCGAACGCCTGACAGCTTCTTACGACAACCCGTTTGACAAGGCCATTGCCGTCCGTAACTTCCTGCGCCAGAATATCGTCTACAACGACCAAATTACGGCCCCTCCCCCTGGCGCAGAGCCAATAGATTACGTGTTGTTCGAGAACCAGGAAGGGTACTGCAATTACTACGCCTCGGCCATGGCGATTATGTTGCGCTCGCAGGGCGTACCGGCGCGGGTGGTCGGTGGTTACGCCCAGGGTGAGTTTAACGAGGAGAGTAGCTCTTACCGCGTGCGGGCCAGCAATGCCCACACCTGGGTCGAGGTCTACTTCCCTGGCTATGGCTGGATTGAATTTGAGCCAACAGCCTCCATTCCGGTGGTAGACAGGCCCACGTCCCCCAGTAGCGGTGGTGACCCCTTTGAAACGATCTTCCCTTCGATTGCTCAGGATGAGAGCGAGTTGCTAAACCCCGAAGACCTGGCGGAACTGCTGGGGGAAAAGGACCTGGAAAATGTGTCTGTGGGCGACGAAAGCCAACCCCTCGGCGATTTGTCTACGGGTGTTCGCTGGTGGCAGGCGGCCGGAGCGGTTGTCTTGGTCGGGCTGGCCGCCGTAACCCTGGTCAGCGTCAACGTGGTCAACAAACGGGTTGAAGCGGACGTGGAGAAGAGTTACGGCCGCCTGGGTAATTGGGCGCGCTGGTTAGGCATCCCCTTCTTACCCGCCTACACCCCTTACGAGCGGGCGGAC
>JBFMFT010000293.1:5473-6837 GCA_040751925.1 Chloroflexota bacterium
GACTTACTGGCGGCGGCCGTACCAGAGGGGCGGGTCCCCATTCGCAATCTCATGCGCCAATTCGTCCTGCAACGCTTTAGCCCCCACCGCACGTCGGAAACGAGCTTCGACCCCCTGAACGAGTGGCAGGCCTTACGGCCGCTCCTCCTGCGCCAGAGTATTTCCCACTGGCTGCAGAGCCGGCGCGAACGGCGGCGGCGGGCGAAGGTCATCCTAACCCAAAAGAGAATGAAGGGGTAATGGGTAACTGGTAATGGGTAATTGCCAATTACCCATTACCGTTCTTCGGGAGCAGCTTCTCGTAAACGGCCGCCGTCTCTTGGGCGGCGCGCCGCCAGGTGAAGCGTTGAGCCTGGGCCAATCCCAATTGACGCCGGTGCTGGCGTTCGGCCGGGTCGCCGAGCAGCCGCCCGATCACGGCGGCCATCTCCTCCACGTCAGTCGCCGCAAAGTAAGCCGCCGCCTCCCCCCCCACTTCCGGGTGGCTACTGCTGTGGCTGGCCGCCACCACCTGCCCACAAGCCATCTCTTCCAGGATGGGCAAGCCAAAGCCTTCGTAGAGACTGGGCTGCACGGCCAGGTCGGCCGCCGCGATCAGAGACGGCAGTTCTTCGTCAGGTATCCAACCCGGTGATAGAACCACCTGGCCTAGCCCGTCCGCCTCGACCTTACGAAAGAAGTCATCGTAGAGCCAGCCCTTGGCCCCAGCCAAGAGCAGGCACAGGTCGGGGAAGTCGCGGCGCAGGAGTTGGAGGGCGTCGAGCAAACGGCCGAGATTCTTGCGCGGTTCAATGGTGCCCAGGTGCAGCAAGAAGTGATCGGGCAGGTGATAGCGTTGCCGCACATGGTCAATCTGAGCCGTAGTGGGCGGCCGGAAGTGCTCGGCCGCCGCTTCGTAAACCACGTAAACTTTAGTTGGGTCTAGCCGGTAATGAGCCACCACATCCTGCTTGCTGGCCTCCGAAACAGCGATAATAGCGTCTGCCCGTTGGCAATAAAGGGGCATCGCCAGGTTCAGATACCAGTAATTGAGCTTCTTGTGGTAGGCGGGAAAGAGTTTGTAGATGAGGTCGTGAACGGTGAGGACGGTTGGCGCGTCCCGCAGGGGCATGAGCAGGTGTTCGGTGCTATGGAACAGTTGGGCGTCTGGCACAAGTTGGTTGAAAGCAACGTGGCCCAGGTGGGCCAGGAGAACAGCCATCCGCCAGGGCTTATAACCCAGCCGCACGCTCCGGCGCGAAAATCCCTTCAGACTGTCGGGCAGGCGGCCGTCCCGCCCCTGGTTGTAGAAGAGGGTGTAGCGGCCGGGTTGAAGGGCGTGAAGGGCCAGAGCCAGCCGTTCACTATAGCGGCCCAGTCCGGCC
>JBFMFT010000294.1:0-6836 GCA_040751925.1 Chloroflexota bacterium
ATCCTGGGCATTTTCCCCCCAGGCACACCCCTCTCTTACCTGGAGCATTTGCTGCTCACCCTGAACGTGCCGCCAGACCTCCTGAGCAAAGGGAGCGCGACGGTGGGAGCGACGGCCGACGTGTTGACCGCCTATCGGGTCATTGACGAAGCCGGCGGATTAGCCATTGCCGCCCATGCTAATTCGGGCAATGGGGTGGTCATGCGCGGGCTGGACTTTGGCGGCCAGACGCGCATCGCCTACACCCAGGACCCCCACCTGCACGCCCTGGAAGTGACCGACCTGGAAAAGCGCGGCCAATATACCACCCGCCGCTTTTTCGATGGCTCCAAGCCCGAATATCCTCGCGCCATGCGCTGTATTCAAGGCTCCGACGCCCACCGCCTGACCCGCGAAACACCCAATTCTAAAAACCTGGGGGTGGGCGACCGTGTTACCGAGATTTTGTTAGAAGAGGTGAGCTTTGCGGCCTTGGCGGCCGTCATCAAGAGCAATGATTTTTCGTTGACGCGGCCGTTTCGCGGCCGGGAAACACCTCTCGACTTCGTGCAGGCGGCCCGTGAGGAGGGCGCGACCATCGTCCAGTCCTTCCACGCCAGCCTGCTGCAACGCGGCGGCCACCTGGATCGCGTTCTGGAAGATATTTGCGCCATGGCCAATACCAATGGCGGCACGATTTACGTGGGTGTGTCGGCCAATCCCAAAGAAAAACCGCTGGGGGTGCGGGATCCGCACAAAGCAGTGGAAGGGCTGCAAGCAGCCATTACCAGTCGTTTTAGCCCCGCCCCTGACGTGGAAATAGACACCTTGCTCTCCCAGGGGCAGAGTGTGGTGCGAATTACCGTGCCGCCCGGCCGTGACCTGCCTCATGCTATAGACCAGAATAAGTTTTACGTGCGTGACGAAACAGAGACCAATCTGGCGGTGCGCGACGAGATCGTGCGCCTGGTCGAGCGGGGCTGGCAGAACCGTCCGGCCGCGCCGTCGGCGGTGACGGAGCAGCTACCCGAACCGGCGGCCATCCGGCCGCCACAGCCGGTAGAGCCAGCCAGAACGACATCGGCCGCCGCCCCCACCCCACCCACCTTTGAGCCACCGCGCACCGGCGTCGAAGTCGTCCGCAGTGAAGAACGCCAGGGCACGATTTACCACACGGTACGCGACCTGCGGAATGGCAGCCTGATCAAGAACGTCACGCGGGCGTCGGCCCGGCGGCTGTGGCATTATGCGATTACTCAGGTAGAAGCGGGGACGCCGGATGCGGCCGACATCCCCTGGCGGGGTAACGTGGCCCTCTTGCGGGCGCGGCGCAAGGATGACCGGGTCTGGTACGACCTGGCCCTGCGCGAGAATAGCGAAGTTCACATCTACTACGGTGTGACCGATAGCGGCCTGAATGAGAAGTGGCTGGAGTTGATCGCCCAGAGTGGGGAACTGGACGTGTGAGCGTAGCTATTTGCAAGGGGAGTGGGAGCCGGGCGGCCGGGGAGATTGTCCGTATCTACGAAAACTGTTTGGGAAAAGCCCCCTGGAATAAATGAACAAGGGTCAATGAGACAATGAACAAAGGCAGAGTCGCCTTGTTCATTGTTGACCGTTCATCGTATTGGTGACACCAGTCACCGAAAAGACGTGACAGATGTCACTATCATTGGGTCGCTGGGTGGAGTAGTATGGTAGTGGAGGTAATAGGAGTCTTGGCTATGAATCCGCTTGCCAGTGCCCAGGAGGAAGCCCTGTCATGAAGAAAATGTTTGTTTCTCTCGTTTTACTGACCCTGTTGACGGCTACGGCCCTGCCTACGCTGGCTGGAGAGTTAGCTGGCGAAAGAGCCGCCCCGCGCTGGCGGCAGGTCTTTCCGCCGATTAGCCCGCCGGTCCGCGCCGACCACGCCATGGCTTACGACACCGCCCGCGGTGTGGCCGTCCTCTTCGGTGGTTATAGCAACGGCGTTGAATTAAATGACACCTGGGAGTGGATTTCGCAGACGCGCACGTGGGTAGAGCGCCAGCCGGCCCACCGCCCGCCTGTGCATTATGGGCACGCGATGGCCTATGACGCCGCCCGCGGTGTTACTGTCCTCTTTGGCGGGCTAGGCGACAACGTTGTCTATCTGAATGATACCTGGATTTGGGACGGGAATGACTGGACGCAGGTCTTTTCAGCTACTGCGCCCGCTGCCCGCTGGCTTCATGCTATGGCTTACGATGCACAGCGTGAAGTGACGGTGCTGTTTGGTGGAGAGGGGTGGCCAGCCACAGCTCTGAGTGACACCTGGGAGTGGAATGGGTTGGACTGGAGCCAACAGATGGTTGTGGGCCCCTCTGTGCGTTACGGACACGCCATGGCTTACGACACCCAACGTAACGTCGTAGTCCTCTTTGGTGGTGACGACAGCTGGGGATGGGGCACCTACTTCAATGACACTTGGGAGCGAGCCGGCAACGGCGATTGGGTAGAGGCAGTGCCGGTCAGACGCCCCCCAGTTCGTCAAAGAATGGCTGCCACCTATTTCGTCGTTGGTCAACAGACAGTGATATTTGGTGGGCTTGGCTCTACAAGCAACCGTGATGATACCTGGGTCTGGGATGGCCAAAACTGGCGCACGAAAACCTTTAGTCCGCGACCACTGGCCCGTGGGGCTACAGCAATGACCTACGATCCCAACCTGGGCAGCGCATTACTCTTTGGTGGAGCCAATTATGGTGTATCGCTCAACGATACATGGTTATTTCGATAATTGCTCAAAGAAAAGTCTCTTACCTCACAGGGAGGAGCTGCGTCATGAAAAAGCTACTATTTCTTCTAGTTCTAATGGGGCTATTTGCGGCTGCTCTGTCCTCAAATACGTTGAACACGACAGCCACCGACAATCTCTTGTGTGTGCCCAGCGCGGTCACCGGTGTTATCAAAGTTGATACGGATATTGCTCTGGGAGAAGGGTTGTTACTAAAGGGGCGGTTTTACTATCCAAACCCTTTTCAATGGAATACGTGGAAAGCCAATTCCTTGCCGGGCATTGCCATGACCAACAGGAGCAGGGCAAAGCCACCAACATCGCCCTCACCTTTACCCTGGCCGACTCAGGCATTAGTATCTTCCAGCCCGATGGATCGGAGGGCGGAAGCGCCGCCTTCGGTAGCGAGCCGACGGCGACTCCACCACCGCCAGAACCCTTGACCCTCGCGGCTAATCTCTATCCCGACTTCCCCAACTCGGCCGGCTGGAGGGACTGGAGTACGGAGATTTCCTTTAGTTGCTCCGGCGGCACGGGGGCCGTTACCTGTCCACCGAAACGGTATTTGGAGAGCGAAGGCGTCAATCAGAGCTTCACCTTTGAGGCCAGTGATGAGGCTGGCAACGTGGCGACTGTAGCTCTTAACGGCATCAACGTTGACCGCACGCCGCCGCAACTAACGGAGACTTTGCCGGAGTCCCAGACCTTTTGCTCGACGGCCGCTCTCACCCTTGACTTCTCTGTCAGTGACAATCTATCTGGGCTGCTAACTTCCAATGTCACCTTTAACGGGCAGCCAGTAGCCGATGGGGATAGTGTGACCTTGCGGCCGGGATTGAACATCCTGGCTGTGGATGCGGAGGATGCAGCCGGCAACCGCGCCCTGCCAAAGGCAACGGTGCTGGTAAACTATGCCGTGACAACCAGCTTCCCACCTGATGGGCAGCCGGTGGACCCCACACAACCGCTTCCCTTCCACTTCTCGATTGCTAACGGCTGCTCGGCCGCTGGCCTTTACGGGAGTGCCCTAGCCACCCTGGACTTCATTGGGCCAGACGGCGTGGAACTGCCCGCGGTGTGGGCCAATGGCGCGTATGGCAATGCCTTCCTCTACGATAGTCAGAACGGCCGCTACACCTTCGAGGCCGACGTGAGCGGTCTGGCGGCCGGTCAGTGGATAGCCCGCGTGAGTTTGGACGACGGCACAGAGCGCACCGTGAGTTTTGTTGTACCATAAAATGGGGTAGTATAGGGGCATGATAGTTCATGCCCCTATACTTGTGAAAGTCGGTATTCTGACCGTTAGTGACCGGGGCGCGCGGGGCGAATACGAAGACCGCAGTGGCCCGCTGATGGCGGAGATCATCACGAACCGGACGCCCTGGGCGATTAGCCACCGCGAGATCGTGGCCGACGACCTGGATGGCATCGCGGCCACGCTCACCCGCTGGTGCGATGAGGGGGTCAACCTCATCCTGACCACCGGCGGCACGGGCTTTGCCCCCCGAGACGTGACGCCAGAGGCCACGCGCCGGGTCATCGAGCGGGAAGCGCCGGGGATTGCCGAGGGCCTACGGGCGGAGAGCTTGAAGATTACCCGTCACGCCATGTTATCGCGGGGAGTGGCCGGAATGCGCGGCCGTACCCTCATCATCAATTTGCCCGGCAACCCCAAAGCCGTCAAAGAAGGGCTGGACATTCTGCTGCCCGTCCTGCCCCATGCCCTGGAACTCCTCACCGAATCACCCACTTCGGAAGGCCAGCACCGTTCGGTTTAGTGCGCGAGTAGGACGCTGGCGCGTAAACGCTCGGCCGCCCAGGCCGCATCTTCGTCGGCCAGGGGAGGATCGGGTGGAGTGGAGTAATCCACTATGCGTCGGTACAACGCCCTTTGATAGATGAGATGGAAAACAGCTTGCAAATCGAGAGGAACGTCGGGATCGTCACCAGCCAAAGGAATGGAAATACAGGGCAACGATTCACGCACGTCTATCGGATGTAGAATGTAGTCCATCCAGGTATCCATCCGTTGTCGGAATCGGTTAAGCAAAATGAGATAATTACAACCCAGGTGATAAACAGCTTCCTCCAACTCAGGGTAGGGAAGTAAACGCCGGCCGCTCCTGAGCAAGTCAATTTCGACTAGATTAGCGTCGCTCTCCAACACCTCCCGCTGTTTGGTTTCGTAGGCCCGGCGGTCTGGGCCAGGGTGTTTGTTGGAGGGGCTAACAATCTCAATCAGGGTCACTAGCTGGTGACCACGACTAACGTCTCGAATCTCGACGAAGGGATGGCGCAGGAGATCAGTATGGATGCGGACAGTCATGCCCTGGGCCACTGGCGTCGGGGGTTCAGCGACGGCGCTGGCAACAGCAACGCCTGGACTCAACGGTGGGGTTGGATAACGAACCACTGTCACGTCGGGAATGATGCGCTGCGGTACGCCTGCTTGAAGGACAACGCCAACTTCCGGCCGCATCTGCAGGCGCGAGTAGTATGGTTCGGGCAACTGCTCATTAAGCGTCTCGCTGATGACTGAGGCCAATCGCTCGTGGAAGTCCAGCCAGATGTCTGGCGCTTCCAGATAGGGGTCCATACCAGGAAAGGGAGAAGTGTGCCTCACGGCCGTTTCGCTCATTGGCCTATTCTATTGCACATCGGGAAATTTTCAATACACTGTGACCGGTCATGGTCGAGAAATCAACCGCCACGCTTCTATTGGCTGCCGGCCGGGAAAAGCCAGTGCTGAACCGTCACCCCTGGGTCTTTTCGGGAGCTACCGCCAGGGTGCAGGGCCATCCTCAACCCGGCGACCTGGTAGAGATTGCCGCCCACGACGGCCGCCCCCTGGCCCTGGCCTATTACAATCCCCGCTCGCAAATCCAGGCCCGTGTCTTGACCTGGGAGGTAGGCCGGCCGCTGGACGAGGCGTTCTGGCGGGGATTATTGGAGCGGGCGCTGGCCGGCCGGGCAGCCCTGCAACTCGAACCGGCCACCACCGCCTATCGCCTGGTCAACGCTGAAGCTGACGGCTTACCAGGTCTCATCGTAGATCGCTATGGTGATTATCTGGTCATCCAATGCCTGACCCTGGGCGTCGAGCGGCGGAAGGAGATGCTGGTGGCTTTGCTGGCCGAATTGATAAAGCCGGCCGGTATCCTGGAACGCTCCGACGTGAATGTGCGGGCCAAAGAAGGCTTGAGCGAAACGGCCGGGCTACGTTGGGGCCAATCACCGCCGGCCGATCTGGTTGTGTTAGAAAATGGACACCGGATGCGGGTCAATCTGCAGGAGGGGCATAAGACGGGGCTGTACCTGGATCAGCGCGACAACCGGGCCATCGTCGGCCAGGCTCGTTTTGTGGCCGGCCGTGACGTTCTCAACGTCTTTGCCTATACCGGAGGGTTCGCCCTCTACGCCGCGAGTGAGGCGCAGACGATTACCAACGTGGATAGCTCGGCCGCCCTGCTCCAACAAGCGGAAGAGAATATGCGGCTCAACGGCCACGAACGGCCGCAGGACGAATACGTGGCCGGCGACGCTTTCCAGATATTACGCCATTACCGCGATGGCGGCCGCGCCTTCGACGTGGTAATTCTCGATCCCCCCAAGTTTGTTCATCACCAGGGCGACCTGGAGCGGGCCAGTCGCGGTTACAAGGACTTGAATTGGCTGGCCCTGCGGCTCTTGCGGCCGGGCGGCCTGCTGGCGACCTTCTCCTGCTCCGGCCTGGTCAGCGCGGAGTTGTTCCAGAAGATTGTCTTTGGGGCGGCCGTAGACGCCCACCGCGACGCGCAGGTTATTCAGCCACTCAGCCAGGCGGCCGACCATCCTATCCTGCTGACTTTTCCTGAATCAGCGTATCTGAAGGGTCTTTTGTGTCGGGTGTGGTAATTGGTACTGACGAATAACCAATGGTATCTGCTCAGGCCAGCCTCTTGACCGGGCCTGGCGTGGCGAGGGGAAGGGCGAGGCAGCGCGGAGTGGAGACCGCGCAGGGAGACAAAGCCCGGCCGCGCTGCCTCGCCCCTACGACCTTCGTTTCAGGAGAGACATCGGATGTCTTGGAGACATCCGATGTCTGAAAAGCGCGTTAGCG
>JBFMFT010000295.1:0-6825 GCA_040751925.1 Chloroflexota bacterium
AACGGCAGCGGCCTTTGGTACGACAGTGACATAGCCTGGGGCGGTTCCGGCTCGGTTCATTATCCGGCCGGCTGGCAGCAATTTTCAGTCGAAGTGACGGCGACCGGCGATAAGGTAACTGTCCTCGCTTCGGCCGACTATAGCAGTTTCCCCTGCCGGGCCAGCCATTACGATATGTGGTTCGACACGGCCGAACTGGTGCTAATCACCCCACCCACCAATACGCCACTGCCGCCCACCAACACCCGGCCGCCGGCCACCAATACCCCTGTGCCGCCGCCTACGGCTACGCCAACGGAAACGCCGGTCCCCACCGAGACCCCGATCCCAACCGAGACGCCGACCCCTACTCCCGAACCGCCTAAAGGCGGCTCCATCTGCATCAATGCTTTTGCCGACGGCAACGCCAACGGTCTACACGAGGCCACAGAGGGCTACATGGCTGGCGTGACCTTCCACGTGAGTAGCAGCAGTGGCGAGGAGGTGGGTCAAGGGATTGCCCCGGGCACCAATAATCCGGTCTGCCTGGAAGGGCTACCGCCTGGCGATTACCACGTGAGCCAGGTTGTGCCGGCCGCCCTGGACATGACGACGGCCGCCGACATCACCATCCCAGTCGCCGAAGGGCAGACAGTGGGCTTGGAGTTTGGCAGCCGCGTCCGGCCGCCGGTCACTCCCACCCATACCCCCGATCCCAACGCCATCGCCAGCAGCGAGACCCCGGCGGCAACCAGCGCGGACCAGCCTGGCCCAGCTACCGGCAACCTGGACGTATTGGCGATCAGTGGTCTAGCCATCATGCTTCTGGCCGTTATTCTCTTAGGCGTCCTCATCTTCATCTTGCTGCGCCGCCAAACGCGCTGACAGTGAAGAGTGAAGAGTGAAAAGTGAAATGGGCAACACTATCCTTGCATTTTTGGGGATGCGCCACTGTAGAGACGTTCCGGCGGAACGTCTCTACGCCAGAGGAAAATGTAAAAAGTGCAAACATCGTGGGGTAATCGTAGGGGCAAATTCTCATTTTTCACTTTTCACTCTTCACTGGATTGGTTTCTGCTTTGCGCTTTTCTCATAGCCTTCCTGGCGGCCGGGCCATTGTTGAGCCGGCCGGGCCTCCTCAACACTCGTGGCGGCGGCGATAGCCCCTTCCTCCTCCAACGGCTGCAACAACTCGAAACGGCCGTAACCGACGGCCACTTCCCCGTGCGTTGGATGCCCGACGCCAACTACGGCTATGGCTACCCCTTCTTCAACTTCTATGCCCCACTCTCCATCTACGTGGCGGCCGGCTTTCGCCTTGGGGGCTTCACTTACGTGCGGGCTATCCAACTCGCCCAACTGAGCGGCTTCCTGGTAGCCGCCTGGGCTATGTATCGCCTCGGCCGCCGTTGGTTCGGTAGCCCCTGGGCCGGCTTGTTGGCTTCGGTCGCCTACACCCTGGCCCCCTTCCACCTGGTCAACGTCTACGTGCGCGGCGATTCCCTGGCCGAGTTCTGGGCCATGGCCTTCTATCCGTTGGTGTTGCTGGCGGCCGGAGGAACGAGTGGCGAGTGGCAGGTGGCAGGTGGCAAGTGGCAAGTCGCGGGTGCCGCAAGCCGCTGGCTTGCCTCTTTCTTGAGGTGGCAGGTGGCAAGTGGCAAGTCGCGGGTGGTTGAGGATCGTCCCAAATCCCAAATCCAAAATCCAAAATCCAAAATCGCCCTTCTGTCTTTAGCCTACGCCGGCCTCATCCTCAGCCACAACATCTCCGCCCTCATCTTCTCCCCCTTCCTGCTGCTTTATCTGGTGATAGATAGTAGGTGGCAGGTGGCAAGTGGCACTCCAAAATCCAAAATCCAAAATCCAAAATCCAAAATCCTGGCCCTGCTCTTGGGTTTGGCTCTCTCCGCCTGGTTCTGGCTGCCGGCCCTGGGCGAGCGGGCCAACGCCCA
Source organism: Chloroflexota bacterium (assembly GCA_040751925.1). GTDB lineage: Bacteria > Chloroflexota > Anaerolineae > Promineifilales > Promineifilaceae > JBFMFT01. The sequence continues at coordinate 1,932 of JBFMFT010000295.1, forward strand.
ACTCAAACCCGTTACCTCTGGCTACTTCCACTACAGCAACCACTTTCGCGGCCGTGACCTCGTCCAGCCCACCCTATTCTTCGATTATGACGTAGCCGACGGCCGCGCCTTTCGCATGGGGCTGGCCCAGGCCGTCACGGCCGGGTTAGGTCTTCTAGTCCTACTCGCCACCATCACCCGTCGCCAGCCTTCAACCTCCTTCCTTCATCCTTCATCCTTCATCCTTCTAACCCTCCTCCTCTCCACCCTCCTCATCACCCCCCTGTCGCGGCCGTTGTGGGATCACCTACCCCTCTTATCCTTTGCTCAATTCCCCTGGCGTTTCCTATCTGTGCAAGCGTTGGCAACCGCATTGGCGACGGCCGCCCTGGCCCGGCTGCCCGGCCGCCGTGTCCTCGTGCCAGCCACCTGTTTACTCCTACTAGCTGCCAGTCTCGGCCGCCTCAAAACCGACCACCTTCGACTGGCCGACAGCGACGTGACGGCCGAGCGGCTGGCCCAATACGAGTGGTTCACCGGCAACATTGGCAGCACAGTTAGCGCAGAGTATCTGCCCCCCACTGTCCAACCCCGGCCGTATACCAGCGCGTGGCTGAACCAGGGCGAGCGGAACCGCGCCCGTGTGCTATCTGGGCAGGCCGAGGCGCAGATCATTACCCACCAGACGCACTTCCAGTCCTGGCGAGTCGAAGTAGAAAGCGAGCAGGCGACCATCATGCTGCCTACTCTGTTCTGGCCAGGCTGGCGGGCCGAGATAGATGGGCAACCGGCCGGCCTGCGCGCCGCGCCAGGATCGGGCTTGATGATGATGGACGCGCCGGCCGGCCAGCACACCCTCGACCTGCGTCTCGGCCGCACACCCTTACGTCTAGCCGCCGAACTCCTGTCGCTGGCCGCCGGGAGTCTACTACTAGCCCTGCTACTAGCCAGGCGGCGAAGGATAGAAGACAAAGGACAAAAGAAAGTCATCCTTCATCCTTCATCCTTCATCCTTCATCCTTCATCCTTCATCCTCATCGTTGCCATCGTCCTGCGCCTGTGGCCCGAACAGAGCCTACCCACGAATGACCTCACCTGGGACCTGGGCGAAATGGGCTATCTGCACCACGACACGGCCGGTGTTCCCTTCGACAACGGCGCTATCCTGCAAGGTTATGACTATTGCTCAATTAGCTTGGAAAAGCCGGCCGAATGTCCGCCGCAGCCGACCCCAGCCGATGAATGGATGGATAGCAGCTATCCGTTTATCCGCTGTTCATCCGCTGCCCAACCATGCCCATTTGCCATCGCTCTAACCTGGACGGTACCGGAAGGTGTGAATGGTCTGGCTACACTGGTTTTGACCACGCCGGCCGTCTACCGTTTCCCACAGGCCCCACTCCTGGTCAGCCAGACACAACCCTTACGACCAGGCCAGACAACCTATCATTTTGAGATTCCGGCCAACGCTCCGGCCGGATTGTACGTCCCCCGCCTGACCCTGGACACGGCCCGGCCGCTCACTCCTTCCGGCCGGCCGCGCGGCGACCTGTTCTTGCCGCCCATCCGCCTTGTAACGCAAGCCGCCGGCTTGCCCGCGTACAATCGAGCCGATTGTGCTACGTCGGTCGCGCAAGCCGCCGGCTTGTCATCCCTACAGGTTACGGCCGTCCAGGTCAGCCAGCGCGACGCGACCACTCTGGACGCGCAACTAGCCTGGCAGACAGCCCAACCCCTTAGCCACAATGACAACGTCTCCTTACGGCTGGTGGACGCGGCCGGCCGGGAACTGGCGACTTTCGACAGCCAGCCCGGTTACGGCTACCAACCCACCGTCGGCTGGCCGGCCGGTCAATGGGTCAACGACTGGCTGGCTCTCCCCCTACCGGAACAGCTAACCGGCGAGCGGCCGTTCGCTCTGGTCGTCCGCCTGTACGAGCCGGCCTCTGGTCAGGTCGTCCTCATCCGCCGTTTGGGGGAGTTGACTTGGAGTGAGGGTGAACCCCGATTACTGCACTTCCATCCCACCGAACGGGTATTCGACCGGCCGACTACGATGACCCCATTCACGGCCGTCTTTGGTCAGGAGATTGCCTTGCGCGGCTATGACCTGCGCCAGTCGGCCGAAAGTCTAAACTTGACCCTCTATTGGGAGGCCCTGGTTGACGGCCAGGCCGATTACCTCCACTTTGTCCACTTGCTCGACCCCCTGACCGGCCAGATTGTAGCCCAGGACGACGCCATGCCCCGCCGCTATAGCTACCCCACCAGCCAGTGGGCGGCCGGCGAAATCGTAGCCGACCCCCTCACTTTGGACTTGCGGGACGTACCCCCTGGCGAATACCGCCTGGTGGTTGGCCTCTACCGCCAGGAGGGTGGGGACTTTCCGCGCCTTCCGGCCGTAGATGAAAAGGGGCAAATAGTGGCGGACGGCCGGGCTGTGCTATCAGAAGCCATCATCATACTACCACCAGGGGACTTGACCCCGTAGGCCAAGTGCGGTAACTTAGCGGCCGTTGAGTAACGACACCCTTGAGGAAATGGCTATGTCCGGGTCAGCTAAAATTAAACTTATACAAGAGATATACGGTGGTGAATTGTACGAGTACATCCCACTTGGGAAACACGTAGTCTCAGCCCGGGGAGTCTGTGGCGGCCGTCCCACTTTCAAGTATACCCGTCTCGAAGTGGCCATCATCCTATCATTGATCGCTTCTGGTGAATCTATTGAGCAAGCCATTAAAGCCTATTCCTTGAGCCAATTGACCCCCGAAGCTGTGCGCGAGGCCATTGACTTGGCTAACCAGGCTTTGGTGCAGTCAGTCGTAGGTTTTCAGCCAGTAGCAACCTAAACGAATATGCTTGTCATTGACGAAAACCTGCATGACCAGCGTATCATGGAGGCCATCTCGGCGCTATATATAGGCCGCGTACTGTCCGTCGTCTCCCTGCGCCCTAATTCAGTCATCAAGGATGACGCCATTCCGGCTTTGCTCCTCCAATTAACCCAGGCTACTTTCGTTACCATAAATGCTGGTGACTTTTGGCGTAGGATTCAACCACATAGCGGTTATTGCGTCACAGTCGTTGACATACCCAAGGAGCGTGCCAGTGAAGTGCCTTCATATCTGCGCCGCTTCCTTCGCCTATCCAGGTTTAAGACCAAGTCGCTGCGGATGGGTAAAGTAGTACGACTGACACCCGGCCGTATTGAGTATTACGAATCTGACCGCCTGGTCCATTCACTATCCTGGTTTGACCAATGAGGACATCCGCTTGTTCATTACCTGCCCGCTACCGAAGCCAAGAATTCTTATTGGGCCGGCTCAAGGATCAGCGTGTCAGCCTTCCGGCCACTCACCTGATGGTCAAGATTAGCCCACCCACAGCAGGGATTAGGGAATTAGGAGGTTTTTTCGTATAATATCATTGGGCATATTGGCGGAGAATGACGACCTATGCAAGAGGATGAGGACAGACAGGATTCTACCCTGGACATTCAAGCGGCCGGCTTAACCCAGGCGCAACGCCAGGAATTACTCACTCTAGCTCGGACAACCATTGACGCTTTTTTGACGACGGGCGAGCTTCCCGTCTTCATCTCGTCGGACCCCGTGCTGCAACGGTGCGCCGGGGTGTTCGTCACCATCCGCAGCAAACCTGAAGCGGGTGAGCCTTCTGCCCACGACACGTTGGAAGCTCTGGGGCGGCTGCGCGGCTGTATTGGTCACGTGGCGGCCGACCTACCGCTTTTTCAAGTCGCGCCAGAGATGGCGGTGGCCGCCGCCATCCACGACTTCCGCTTTGCTCCCCTCACGGCCGGCGAACTGCCCCACGTCAGCCTGGAAATCTCGATTCTCTCACCGATGAGGCCGGTAGCTGATCTTGAGGAGATCGAGATCGGCCGTGATGGGCTGTTGATCAGCGGTGGCGGCCGGCGGGGGCTGTTGTTGCCCCAAGTGCCGGTGGCTATGGGCTGGGATCGTCTCCAGTTCGTGCAAAATCTCTGCCGCAAGGCCGGGCTACCGGCCGACTACTGGCAGAAGGGCCAAGCAACCCTCTACAGCTTTACTACTCTGGCGTTCAGCGAGGAGCAGTAGGTCATCAGCCGGCCGGCTGTTCGACCAGGGTAAGGTAATTCTGTGTCAAAACGGTCCTGCACCTTTGGTACCAGGTCGCAAGTAACTCGCCGGCCGCATTTCTACCCAGGCACTGCACAGGACAGGGCGTTCAGAGCCGCGTACCACTCCTCCTCGTCGCGGGGCTTGCGGGCGCGGAAGTTGATGCCCATTGTACCAAATTTGGCCGCACTACTCTCCTGCGGCGCGCTGTTGTACACATCTGTCCGCCAGGTAATCTCAAAATCCACAAAGCCGGCCATGATCACGGCCATCTGAAGCTCTGCTTCCAGCAGAGCGCCAGCAATTCAGCCCGTCCACAGATCGATCTTGCGCTTGGCGCTCTCCGGCACAGCTTTCTGCACCAGGATGTCGGCCATTTGCAGCCGGCCGGTGGGCTTGAGTACACGCGCCATCTCTTGTAGGGCCAGACTCTTGTCTGGCATGAGGTTTAGCACACCATTGGAAATCACTACGTCAGCCCAGCCGTCAGGCACAGGCAAGGCTTCAGCGTAGCCAGTACGGAACTCCACGTTGTCCATACCGGCCTCGCTGGCGGCGTGGCGGGCCTTGGCCAGCATGGCTGGTGTCATATCTACCCCCGTCACGCGGCCGGCTGCCCCGGCCATGCGGGCAGCGACGAGGCTATCCATGCCGGCCCCAGAGCCAACGTCTACCACGTACTCACCCGGCCGGATGGGGGCCAGACTAAAGGGGTTGCCCGTGCCAGCAAACGATTCAATAGAGGATTCGGGGATACCGACCAACCATTCATCGGCGTAGCCAAGCATACGGGC
>JBFMFT010000296.1:0-6815 GCA_040751925.1 Chloroflexota bacterium
GTCGTTCCGGCCGCCCTGTCCGGTATTTCGGCCGCCTTCATCCTGGCTATCTCGCGGGCCATTGGCGAGACGATGATCGTCGCCATCGCCGCCGGCCAGCAGCCTAAACTCAACTGGAATCCCCTGCAATCCATCGAGACCATGACCGCCTACATCGTGCAGGTCAGCCTGGGCGACACGCCCCAGCAAAACATCGAATACAAGACCCTCTTTGCCGTCGGCCTCCTTCTGTTCCTGATGACCCTGGTGATGAACCTGATCAGCCATTGGATTACCCGCCGCTACCGCGAGGTGTACGAATGAGCGCGGCCACCCTGCGCGACGAAGCCTTCATCCGTCAGTTGAGGCGACGCAAGCGGCTCGGCCGGGGCTTTGAGTTAGCCTGCCTGGTCGCCATCCTGCTCGGCATCCTCGTTTTGTTGGTGCTGCTGGTAGACGTGTTCCTGGACGGCGCGGCCTGGCTCTCGCCGGGGCTGCTCACCCAATTCCCCTCGCGCTTCCCCGAACAATCCGGCCTGCGTTCGGCTTTGCAAGGAACGCTGTGGATGATTGGCTTGACGGCCGCCCTCTCCTTTCCCATTGGCGTTGGCACGGCTATCTACCTGGAGGAGTACGCCGACAACAATTGGTTCACCCGCTTCATCGAGATCAACATTGCCAACCTGGCCGGTGTGCCTTCGATTATCTATGGTCTGCTGGGTCTGGGCTTCTTTGTGCGTGGACTGGAACTCGGCCGCAGCGTCTTAGCCGGTTCGCTGACCATGACCCTGGTCATCCTGCCGGTGATCATCGTCTCCTCGCGGGAGGCGATTCGGGCCGTCCCCCGTTCGTTGCGGTTGGCGGCCCTGGCCCTGGGGGCCACCCGCTGGCAAACCGTCCGCCACCACGTTCTCCCCTCGGCCATGGGCGGCATCCTCACCGGCATCATCCTGGCTCTCTCTCGCGCCATTGGCGAAACGGCCCCGCTCATCACCATTGGGGCATTGACCTTCGTGGCCTTCGATTTGCAGGGGCCGCTGGATATCTTTACGGTCCTACCCATCCAGATTTTCAACTGGGTCTCCTTGCCCCAGGCGGAGTTTCATGGCCTGGCGGCGGCCGGGATCATCGTCTTGTTGGTGATGTTGCTTTCAATGAATGGCTTGGCCGTCTACCTGCGAAATCGCCTGCAAAAACAATGGTAAATCCTATCCGTAAATCCTGCCAATCCGTATCTGTAAGATGACGACCCTGAACGTACCACGCTACACGCCCGTAACACCGCACACGAACGGCCGCTACGCCGTCGAAGCCCGTAACCTGCGTATCTATTACGGCCACTTCTTAGCCATCAGAGATGTCAACTTACTGGTGGAGCGCAAGAAGATTACGGCCATCATCGGCCCATCGGGCTGCGGCAAAAGTACCGTGCTGCGGGCCTTCAATCGCATGAACGAACTGGTGCCTACTGCCCGCACAGAAGGCGAGGTGCTATTCAGTGGGCAGAACATCTATAGCCCCGAAGTAGACCCGGTGGAGGTAAGACGCCGGATCGGGATGGTCTTCCAAAAGCCCAATCCCTTTCCTAAGAGCATTTACGAAAACGTGGCCTGGGGCGCGCGCATCAACGGTTTTCGCGGCGACCTGGATGCCCTGGTACGCGAGTCGTTGGAGCAGGCTGCCCTGTGGGATGAAGTGAAGGACAAGCTCAACCAGAGCGGCCTCTCCCTCTCTGGTGGGCAGCAACAACGGCTGTGTATTGCCCGCGCTATCGCTATCAAGCCCGAAATTATTCTGATGGACGAGCCGGCCTCCGCCCTGGACCCAATCGCCACCCTGAAGATCGAAGAATTGATGCGCGAACTAGCCAGGGATTACACGATCATCATCGTCACCCACAATATGCAGCAGGCCGCCCGCGCCTCTCACTACACGGCCTTCTTTATGATGGACGAAGACCGGGCCGGCATGATGGTGGAATACGGTCCAACCGAGCGAATCTTCACCAATCCGAAGGATAAGCGGACGGAGGATTATATTACGGGTAGATTTGGATAATGCGTAATCCGTAATGCGTAATCCGTGGCACGTGTTACGGATTACGCATTACGCCCCGCTGTGTACCAGTGTCCAAGAAACACGTACTGATTCTCTGCACCGGCAACTCGGCCCGCAGCCAGATGGCTGAGGGACTGGTCAACCATTTTCTGGGAGAGAGGTGGCGGGCCAGTTCGGCCGGAACCCAGCCCACCGGCCGTGTTCACCCACTGGCGATCCAGGCTATGGCGGAGATCGGCGTGGACATTAGCCACCACCGTTCCAAAAGCGCGGATGAGTTTCGGGAGGTTGTTCTTGACCTGGTGGTGACCGTGTGCGACGAGGCGGCCGAAAACTGCCCGGTCTGGTTGGGCGCGGGTCGGAGTGTTCACCTGGGTTTTCCCGATCCGGCGCGGGTCAGGGGCCCGGCGGCCGAACAACTGGCCGCCTTTCGCCAGGTGCGTGACGGACTGCGACAGTGCTTATTGGTATTCCTACGTGAAATGTGAATTCCGAAACCTTGTTTCTTGATAGGCGTGAGATAAACTATAGAGCCTATCAAGGAAAAGGGTATGAGCAAGTTTGTCATTGAAGGCGGTTACTCACTCAATGGGGAGATCACCGCCAGCGGCAACAAGAACGCTGCCTTGAAGCTGTTCCCGGCTTGCATCCTGACGGATGAGCCGGTCATTCTGCACAACATTCCCGACATACAGGACGTTCACACCATGATCCAGATCATGCGCGGCCTGGGGGTGGAGATACGCGAGTTGGGCCATGGGAGTTGGTACGTTCACGCGGCCGAAATCACCTCGACGGAAATCGAGCCAAAGCTGGCCGGCCGTATCCGCGCTTCCTTTGTCTTATCAGGGCCGGTGTTGGCCCGCATGGGTCAGGTCAAGCTGCCTGGCCCCGGCGGCGACGTGATTGGTGGCCGGCCGTTGGACACGTTGGTACAGGGGTTGCGAGCGTTAGGGGCGACGGTTGAACTAGACGAAAGAGGTAGCTTTACTATCGTCGCCAGACAACTGCGTGGGGCAGGCTACTATCTCCAGGCGGAGGCCAGTGTGACGGCGACAGAGAATACAGTGATGGCCGCCGTCTTGGCGAAGGGCGAAACGATCCTTGATAACGCGGCCAGCGAGCCGCACATCCGCGACCTATGCCACTTTCTCCAACAGGCGGGCGCGCAAATCGAAGGCATTGGTAGCAATCAATTGCGGATTCAAGGGGTCAGCCGGCTGCGCGGCGGTGAGTTCACTATTGGCGCGGATTTTATGGAAGTGGGCAGTTTTGTGGGAGCAGTGGCCGTCACTGGCGGGCAGGCCCGTATTCGCAACGCCGACCCGCAATATCTGGGGATGATTGGTCTCGTTTATGAACGGTTGGGGGTTCGCTGGCAGGTGGACGGCCGCGACCTTCTCATCCCCAGAGAGCAGTCTTTGACTATTGCCTCGTCATTGGGCGGCCGTATTCCCGAAATCAAGCCCCATCCCTGGCCCGGCTTCCCACCTGATCTGATGAGTATTGCCGTCGTTCTGGCAACCCAGGCCCAGGGATCGGTGTTGCTGCACGATTGGATGTACGAAAGTCGTTTCTTCTTCGTGGACAAGCTGATCTTTATGGGGGCGCGCATCGTGCTATGCGATCCCCACCGGGTGCTGGTGCAGGGGCCAAGCAGACTATACGCCAATCCGCAAGAGCTATCCAGCCCGGACATCCGGGCCGGTATGGCCATGGTCTTGGCCGCCCTGTGCGCCAAAGGGGTCACCACCATTCAGAACATCCAGCAAATTGACCGTGGCTATGAGGACATTGAAGGGAAACTGCGCCGCCTGGGGGCGAACATTCGGCGAGTGGAGTGATGAAGGCGTCTTGAGAAGACGCCGCACGTTTCTTGGAAACGTGCGAGTTTAGGCTGGCCGGCGGCCGTAGGTGCAACCACGTCATGCGTATTGCGTAGTGCATAGCGCGTGAAGATGACACGGAACACGCAATACCCAACACCGGAGGTTCATGATGCAAAAACGTGGTTCCATCATTGGCGGTCTCATTTTGATTGGGCTCGGACTGTTCTTTCTGGCCCTGCAAATGATCCCAGGTCTGGCCGTTGGCGTTCGGATGGATCAACTCTGGCCGTTAATTGTGGTCGGAGTTGGCGGATGTTTCTTGTTGGGAGCTTTCCTCGGCGCGCCAGGGTTAGCCATTCCAGGCTCCATCGTCGGTGGCATTGGCGGCCTGCTTTATTACCAAAACCTGACCGGCGATTGGGATAGTTGGGCCTACGCCTGGGCTTTGATACTAGGCTTCGTCGGCGTGGGCATTATGATTATGCACACTCTGGACGGCCACGTGCGCCAGGGGATTGGTGCGGGCGGCCGTCTCATCCTCATCAGCCTGACGTTGTTCGCCGTTTTTGGCTTCTTCCTGGGCGGATGGGGGCGGTCTGACCTGTTGTGGCCGGCCGTCTTGATTGTGCTGGGTCTCTACCTGCTGGCGAAGAGCGTCGTCCGCGCTGGCAAGTAGGGGTGGTCATTGGTAATTGTCAGTTACCAATTACCAATTTCTCATCGAGACTGCCGCCGCCTTTCCAATTCGGCGGTGATCTGGGCGTGTCGCTCGCGGGTGATGGGGTAGCGGTGGACGACGAGGAAGCTGGCTAGGAGAATGACGGCCGGTACCAGGCTGACGAAGACGCGCAAGACGGTGAGGACGGCCGCCGGCTGGGTGGGTAGTGGGCCGCCCGGCTGCTGGTTGACGTAGCCAGTCGCTTCCAGGGCAAAATTAGAAAGGGCTAACCCCAGCGAAATGCCCAGCTTCTGCAAAAAGACGAAGAAGCCGTAAAAGACCCCTTCGCGCCGTTGGCCCGTTTCCAGTTCGTCCAGTTCAATCACGTCGGGCAGCATACTCCAGGGGATGAGATAGCCTGTCGCTACGCCGACGCCGGCCAGACCGGCCAGGACGAAAAGAACGCCCATCTGGCCTGGTTGGACGAAGTAGAGGACGACGGCGACGACGATCCAGAAGGACATTCCCACGTAATAAGCTCGCTGCTTGCCGACGCGCTGACTAACCCGCGCCCAAAAGAGTAGGAAGATGAATGAGGATAGTTGCACCAGGCCCACCAGCGGCCCAAACTGCTCCTCCGCCCCCACCCAGTATTTGACGTAGAGCAGCAGGTTGGTCTGCACAAACTGGATGCACAACCAGGATAGGAGGTAGATAACAGTCACGTAGATAAAAGCCTGGTTCTTGAAGGCGATAACCAGCCCCTCGATGAAACCGGGGCCGGCCGGCCGTTCTTCGCGGAAGTGCGTTTCGCGGGTAAAGGAAAAGGCGATGACGTTGGAGACGACGATGACCACCGCCCAGACCGTCGCGCTGACCGCGTTGCCGGTAAAAACGTTGCCCATACTGCTGACAATGATGGGGTGGGTGAAGGCGGCGATGAGGCCGCCCAGGATGGAGAAGCTAAAGCGATAGGTGTTGAGGCTGGTGCGTTCGTCGTAGTCGTGGCTCAATTCAGGCGTCAGGGCGGTGTAGGGTACGTTGACGGCCGTATAAGCTGTGTCCAACAGGATAGCTACCACCAGGTAATACCAGAACTTGCCCATATCACCCAGGGGTGGCACGATCCAGTGGAGGAAATAGGCCAGACCGAAGGGGACGGCCCCAAAGAGCAGCCATGGCCGGCGGCGGCCCCAACGGGTCCTGGTGCGGTCGGTCAACGCGCCGATGATGGGGTCATTGACGGCGTCCCAGACCTTGACCAGTAGGAAGATGAGGCCGGCCAGCCCCGGCCGCAGCCCAGCCACGTCCAATAGAAAGGCATTGAGGAAGAAGCCGTTGATACCGGCGACGATGGCTGGCCCCAAATCCCCTGTCCCAAAAGCCAACTTGGTACCGACGCTCAGTTTGTTAGACGGAGCGGCCGTCCTTCCCGTTATAGCCGATGCAGTTGTCGTCACGAAATCCCTCCTGGTAGAGATGCCCCCTTTCTACCACGATTTCTGGCAACAGGCGAGTGTTTTGGGTTATAATCTACATCATTTGGATCATAAAAATGGACTGTAATTGTTGTTCTTCTGAAAATGTGAATGACCTGGCGAACACCTTCAACGCGCAACGGGCTGAAGGAGACGCCGAAAGTTATCTGAAGAAGGGATTGAGCAAGCGCGGCCGTAGCCTGCTGGCCTACCTGTTCAACCACCTGCAATCACCAGCTACCGTGCTCGACATTGGCTGTGGAGCAGGTGGGGCGCACCACGAATTGCTACGCCGGGGTGTCGTGAGTCAGGTTATAGGCGTAGACGCTTCGCCGGCCTACTTGCAGGCAGCCCAGGCCAACGCGGAAAGATTGGGCGTCGGGGCGGCCGTCACCTACCATCAGGCGGATTTTGCCCAGGCGGCCCAGCAATTTGAGGCGGCCGACGTGGTGCTTCTGGATCGAGTGATTTGCTGTTACCCTTACTTGCGGGAGTTGTTAGCCCCGGCGGCCGCACGCGCCCGCCACTACCTGGCTCTGAGTTTCCCGGTCGAAGCCGGCTGGTTGCGTCTTCCCTTCCGCTTGCTCGATGGCCTGCTCACCCTCTTTGGCAGCAAATACCACCCCTACCTGCACCGCCGCGCAGAGGTGATCGCTATCGCGGAGGCGGCCGGTTTACAAAGTGTTCACACAGACCGGAGTGGCTTCTGGCAGATCATGGTTTTTGCCAGGGGACACGGATTGGCAGGATTGACGGATTAGTAGGGGCGAGGCAACGCGGAGAGGATGCCACTCAGAGAGAGGAGTAGCCACC
>JBFMFT010000297.1:0-6785 GCA_040751925.1 Chloroflexota bacterium
GCGGTTATTCGCCTCTCCGAGCGGCTTCCTCTCCGCGTTGCCTCGCCCCTACTGATGACTGGTTACTGAAAACTGATTATTGACAAAGGAGATTAGACATGACGACTAGCCAGAATGGCAATTCCCCTCACCCCCATCCCTGGGCCAACGATCCCCGTTGGCAGGGCATCCATCGCCCGTATACGGCCGCCGACGTGGCCCGTCTGGCCGGTACGGTGCGGATCGAGCATACGTTGGCCCGGATGGGAGCAGAGCGATTGTGGAATTTGATGCGTAGCCAACCGTTTGTGCGGGCTTTGGGGGCCCTGACCGGCAACCAGGCGGTGCAGCAGGTGGCGGCCGGTTTGCAGGCGATCTACGTGAGTGGCTGGCAGATTGCGGCCGATGCCAACGACGCCGCCCAGATGTATCCTGACCAAAGCCTCTATCCGGTGGACAGCGCGCCCAATCTGGTGACGCGAATCAACAATTCTCTCCTGCGGGCTGACCAGATTCACCACAGCCAGGGCAAGGACGACACGTATTGGCTGGCTCCCCTGGTGGCTGACGCCGAATCGGGCTTCGGCGGCCCACTCAATACCTACGAACTGATGAAAGCGATGATTGAAGCGGGGGCGGCCGGTGTTCACCTGGAAGACCAGCTTTCCTCGGCTAAGAAGTGCGGTCACATGGGCGGCAAGGTGTTGGTGCCCGTTGGCGAGTTCATCCGCAAGCTCATCGCCGCCCGCCTGGCGGCCGACGTGATGGGTGTGCCGACCATCCTGATCGCCCGTACTGACGCCGACTCCGGCCACTTGCTTCGCAGCGACATTGATGCCGTTGACCAGCCCTTCCTGACGGGCAGGCATACCGTCGAGGGGTATTTCGAGGTCACGGGCGGTCTGGACTACGCCATTGCTCGCGGCCGGGCCTACGCCCCTTACGCGGATATGATCTGGTGCGAAACGTCTACGCCTGACCTGGGCGAAGCCCGCGCCTTTGCCGAAGGGATTCACGAAAAGTTCCCTGGTAAGCCCCTGGCTTACAACTGTTCGCCTTCCTTTAACTGGAAGCGCAAGCTGGACGACGCCACCATCGCCACTTTCCAGGAGCGATTGGGTGAAATGGGCTATAAGTTCCAGTTCGTCACCCTGGCCGGCTTCCATACCCTGAACGCCAGTATGTTTGACCTGGCGCGTGGCTACCGCGACCAGGGCATGGCCGCTTACTCCAAAGTGCAGCAGCGCGAGTTTGAGTTAGAACGCGAGTATGGCTTTGAGGCTATCAAGCACCAGAGCTTTGTCGGCGCGGGTTATTTTGACGAGATTCAGATGGTTGTTTCTAGTGGCGAGGCGGCGACGGCCGCCCTCAAAGGCTCCACCGAAGAGGCGCAGTTTGTAACGGCTCATTGATTGGCCGTGTTTAGGCAATCGCCCCAGGTGTACCATATACCTGGGGCGATTGTGTTGTGTAGAAGTGTTGCGGCCGAGGTGTGAGGGTTAATTAGACGACGGCCGGAAGGCGTTGTAGACAAATAACAGAACGCCTGCGCCCACGAGGCCAATTACCAGGCTGTAGGCAATGACGCCAAAGGTGGACGTGGGAATGGCCTCTGGCTTGCGGGCGAACAGGGAATTAGCCAGTAAACTGCAAGCCAGAGCGCCGAGCAGGCCAACGGCCGTGTTCATCATCGCCCGTTGCCGGCTTCTACTCAAGGTGGGCGTCAACAAGAAGCCCAACACTGCGCCAATCACGACACCCAAAAGGATATTGATGGTCATGGTTTCCTCTCCTATACTTCTTTTCAACAATTACAATTACCAACGGCTACTATTGAACAGATCAACGCGACTGGTTTTGTCCGGCAGATGATCACCTCCTTACGCCTGGACTTTCCATGACCCTTCCTTTCAGGTACGACGAACCCATAATTGCCCACCGCAGAGTCGCAGAGAACCCGGAGTTTGTTGTCATCATTTCCTCAGCGGCCTCCGCGTCTCGGCGGTGAGGTAGAGTAGATACACCTACTCTCATTCGAACTTGAGCCGCTTGGCCTGGCGGTCTATCCGCTTGACCAGGCTCAACAAAACGTCGCCCGGCCCAACCTCGACGAACGTATCTACCCCTTCTCGTAATAGATAGTGGATGGATTCGCGCCAGCGTACCGGCCCGGTCAATTGGGCGGCTAACTCGGCGCGAATCGCCGCCGGTGTCGTCAAGGGTTGGGCGGAGACGTTGCCAATAAGGGGGATTTGGGGGGCGGCGATGGGGGTGGCGGTGACGGCCGCCGCAAACTCGGCCGCCGCCGGGGCCATGAGTGGCGAATGGGCGGCAATGGTGATGGGTAGGCGAACGACCTTACGCGCCCCGGCCGCCTGAGCCAACTTCATAGCCTCTTCTAAAGCCACTTCGTCGCCGGAGATAACAGACTGGCCGGGGCAGTTGTCGTTAGCTAGTTGGACGACGCGGCCGGTGGTCGCCTGGGCCTGGGCGCAGATAGCTTCCACCTGGACGGCGTCCAGGGCCAGAATCGCCGCCATCGCCCCCGGCTGCCGCTGCCCGGCCGCCTTCATCAATTCGCCGCGCCGCCGCACCAGCCTCAAACCATCAGCAAAGGCCAGGCTGCCGGCGATGACCAGGGCCGAGAACTCACCCAGGCTGTGACCGGCGGCGTAAGCGGCGGCCGGCCAGCCCTGGGCCGCCATGGCCTGCCAGGTGGCGACACTGGTGACAAATAGGGCGGGTTGTTGGTTAGCGGTGTCGGTGAGAGCGTCTTCCGGCCCCTGGAAGCACAAGGTGGAAAGGGCCAAGCCCAACAGGTCGTCGGCCTGCTCGAACACAGCACGGGCGGCCGGGACACGCTCGTACAAGTCGTGGCCCATGCCCACCTGCTGCGACCCCTGGCCGGGGCAGAGAAAGGCGACGCTCACCGTTGACCGATGAGAAACCAGGTTTTTGGCACAAAACCTGGTTTCTATTCTTCAATCGGCGGAAGCACCTGGCGGCCCCGGTATTGGCGGCAGTTCAGGCACAGATGGTGCGCCCTGTGCATCTCGCCGCAGTTGGGGCATTTGACCAGGGTGATAGGAGTGAGGGCGTCGTGGGCCCGCCGGCGGTCCCGGCGCGACCGGGAGTGTTTGCGCTTGGGAAGAGCACCCATAGATTCGTTCCTCGGGGTTTTAAGAAACCTGGTTCTTTCCAAAAACCAGGTTTCTGCTAATGACAAAAAAATAGCGGCCACACGCCGCATGAAAGAATTATAACTTTAGCTTGTGACCTGTCAAGTAGACCTGACAAGTTTCCGAAAACCTGTCAGGTCTGGATTGAGCCGGTTAAGAGGACCTCGGAGGTCTCTGAAGACCCCCGAGGCCTGCTCCACCAAAGGCCTGTCCTCCCAGCAGACCTATTCCCACCAGCTAGGATTGAACGGCCGGTTCGGCGACAGCCTCGTGTTCCGCCTCGACCTTGCGTAAGCCGTTGCGGACGACGGCCAAAGTATGTAACAGCTCTTCTTCTAGTTTGCTCAGAGATTCCACCACGTAAGCGTCGGCGTCGTGACGCAGATTGTCGGCGTCACGCCGTGCCCGCTCGATGATGCTCTCGGCCCGTTGCTGGGCAGAACCGATGACCGAGTCGCGCTTAACTAGCTCGGCCGCTTCTTGTTTAGCCAGGCTGCGAATCCGCTCGGCTTCTTCCTTGGCCTGGGCCAAGATGCGTTCCTTTTCGGCTTCTATGCGGTTGGCTCGTTTGATTTCTTCAGGGATGGCGACGCGCATCTGGTCTATAATGCTCAACAGGCGGGTCTCGTCCACAATCAACCCGGCCGTCAGGGGAATCCGTTTACCTTCACCAATGGTTTGCTCCAGGCGATCCACCAGATGCTGTATATCCATACTTCTGCCCTCAGATTATTGAAGTCCTTGAGACTTCAACATCTGCGTTTTTATTATAGCGCAAAAGGTTTTAATCGCGCAATGGGACGGGACGGGGCAATTCGTCGGCGTCCTGGCTATTGAACCGGGCGTGGAGAGCGGCCGCTACGTGGGGTGGCACCATCGTCCGCACGTCGCCGGCAAAGGAGGCAATTTCCCGCACAATCGTCCCGCTCAAGAAGGTGTGTTCCTCGCGGGTCATCAGAATGACCACCTCTAGCTCGGGGGCCAGCCGTTGGTTAGCCAGGGCCATGCGAAACTCGTACTCAAAGTCCGAAAAGACCCGCAGCCCGCGCACAATGGCCGTCGCCTGCACCTGGCGGGCAAAATCAACGGTCAAGCCGCCATAGCGCATGACCTTGAGGCGTGGCTCATTGGGCAAGGCTTCCTCGATCATCGCTGCCCGCTCCTCTGCGCTGAAGAGGAGCGATTTGGAGGGACGGCCGTGATCATAGACGGCCACGATCACTTCATCAAAAATGGCTAAGGCCCGCCTCATCAAGTCCAGGTGGCCGTAATGGACGGGGTCAAAAGTACCGGGGTAGATGGCCCGTCGAGTCAAGAAAATCTCCTTTGAAGGATGAAGGATGAAATTTTGATTCATCCTTCATCCTTCTGCCTTCCGCCTTAACTCACGTCGCCTCCCTGCTGCCAGAAGTGGGCCACCTGCTCCTTCAGCAAGCGGTGTTCGGGCCACGCCAGGTCGGGGTCTTTCTCGAAAATGGCCTGGGCCTCCTGGCGGGCGGCCGTCAGCCCTTGCATATCTAACAATGAAGCCAGGCGCAGTTCGGGTAGGCCGCTCTGCCGGCGGCCGAAAAACTCGCCGGGGCCACGCAGTTCTAAGTCCTTCTCGGCCAGGAGGAAGCCGTCGGTGGTTTGCTCCATCGCCGTCAGACGATCTTCCACGTCGCCATCGCTGCTGTCGGCCAGCAGGAGACAATAGGAGGGGTACTCGCCACGGCCGACCCGCCCGCGAAACTGGTGCAGTTGAGCTAACCCGAAGCGATTGGCCCCCTCGATGAGAATGACGGTACTGTTGGGTACGTCAATGCCGACCTCGATGACCGCCGTCGCCACCAGCACGTCTGTCTCGCCCTGGTAGAAAGCGCGCATGGCCGCTTCCTTCTCGTCGGCTTTCAGCCGGCCGTGCACCAGCCCCAGCTTCAGGTCGGGGAAAATCTTTTCTTGCAAACGGGCGTGTTCGGCGATAGCCGAGGCAGCGTCAATTTTGTCCGATTCTTCGACCAGTGGGCAAATAATGAAGGCCTGACGGCCGCTCTCTACCTGGCGGCGGACGAAGGCGTAGGCCCGTTCGCGCTGGCTGGGCTGCAGCCAACGAGTCTTGATCTCCTGGCGGCCGGGAGGCATTTCGTCCAGGCTAGAAAAGTCGAGGTCGCCGTATAGAGAGAGGGCCAGGGTGCGGGGGATGGGCGTCGCGCTCATCACCAGCAGGTGGGGGTTGGGGCGGCCGTCGTCGGCCAACGCCCCCTTGTCCCGTAGAGCCTGGCGTTGGTCTACGCCAAAGCGGTGCTGCTCGTCAATCACCGCCAGAGCCAGCCGCTTGAACTGGACGTTGGGTTGGATGAGGGCGTGGGTACCGATGGCGACCTGGGCTGTTCCATCAGCCAACTCCGTGTAAACGCGCTCCTTTTCGGCGGCCGGCGTGCTGCCGGTCAGCAGGCGTACCGTGACGCCCATTGGCCGCAACAACCGCTCCAGCCCCCGGTAGTGCTGCTCGGCCAGGATTTCGGTGGGGGCCATGAGGGCTGCCTGCGCTCCCGCCTGGGCCGCCACGAGCATAGCCGCCGCCGCCACCACCGTCTTGCCCGAACCCACATCGCCTTGCAGCAGCCGATTCATGGGAACGGGTTGGGCCAGGTCGCCGGTAATCTCGCCAATGACTCGCTGTTGGGCGCCGGTCAGTTGGAAGGGCAAAGTGGTGAAGAAGGCCGCGAGTTGACCCGAATCGGCCGGGAGGGGGATGGCCGGCCGCACCCGCCATTCCTTTCGCTGCCCCAACATCCCCATTTGCAGCAAGAAAAGTTCCTCGAAGGTTAGCCGTTGGCGGGCCTTGTGCAGTGTCTCCTGGGAATCGGGAAAGTGAATCTGGCGGATAGCTTCGGGCAGGTCGTATAGATTGCGCTGCTGGAGGAGAGTGGCCGGCAGGGGGTCGGGCAGGCGGTCGCTCCACTCTTCCAGGGCTTTGCGGGTCATTTCCCGTAGCTTGTGCGGGGCCAGCCCTTCGGTGAGAGGATAGACCGGCACAATGCGCCGCGTCTTGAGCGGCTCAAGCTCCAACGGCTCCCAGGCGGGCTGGTTCATCACCGGCCGGCCCAGGAATTGCTCAATCGTGCCACTGAGGACGATTTGCAGACCGGCGTTGAGTTTTTCGGTTAGCCAGGGTTGGTTGAACCAGGTCACAGTAAGCGAGCCGGTGCCATCGTTGACCACTGATTGGACGATGACCTGTGCCCCTTTGCGGCGCGCCCTCGTCTCCCAGATCGTGCCAATGACGGTAACGGTCTCGCCGTAAGACAGGCGGTTGATGGGCTTGAGGAGGGTGTAGTCGTCGTAGCGGCGCGGGAACAGGTAAAGTAAATCGCGAATGGTCTTGACCCCTAACCGCTCCAACGTCTCGGCCAGCTTTGGCCCAACACCCTTGAGGACGGTTACTGGTTGCAATAGCCCGGCCGGATCGGGGGCGACGGCCGGGCGGCGACGGAGTTGGGGTGGGGGTGGCGTGGGTGTCTCGACGGTAGCGGCTGGCGGCCGTTCACCCTCGGCAATGGCGACTTCTGGCGGCGAGGCGGCCGGGGCTGGTTCGAACTCTCTGGCGGCCGGCTGGACAGAGGGAGGGGGCGGCGGCGGGGCGGA
>JBFMFT010000298.1:0-6777 GCA_040751925.1 Chloroflexota bacterium
CCCCACTGGTTCAATCCATTTGCGGAAAAGGGCGCAGGCGTTGTGCAGGCGTCCTGTTTCGTCTTGGTATCTGCTTGCTTTCAGACAGAGCAGAAACCGAGTTTCTAAGAAGAAACTCGGTTTCTCGTTACTTTGGAGGAGGTATTGGTGATCAAAGCTGTCATCTTCGACATCGGTGGTGTGCTGATTCGCACCCAAGACCGGCGTAGTCGGCTGGCCTGGGAAATGCGCCTCGGCCTGGCTGAATGGGAATCGGAGGCGATTGTGTTTGGTGGTGAAATGGGTACGAAGGCGCAATTGGGTGAAATCTCGACGGCCGAACTATGGGCCTGGGTCGGCCGGCGGCTTAACCTCTCTAGTGAGCAGCTAACCCAGTTCCGGCGGGATTTCTGGGCCGGCGACGCGCTGGATGGTGAATTGGTCGCCTACATTCGCCAACTGCGACCCCACTACCAGACGGCCGTCATCAGCAACGCCACCGACGCCTTGCGCCGGGAATTAACCACCCGTTACCCCATCGCCGACGCTTTTGATGTGATCGTCTGTTCGGCCGAGGAAGGGGTGATGAAACCCGACCCGGACATCTACTGGACGACCCTGCGCCGCCTGGGCCGACAGCCGGCCGAGACAGTTTTCATTGACGACAACCCCGACAACGTGGCCGCCGCCCAGGCCCTGGGTATGGCGGCCGTGCAGTTCCGGCCGGGGCTAGGCGTTCCGGCCGAGTTGGGCAAATTGGGTATGGCGTGAAACGTGAAGCGTGAAACGTGACAAAACCTCTTCACGTTTCACGTTTCACGCCTCACGTTCTTACAGGAGAATAACCATGAATCTCTCGCTATTCAAGGGTGAAAGGATCTACTTCGATGCGTTTAATCCAGATAAGGACGCCGAGATCGAAGCGCAGTGGACACACGACACCGAGTATCTGCGACTGTTGGACATTGACCCGGCCCGGCCGCTCTCCACGCATCAGGTCAAAAAGAAGTACGAGGAGATGGAGAAGGATGCCATCGCCCACAAGCCGCACTTCTACTTTGCCCTCCGCACGGTGGCCGATGACCGGCTGGTGGGTTTCGCCACCGTCCGTTGGATTGATTGGTCGCACGGCTGCGGTTGGCTGCAAATGGGCATCGGCCGGCCGGAAGACCGGGGCCAGGGCTACGGGACTGAGGCTTTACGACTGGCCCTGCGCTACGCCTTTCACGAACTGAACCTGTACCGCTTGAGCATGTACACGAGTGAGTACAACCCGGCCGCCATCCACTTCCTGCAACGGGCTGGCTTCACCATCGAAGTGCGTCGCCGCCAACTGCTCCAACGGGACGGCCGGCGTTACGACGCGCTGGTGATGGGTATCCTGCGGGAAGAATGGCAAAGGCGTGAAGCGTGAAACGTGAAACGTGAGAAGATCGCTTCACGTTTCACGTTTCACCTCTCTCAAAGAGGACAAAACGATGAATACTTCATTACTACAAGGTGAATTAGTGCGCCTGACGGCCGGCGACCCCGATAAAGACGCGGAGAAGATGGCCCACTGGTGGCGGGATACGGAGTTCAGCCGCCTGCTGGATAGTGACCCGGCCCGGCCGTTTACCCTGGCCGAAATCAAGGACGAATTGAAGCTGGACAAGCCCAAAGAGAATGCCTTTGACTTTATGATTCGCGCCCTGGCCGGCGACCGGCTGCTCGGCTTCGTCGGCTTGTGGGTGGATTGGAAGAATGGCAACGCCTGGGTCGGCATCGGCATTGGCGAGCGGGAATACTGGGGGCGCGGCTATGGCACAGAGGCCATGAAGCTGGCCCTGCGCTACGCCTTTAGCGAATTGAACCTGCATCGGGTGACGTTGGGCGTCTTTGAGTACAACACCCGCGCTCAACGCTCCTACGAGAAGGCTGGCTTTAAGGTCGAAGGGCGTATTCGAGGTGAGTTGCACCGCGACGGCCGGCGTTGGGACGGCGTGTACATGGGTATCCTGCGCGAAGAATGGGCAGAGATGTAGGAACGTGAAGCGTGAAACGTGAAGAATGGAGGATGTCATGTTAGACGTAGCAGAAATGGAATTGACGGGTGCGCTGAACACCGCTCTTAACGAAATAACCCGGCCGCTGATGAGCGGCAATGGACACAACCAGCGACGGGCCGCCCCTTACAGCCTGCGGCCGGCCACGATGGATGACGCCCAGGCGGTGGTAGACGTAGCCAACGCCTACTCGCTGGTTCAACACGGCGCGGCCGAAGAAGACGTGGAAGATATGCAGGTGCATTGGGCTACGCCCGGCTTTGATTTGGGGCGCGACGTGCGGGTGGCGGTGGCCGCCGACGGCCGCGTGGTTGGCTTCCTCGAAATCTGGGATCCCAACAACCCCCACGTGACCATCCGCGCCTGGGGTCGGGTTCACCCGGACTACCAGGGCCAGGGTGTCGGCCGCCAACTGTTGGGCTGGGCCGAGCAACGGGCCCGCCAGTCTATCCCCCTGACCCCTGATGGGGCGCGGGTTGTCCTGCACAGCCACGCTCCCAGCACCGATGCGGCCGCTCATATCCTGTTTGAGCAGAGCGGCTTCACCCTGATTCGCCACAGTTGGCGGATGCTCATCGAGATGGAGACAGCCCCGCTAGAACCGGTCTGGCCGGCCGGGATCACCTGGCGAACCCTGGTCGTGGGGCAGGATGAACGAGTGGCTATCCAGGCCGTCCAGGACTCCTTCCAGGATCACTGGGGTTACGTGGCCCGGCCGTTGGACGAGGAGTTGCAGGTCTGGCGGCACTTTATGACCCATGACCCGCTCTTCGACCCCAGCTTGTGGTTCTTGGCCATGTACGGCGACCAGGTGGCTGGCGTCTCCTTGTGCTGGCCGCCCCGCCCGCCCGAAGACCCCGAAATGGGTTGGCTGGGTACGTTGGGTGTTCGCCGGCCCTGGCGCAAGCAAGGGCTCGGTTTGGCCCTGCTCTACCACACCTTTGGTGAGTTCTACCGGCGCGGCCATCATAAGGTCGGCTTGGGCGTGGACGCCAGCAATCTGACTGGGGCGACCCGCCTGTACGAGAAGGCTGGGATGCGCGTGGCCCGCCAATACGACCTGTATGAGAAGGAGTTGCGGCCGGGTGTAGACCTGACGACGCAAACCTTGTAGGTCACGTTTTCAACTTGACCTGTTGTAAGTCACTTTTCCAACTTGACCTGTTGTAAGTCATGTTTCCAACTTGACCTGTATTGAGGACAACACCATGAATCAACCAAGCGACATTGCCATCCGCGTGGACAACGCTTACAAGGCCTTTGGCGGCCCTAAGAAAGTTCATTGGCCCTGGACGAATGGCAAGAACGGGCAAGCGGACAAAAAGAACGGCGGCGGCCCCACTATTGCCGTCAATCGCATTTCCTTTGAGGTCGGCCGGGGCGAAATCTTTGGCGTCCTGGGGCCGAACGGTAGTGGCAAATCTACCCTGATCCGCCTGATCGCTACCCTGCTCATCCCCGACGACGGCCGGGTGGAGGTCTTCGGCCACGACGTGGTTCACGAGGCCATGACTGTGCAGCGCATGATTAACCGCGTCTCGGTAGAAGCGGCTTTCTTCAAGAAGCTCTCGCCGATGGAGAATCTATTCTACGGAGCGCGGCTGTACGGCGTGGACTCAACGGAGATCCGGCAGCAGGTGTTGGCGATTCTCGGCCGGCTGGGTATTCCCGATAAGAACATCAACCAGCCCATGGAGCAGATGTCGCGGGGGATGCAGCAGAAAGTAGCCGTCGCCCGCGCCCTGCTCAGTTCGCCCAAGCTCTTGCTGCTGGACGAGCCGACCACTGGCCTGGATCCCCGCTCCAAGCGGGAAGTGCAAGCCTTCGTCCGCGAGCTGCGGGACAACAATGGCACAACCATCTTGCTAACCACCCACGACATGGTGGAGGCGGAGAACCTGTGTGACCGCATCGCCATCATGGAAGGCGGCCGGGTGGTGGCATTGGATACCCCGGCCGGGCTGAAAACCCTGGCCCATCGCAGCAACGGCCACGAACCGACCCTGGAAGACGTTTTCCTGCAACTGACCGGCAAGGCGTTGGTGCAGGAGACGGATGAACCCATCTAAGACGTAATGCGTAATCCGTTGACAGGCTTACGCATTACGCAATACCCAATACTTTGAGGATAGCGCAATGACTACATTGGCAACGCAACAAATACGCGCCTCTTATGCTTTCGTCGAGCGCAATTGGAACCTGGTCCGGCGTTACTGGGCCTGGGAATTGGTCTGGCTCGTCTATTCTATCGTCAACAGCCTGTCGGTGAGCTACATCGGCCTGGGCATGGAACTTCTCGGTGGCGGCAGTAGCAACGTAGACAGCCGCTTCCTGGTGCTTTACCTGCTCATCGGCACGCTGGTCTGGCGCTACCTGTCATCCATCTTCTACTGGGTGACGGAAGTGGTGGCTATCGAACGGTGGGAAGGGACGATTGAGTATACCCTGATGGCCCCCGTGCCGCGCCTGATTCACATGGTCGGTCACACCGCTTTCGCCATGGTCTACAGCCTCTTCTTCACTGGCGTCATCCTGGCCGTGACGGCCCTGATCTTCCAGATTGATCTAGCGAAGGCCAACCTGTTGGGCGGCACGCTGGTCATGGTCGCCGGCACGTTCTCCTTCGTGGGGATTGGTGTGCTAGGCGCGGTGCTGCCGTTGCTTTTCCCCGAACGTGGAGCGCAGATGACCCACATCATCATCGCTACCTTGCTGCTGGTGTCGGGCGTCTACTATCCGGTGGAAGTGCTGCCGGCCGCTTTCCAGACTCTAGCTGTCATCTCCCCGGCTACCTACGTGCTGGAAGGGGTGCGGGCGGCCCTGATTGACGGTCTGCCCACCGTCCAACTGCTGCAATTCGCCTGGCCGGCCCTGCTGCTGGCTCTGGTCACAGTGCCGTTGGGGTTGTGGGTCTTCGGTCAAGCCGAGCGCTTCGCCAAGCGCAAGGGTCGCCTGGCCCGCAATGGGTAAGCAGAATGATGAAATCGGAATGATGAATGACGAAGACCAGAACTCGTCATTCATCATTCGCCATCTTGTTAGCCCCTGGTAAGCCTTTCGTAAGGTTTTCTTAACACCTCGCGCCTAACTTCTTGGGCAGCAATCGTGTCAGCCGGTGGCAATTTGCCCCTGCCCATCGCGCCACTACTCTGACAAAGGGGGTAACTACTCAGCTAGAAACCAGGTTTTTCCCTGGGCAACCATCGTGATTGCTCGTCAAAAACCTGGTTTCTACAGAGTGCCTGAGGAGTTACCAAAGGAGAAAGTGATGTTTGGAAAACCTTACCTGCGTATCTTAATCGTCCTGGCCTGTGGCCTGACCTTGTTGATGGCCCTGGCTTCCGCCAGCGCCCTGGGCAGCTTGCCTGCCTGGGGTGTCGTCACCAGTCCCAACCAGGGCAGCCGCGATAACGCCCTGTATGGTATTGCGGCCGTCTCCTCGAACGACATCTGGGTGGTGGGGGATTGGAACCCCAACGTACCACCCACCGAAACCGGCCGTCGTACTTTGGCCCAGCACTGGGATGGCGTAAATTGGCAGATTGTCACCACGCCTGATCCGTCCTGGTCAGGCATGGATTATGCTACCCTACAGGACGTGGCGGCCGTCGCCACGAATGACGTATGGGCCATGGGCTACTCCGAGGACTTTGCCTCTCTCAAGAGCGAGACACTCATCCAGCACTGGGATGGCACAGCCTGGACCATTGTAGCCAGCCCCAACCCCGGTGGCAGCAATCTGATCAATAAGCTGCGAGCGGTGGCGGCCGTTGGCCCTAGCGACGTGTGGGCAGTTGGTGGAGGCGGTTACCCGGAACGGGCCATGATTCTACACTGGGATGGGGTGAGTTGGAGTGCCGTCAATAACCGCTGCCGGGTTCCCCTATATGGCGTCACCGTTGTCTCGGCCACGGACATCTGGGCCGTTGGCGACAACACCACCTGTCGCTACAACGGAGTTAGTTGGCAGCGTGTAAACAGCCCCCAGCCCCGGCCGGCCTACAGCGAAGTAAGTTATTCCCTGCGCGACGTGGACGCCGTGGCTACCAACGACATGTGGGCGGCCGGTTCCAGGGTGCTGGATTACGGCAAATACCTGGTGAACCTATCCTTCTTTGAGCATTGGAACGGCTCAAATTGGACACGGACGCTCGGCGCCCCTGGGCAGATCATGTACGGGGTGGCGGCCGTCAGTACGAATGATGTATGGGCCGTCGGCACGTCCGGCTTTGGGCCGCTGATTCTCCATTGGGACGGCGTGACCTGGGACTCCGTACCCACGCCATCCGAGGGGAGTGGTGGCTCATTGCAAGCCATAGACGCTCTGGCTGCCGATGAGTTATGGGCGGCCGGTTACTATTACGACGACACCTTTGATGAACAAACACTCATCGAGCAAGCCCCCTCCACGACCAGCGGCAACGTCGTAGGCGATACCAACGTGGCTGGCGCAGTTGTTACCTGGATCGGGCTGGAAAGTGGGTCGGCCACGACCGATGCCTTCGGTGAGTATGAAGCGGCCGGGCTGCTGGCCGGCGCATACACGTTCATCGCCTCCTATGGCGGCTGCACGCCAGACTCGGCTACCGTGGTGGTTACGGTGGGTCTGACAATCAACCAGGACTTCCAACTGGATTGTTAGCCAAAGTATTCGTGGGGGTTAGGGGATTTGACAACAAAAATCCCCTAATCCCCCAATCCCCGCCGAAAAAAAATCGCGGAGGTCGGCATTGACGGCCGCCGCCCGCTCAAT